>NZ_LT629763.1:2400000-2705000 GCF_900105255.1 Halopseudomonas sabulinigri | reverse complement strand
TATAATGCCGGCTTCGCGCTTCAACGAGACAGTTGCCATGCCCGTCACCAGCAAACCCAAGCCCCGCGGCCGACCGACCGGGCGTGCAGTACTCAGCCAGCAGGACTGGTTCAATGCCGCTACCGAGGCGATTCTCGAAGGCGGTTTTGATCAGCTCAGGGTATTGCCACTAGCCAAGCGCCTGAAGGTGACACGCGGCAGCTTTTACTGGCATTTCGAAGACCTTGGCAGCTTTATCCACCTGTTTCTCGATCAGTGGCAGGCGCTGCGCATGAAGGGCTTGCGTTATTGGCAGCCGGGACAAGACCCTCAGCTGACGCCCGAGCAGGAGGTGGATCGCGTGCTCAAGCTGATGTTCGAGGGTCCTGCGGTGGAGTTCAAACGCATGAAGGTGGAGTTTGCCATTCGCGACTATGCCCAACGCGATGACTACGCCCGGCAAGTGGTAGCCAGCGTCGACCACGCCCGGGTCGAGCAGAGCGCAGCCCTGCTGGAGCCACTGGTTGCACCCGGCACCGCACGCGCCATGGCGCTGATTCAATACTCGACGGTGCTTGGCAGCGTGCTGTTGTTCCGCGGCCAACTGGGTGGCGAACGGTCACTGCAGACCATTCGTCAGCATTGGCGGCAACTGCTGAGCGGTACTCAAGCCTCGCCTTCCAGCGCCGATAACCTGCAGTAACAACAGCATCGTCTGGCTGCTCCAGGGGTCATGGCTAATCCTGCGTTTGCGCCAGGGCGTTTCCAGTGACCTGCTAGGCAGTCTGTGCAACGCGCTCTATGATGACAATGTGCCTGTAGTCCCCATTGATCGAGAGTCGAATGCGGTAGCTCGACAACGAGCCACCGTAAGGAGCGGGAGTAAGCCTTGCTGACAGGGTCCTGGTTTTACAATGCCGAACTGAACCCCGGCCCATTGCTGCACGGTCATCACCATCATTCGCTGATGGTGCTGTCGATCATCATCGCTATTGCGGCGGCCTGGCTGGCACTGCAGGTTGCCGGGCTGGCGCGCAAGGCCAGCACCCGCTCGACGCGCAACGGCGCCCTGCTTAGCGGCGCCGCCGCGCTGGGTGGCGGCATCTGGGCCATGCATTTCATCGGCATGCTGGCCCATGATATCGGCATGCCGGTGGCGTACGACCCCGCCATCACCATGTTGTCTATCCTGCCCGCCCTGGCCGCCTCCCTGGTCGCACTGACCCTGCTGGCGCGCCGCAATCTTGGCCGTGTGGAGCTGCTGCTCGGGGGCGTGCTGGTGGGCGCCGGCATCGGCTGCATGCACTACAGCGGCATGCTGGCCATGCGCATGGATGCCGAGTTGCGCTTTGATCCTGCCTGGTTTGCCGCGTCCATCGTCATCGCCATCAGCCTGTCGATACTCTCGCTGTGGATTCGCTTCGGCTTGCCGCAGGAGTCGCCACGCGCCCTACTGTTGGCCGCGGTGGTGATGGGCCTGGGCATTTCAGCCATGCATTACAGCGGCATGGCCGCGGCTCGTTTCATCGGCGTTGCGCCGAGTGACTACCAGCCGCAGTACTCCCAGCATCTGACACTCGGTCTGATTATTGCGCTGACCGCACTGGTACTCGGCGGGCTGGTGGGCGTGGTCAACGGTATTGTGCGTTTTAGCCAGCTCTATCAGCAGTTGCGCGCGCGCGAGTCGAAGATCAGCGCGATCGTCGATACGGCCATCGACGGCATCATCACCACCAATGAGCAGGGGGTTATTCAGGACTTCAGTCGGTCCGCCGAGCGCATGTTCGGCTGGCAGGCCGCCGAGATCATTGGCCGCAGCATTCGCAGCCTGATGCCCGCCGACACCCACGGCAATCATCAGCGCTTCCTGCAGGATTATGTCTCCGGGCAGAAACCGCAAGCGCTGGATAACATTACCGAACTGCAGGGCCTGCGGCGTGACGGCAGTACCTTTCCGGTACGCCTGGCGGTGGGTCAGACCAAGGTCAACGGCGCCAATCTGTTGGTGGGGTTTTCCTCCGATATCAGCGAGCGGGTCGCGCTGGAGCAGGAGTTGCGCGAACGCGAACAACAATACAGCTCGCTGATCGCCAACATACCCGGCGTCTCCTTTCGCTGCCTGCCGCGCGGCGACTGGCCCATGCTGTTTATCAGCGAGGCCGTGGAAGCGCTGTGTGGCTGGCCGGCCGAGCATTTTATGGCAGACGGCAGGAGCTTCGCCGAGCTGATTCACCCGGACGACGAGCAGCGCTGCTACGACCTGGTCATGGCGGCGATCGCACGGCGTGAAAAATACAGTGTCGAGTACCGCATTCGCCACCGTGACGGCAGCGAGCGTTGGGTGGCCGAAAGCGCCAGCGGCATCTTCGACGACCAGGGCACACCGCAGTGGATCGACGGGGTGATGATTGACGTTACCGACAGCAAGCTGCGCAACGCCGAGTTCGAGGGCATAGTGCACGCCATCAGCCGGGCGCAGGGCATGCTGGAGTTGAATCTGGATGCGCGCATCGTGTCGGTCAACGAGTCCTTTCTGACGCTCAGCGGCTATCCTCGCTCAAGCCTGTTGGGCGCACACTACACCCTGCTGTTTGAGCCGGCAGATGACGACCCCGGTCTGTGGCGCCGCCTGCGCCAGGGGGAGTACGTGGCCGGGGAGTTCAGCCTGCGCCATTACGACGGCCATGGCGTGCATATCCAGGCTTATTACAACCCGATCCTCGACGCGGATGGCAAACCCCGCAAGGTGGTGGTGCTGGCCACCGACCTGAGCGAGCGGCGGCGCATGGAGGTCGACCTGCTGGAGGCCAAGGAGCGCGCCGAGCAGGCGGCCGAGTCCAAGGGTGCCTTTCTGGCCAATATGAGCCACGAAATTCGCACGCCGATGAACGCCATCATCGGCTTTAGCGAGGTGTTGCTGCACGATGAGCAATTGCCCGCAGCGCAGCAACAGCACGTCAAGACCGTGCATAACGCAGCGCGCTCCTTGCTGGGCCTGTTGAACGATATTCTCGACACCGCCAAGCTGGAAAAGGGCGCGGTGCAGCTGGAGAATCAGGCGTTCTCGCTGTTTGATCTGTGTCAGCAGCTGCTCGACGTGTTCCGCCTGGAAGCTTCACAGAAGGGGCTGCTGCTGACCTTCGACTACCAGCTGCCGCAACATCACTACAGCGGTGACGCCCTGCGTCTGCGCCAGGTGCTGACCAATCTGCTGGGTAATGCGATCAAGTTCACCCTGGAGGGTCAGGTCGATCTGCAAGTCAGCCAGCACGAGGCTGGCATCTGTATCCAGCTACGCGATACGGGTATCGGCATCGATCCACAGCGCATCCGCCACATCTTTGAGCCCTTCGCCCAGGCCGACGCCTCCATGAGCCGCCGCTTCGGGGGTACCGGCCTGGGTACCACCATCGCCCGGCAACTGGTTGAGCTGATGGGCGGCAGCATCAGCGTCACCAGCGAGCCTGGCCAGGGCTCCTGCTTCTCCCTGCTGCTGCCACTGGCGCCGGCCCAGGCCATTGGCAAGACCCGCGCCAGCAGCCGCATTAGCCTGCCGCCGCTGAAAATTCTGGTGGCCGACGACGTGGCCGATAACATCCGCTTGATGGAAGTCATGCTGCGGTCCGAAGGTCACAGCGTCACCAGCGCGCAGAACGGCATGGCCGCGTTCGAACACATTACCGAAGAGCGTTTCGACCTGGTGCTGATGGACATGCAGATGCCCGAGGTGAATGGGCTGGAGGCCACGCGCATCATCCGCCGCTACGAAACTAACCTGGGTCGCCCACCCACCCCCATCATCGCGCTGACTGCCAGCGTGCTGGACAAGGACCGTCAGGCCGCCAAGGCCGCCGGCATGCAAGGCTTTGCCTCCAAACCGGTTGACCGCCAGGCGTTGCAGCAGGAGATCCGCCGGGTACTGGGCCTCGATGGCACGGCCGCCGCCGGGCCAGAAGCCCGCGGCGCGGCGACTGCGAGCAGCGGACCAATCAACTGGCTGGACGCCGAGCAGCGCTGGGGCAATCGCAGCGCGCTGGAGCAAGCCCTGCGGCAGTTCCTGCAGGGCAACCAGCACGCCGCCGAGCAGTTGGCAGCGCTACTGAAAGATGCGCAGACTGAGCCAGCGGCAGCGCTCCTGCATCGGCTGCGCGGCAGCGCCGCCAATCTGGGCTTGCAACGGGTGGAGCGGCTGGCAATGGATCTGGAGCAGCGCCTGCCGCAGCAAACCGCCAGCAGCCTGATACCTGCGGTGCAGGTGCTGCATGATGCTCTGCAGGCGGCGCTGGCCTGCCTGCCGGCGGAACAGGCGACGGCCAGAGGGGCCTCGTTGGCGCTCAACAGTGCCCAGCGCCAGCAGCGCAGCCAGTTGCTGAGCAGCCTGATTGTCGGGTTGAAACGCGGCGAAATGAATGAGCAGCGCTTACTGCAACTTGATGGTCTGATTGCCCCTGAACGCCTGGAGCTGGTGCAACAGGCGCTCAACGATTTCGATTTTGTCCTGGCCGTGCAACAGCTTGAAGCCGAGCTGAGCACGCCCCCGAACGAAGACTGATGCCATGCCACTGAAAGATACCCGCCGCACCCTGCTACTGGTCGATGACGAGCCCTCCAACCTGCATGTGCTGCGGCACATACTGCAGGACGATTACCGCCTGCTGTTTGCCCGCGACGGCGAACGGGCGCTGGAGTTGGCCGGCACCGAACGGCCCGACCTGATCCTGCTCGACGTGATGATGCCTGGCATGACCGGGTACCAGGTGTGCGAGCGGCTCAAGGCCAACCCACTGACCGACAGCATCCCGGTCATCTTCGTCACCGCCCTGAGCAACGTGGAGGACGAGATTCGCGGCTTTGACCTGGGCGCGGTGGATTACATCAGCAAGCCGGTCAGCAGCCCGATCGTTCGCGCGCGGGTGCGTACGCATCTGTCGCTGGTACGCGCCGATGTACTGCGTGAAACCCGCCTGAACATAGTGCAGTGTCTGGGCATGGCGGCGGAATACAAGGACAACGAAACCGGTCTGCACGTCATCCGCATGAGCCACTTCTCGCGAGTGATCGCGCTGGCGGCTGGCTTCAGCGAGGAGGATGCCGATGAAATACTGCACGCCGCGCCCATGCACGACGTGGGCAAGATCGGCATTCCGGATGCGGTACTGCAAAAACCCGGAAAACTGGACGCCCAGGAATGGCAGATCATGCGCGAACACCCGGAGATCGGCGCTCAGATCATTGGCGACCACGACGCCAGCCTGTTGCAGATGGCCCGCCGCATCGCCCTTTCGCACCATGAAAAATGGGATGGTACGGGCTATCCGAAAGGCCTGTCCGGCGAGGACATTCCGGTGGAAGGACGCATCGTGGCCATTGCCGATGTCTTCGATGCCCTGACCAGCCAGCGCCCCTACAAGGAAGCCTGGCCGGTACAGAAAGCCGTTGAGCTGATCCGTAGCGAGCGCGGCAAGCACTTTGATCCTGAGCTGGTGGACTGCTTTCTTAGCCAACTGGACGCCATTGTCGAGATCAAGGAGCGCTGGGCCGAATAAGCCCGGCGGCTTGCACGCGGGCAGGAACCGCCGCAGACTGCGTCGGTCTGACCCTGGTCACCACGCTGCGGAAATACCCCCATGCTGCTGAAACCCCTGCTGCCCTTCCTGCTGTCTTGTCTGCTGACCATCCCTATGCAGGCCAGCGCCGCCGAGCCCCGCGAGGTCGACTGGCTCGACCTGTTGCCGGCCGAGGACTACCAGGCGATGCTCGACATGCCCGAGCTGGATCACGGCAACGGCCCGGACGCCAACGGCGACTTCACCACCAGCCTGCGTCAGGATGACAACAGCCTGCCCGAGGTGATGTACTCGACCCGCGTGGTGGCCGCCATGGATCAGCAGCAAATTCGCATCGGTGGTTACCCGGTGCCCATAGAAAGCGATGCCGCCGGGCGCTACACCCAGTTTTTTCTGGTGCCCTACGCCGGCGCGTGCATCCACGTGCCACCGCCGCCGCCAAACCAGATTATTCTGGTGGATTACCCAGCCGGGATCGACCTCAGCGACATTTACCAGCCGCTACTGGTCGAGGGCCTGTTGCAGGTTGCCCAGACCAGCAACGCCCTGGCCGATGCCAGCTACCAGATGAAAGCCGCGCAGGTAACGCTCTACGACGGGCCTTGAGCGGCGCACCCAGGTTGCCCCGTTTAGCGTTACACAATCGCCCAGCCGGGTGGCACATTCCCCCCAGGCAATCCGCTATGCTGTCGAACTGTCATCATCTTAATCGGAGCTGGATTCAATGCAATTTCTGATTGGCCTGATCGGTCTGCTGCTGCTCATCGTCACCAGTCTGCGCCGCTGGTTGTTACGCCGCGAATCCCCGCAGAAACAGGCCATCGACTTTTCCGGCGAGCTGTATCAAGTTGGCTCGGCCGTGATTGCGCGCAGCCGCACCGACGCGCCCGCCGGTACCGTCATTGTCATGCACGGCTTTGTCGAGAACTTCCTCTATTTTACCGAGTACTACAGCGACCCCGAGCTACAGCTGATCATGCTGACCAGCGCCGATTATCATTTGCCGGTCAACCAGCCGCGCTTCACCGCCGCCGAGTGGAGCACCCCCCCGGCGGTCGCCCCGGTACCATCGCCTATGATGCCGGCGTACTCAATCAGGCGCTGGAACACCTGGCCACCGGCACTCGTGTGCGCGTGCACGGCCACTCGCGCGGCGGCGCAGTAACCCTGGAGGCGGCACGTCAACGCCCCGACCTGTTTGAGCAGGTCGAGGTGATTCTGGAGGCACCGGTGCTGCCCCAAGGCAAACCCTACAAACCGGTACCGCCGCTGGCACGCTGGTTTGCGCCCTTCTATCTGTTTGCCTGGCAGCAACAACCGATCAGCCCGGCCAGCGCGATGATCTTCGGGCCACTGGACAACCCGCGCAAGCGCGAGCTGATCATGGCACTGCCGTTCAACCCGCGGTTCGGCCATACCTTTGTGACCAACATGAATGACCTGGCAAAGTGGATGGACACCACCGGCAGCGATATCTACCAGCACGTGAAGTACGGCGCCATCCTGGTCCCGACCAAGGACCGGGTGCTACAGGTTGCGGCCATGCGCGCCAGCGCGCAGCAAGCCGAGAACCTGCAGATCATCGACGTTGACGACTGCAGCCATCTGGTTACCGCTGACCGGCCGGATGCCATCCCGCCGCTGCCCGGGGTCTGAGGTGAGCTACAGCTTCGCGCCCATTGGTGTACTGCACTCGTGCTTCAGCGAAAAGTTCGCCATTCCCCGACAACCGCTACTGGCGCCTGCCGCCACCGCCACGCTTGAACTGTTCGCCCCCTACAATCAACCCGAGGCGCTGGAAGGTCTTGAGCAGGTCAGCCACCTGTGGCTGCTGTTCGTGTTCCATGCCGCCGACAGCGGCCCAAAGCACCTGCGTGTCAGGCCGCCGCGGCTGGGCGGCAACCGCCGTATTGGCGTGTTCGCCAGCCGCGCCACCCATCGCCCCAATCCGCTGGGTCAATCGGTGGTCAAGCTCGAAGGCATAGTCGACGGCAAGCTGTTGTTATCCGGCATAGACCTGCTCGATGGCACGCCGATACTGGATATCAAACCCTACGTGCCTTATGCCGACAGCCTGCCCGAGGCGCGCAACGCGCTGGCACCCGCACCACCACCGCCGATCAAGGTCGAGTGGTCCGAGGCCGCGCTGCAACAGGCCCGCCAGCACGCCGAGCGCCTGCACAGCGACCTGGTTGCCCTAATCGAGCAGTGCCTGGCACAGGACCCCAAGCCGGCTTACCAGCAGCCCGAGCCCAGCCGCGAGTACGGCGTGTGCTTCTGGGATCTGAACGTGCGCTGGCACTACCCCAGCCCCAGCTGCATTCGCGTTCTGGACGTACAACCGGCCCACGCCGATAGCTGAGCTGTAACCACTTCCTAGGTTTTCGGTTATATACTCCCGGTCAAACGCCAAACGGACGCTGGCCTGACCTATGGGTGTGCTGTACTTTTCCCCGATGTTGCTCGGCATTTGCCTGCTACTGGCCATTGCGGTCAGTGCCACGGCATTGCGCTTCATGGCCCCCGGCGAACAGGGCCCGGGCCTCTGGATGGCCGGCAGCTGGTCGCTGATTGCCGGTATCGGCCTGTTTATCGGCTTTATCATTACCCATAACCCCGTGCTCAACGTACTCGGCAATGCCGCACAGCTGGCCGGCGAGGCCTTGTTTTTATTGGGTATTTTCCGTTTCATGGGCCGGCCGCTACCCTGGTGGACAGTCCCGGCCAGTGCCGGCTGCATGGCACTGGTGAATACCCACTACTGGCTGTTTGACGGCAATTCCGACTTTCTCATGGGCGTGTACTCCAGCATTGCCGGCTTGCTCCCGGCGCAGGCAATCTGGCTGCTGCTGCGTAATCGACAGGACCGCCAAACGCGTCCGGCGCAGTGGCTGGTGGGAGTAAGCCTCAGTATTTACTCTCTGGTCACCCTGCTGCGCGGCTATCTGGGTTATCACGACTGGTGGCACGATCAGCCCTATGTGCAGCCGTATGAATCGTTCAGCTATCTGTTGCCCTACAACTTCGCCATTCCGGCACTGGTCATGGGCTTTGTCGGCTGCACTCTGATGACCACCCAACGCGTACTCGGACGCAGTCGTCTGCTGGCAGACCAGCTGCAGGAACTGGCCACCCGCGACCCATTGACCGGCGTGCTCAATCGGCGCGCCTTCCACGAACAATTGGTGCAGGAAATGGCGCGTGCCAAACGGCACGGCACACCCCTGTGCCTGGCTATGCTGGATCTGGATCACTTCAAACAGCTCAACGACCGTCTGGGCCACTTGGGGGGCGATCAGGCATTGCTGCAGTTTGCCCGCCAGTGCCAGCAACAGGCGCGCAGCACCGACGGCTTTGCCCGCTTTGGCGGCGAAGAGTTTGTCCTGCTGTTGCCGCACACCAGCCTGAGCGAGGCGCAACAGGTACTGCACCGGCTGCATCAGAATGTCAGTCGGCAGCCCTGCGCGTACCTGCAGCAGCGCTATCATCTGGGTTACAGCACCGGGCTGGCAGAACTGCGCGAAGACGACAGCGCCGATAGCCTGCTCAAGCACGCGGATCAGGCGTTGTATGCCGCCAAGGCGGCCGGGCGTAACTGCCTGCGTATCTGGAGAGCCGACCTGTAAGCGTCGAGAAACGCCGATACATGGCATACTGCTCACCATCGCGTTACTGAAAAAAGAGAGGATTTAGACGGTGTTCAATCTAGGCCACGTCGCGCTGCTCATGCTGCTCATCCTGATTGGCTGGTGGCTGTTGCGCAATCTGGGGCTGCGAGACCGCGCCATGCAGCTGGTGCGCCGCGAATGTGAACGTAGTGACGTTCAACTGCTGGATGAGAGCATTGCGCTGTCGGGCGTACGTTTAGCCCGTAACAGGCGTGGCCGGCCAGGCCTGGTACGCCGCTATGCCTTCGAGTTCACGGTGACCGGCGAGCATCGCTATGACGGTTACATCGACCTGCACGGCCAACAGCTGCTGCACCTGGAGCTGGCGCCCCACCCGTTCCCGGACGGGTCCCCGCGCTCAGACGCGGAGCCACCACGCAGCGCAACCATTTACCGCATACATTAACCTTGTTTATCAAAAGGTTATGATCAATAGGCAAAGGTTCCACGTGGAACCACCGCAGATCAACCAGGCATGCCTGCCATGCTGACGCAGATACCAACCCACTTGATTGGCGGCCCCTTGGGCGCGGGTAAGACGTCGCTGCTGCAAAGCCTGTTGCGTCAGCGCCCGGCTGGTGAACGCTGGGCACTGCTGATCAACGAGTTCGGCCAGGTAGGCCTCGATAGGGCCTTGCTGGGCAGCAACGCCAACCCTGCCCAGGGCGTGACCCTGAGCGAGATTCCGGGAGGCTGCCTGTGCTGCGTCAATGGCCTGCCCTTCCAGGTCGGCTTGGGCCGACTTCTGCGCAAGGCCAGACCCGACCGCGTGTTTATCGAAGCCTCTGGCCTGGGCCACCCTGCTGCTCTGTTAAGACAATTGGCTGAGCCGCCCTGGCAGGGCGTACTGGCGCTGCAGCCGCTGATCATTGTGCTGGACGCGGCCAGCCTGAGCGCTGGACAGCCGCTGGCCGACAGTCAACACCAGGCTCTGCCGCTGGCGGGTCTGCTGCTGTGCAACAAGGCCGAAGGCTTTGACGCGGGCTGCCAACATCGCCTGCAACAACAACTACCGGCCACAGCCAGGGTGGTGTTTACCACGCAGGGTGAGCTGCACTGGCAGGCCGTCCCGAAATCCCCTGGTAAGTCCGCTTCCCGCGACTTGCCGCAGGCGGCTGAAGCTCCCGCCGTCCTGCCCGACCTCTGGCTGAACCCCGCACATTGGCGCCTCTCGCACCAGTTGCAGCAGGCACCCTTCTCCTTGGGCTGGCGCATGTCACCGCAACAGCAATTCAGTCTGGCCAAGCTGCAGCATTGGCTTGAGGTCGCCAGTTGGCAACGCGCCAAGGGCATAGTCAATACCGATCAGGGCTGGCGAGCTTTCAACCTGCTGCCTGGCGCCGCCATTGCCTGGACAGACAGCCCATGGCGCGAGGACAACCGAGTGGAGCTGATCGTCACCGACAGCACGCAGGCAAACGCCCTGGAGCAGGGCTTGCGGGCAGCCACGCTGAGCCAGTAAGGTAAGCGCTTGCCCGCTCAAAGACGCTACCCTCCATGACCCGATTCGCTTTCGTGCTGCCTGCGCTCGCTCTAATGCTGGTCAACGCTACTGCCTGGGCTCAAGCCTGCCTGATCGAATCAACCGATCAGCAAGTGCCGATCCGTCTCTGTCAGCAAAACATGACAATCCCCAAGCAACTGTTTTCAAACAATTTTTGCCACCCGAACATACCCGACCGGACGTTCTCCATCAGCATGATCGACGAATGTCCGGAAGGCGCCTATGGCAGCTGTACAGGCGCACGCACTGAAGGGGTCGGTTATCAGCAAACGATTCACTATTACAGCGACGCCGATGATGCGCCGGTATTGAAGGCCTACTGTGAGAAGGTCAGCAACGGGGTGTGGCAATCAGCGCCAGCGGCGCGCTAGTCATTGCGCCGGCGCAGACGGCGGCAGCTGACTCACATCCAACTGGTCGCCCGGCTTGAGCCCCAAAGCCTGAGCGGTGCCCGCCGGCACCTCCAGCACATAGCGCATTGGCTCACTGGCTTGATAGATGCTGCAGGGCGTTTGCTGGCAAGGCGGTACCTCGGCAAACACATGTTGAATACGCCCGCTGGCATCGACAAACAATAGATCCAGACTGATCTGCATATTGTGCATCCAGATCGCCGGGCGTGTACCCGCCGGGAAATCAAACAACATGCCGGTCTGCGGCGCCAACACCTGTCCCATCAGTCCCTGCCGTCGCGTTTCCGGGTCGGCCGCCACGCTGAACCGGAACACCTGGTTACCCAGGGTGAGCTGTTGCTCGGCCGCCAATGCCACGAGCGGCGGCCAGACCAGCAGTACGCCAGCCAGCCAGAGAAGCCGGCGGCTCACAAGTTATCCTTGAGCAGGTTCTGGTAGACCATGTTGGTCAAGTAAAGGCGGTCCTGCTCGCTGATGTCGACAAACTCCACCCCGGTGGCAATCAGCCCCTGCTGGGTTTCATCGTTGCTGACTGCGCGCACCCTGGCATTGATGGTCAGGTACACATCCAGCCCGGCTGGATTGATGCGGAATGACAACTTGATCTGTTCTTCCTTCTGCGCAACCGGCTTGGGCGACAACATGCGCGCACCGCCCACACTCATGTCGGTCATACGCGCTGAGCCCTGGCTGCCATCAGCGCGGACAATAGCGGTAACCAGATCGACCGACACCCGTGCCGAACTGCGGATGCGCATCGACTGCACACTGTCGGGATAGGCCAAATGCAGGTAAGGAAACGGCGAGAGGTTGGATTTCAGCACGCGCGTCTTGTAGGCCACCGCATCCTTGCCAACAAAGCCGCGTACCAGAAACTGCTGGCCTTCCTTCACAAACACCAGTTTGCCTTGTTGCATCGGCGCCGTAACCAGCAGGCTGACGGGCGCATGAAAGCCGATCATACGTACCTGATAACGCTCGGCGTGGGTCGGGTGCAGTGTCTGCAACTGCACCAGATCGCCCGGCGCGAGTTGCACCTGTGCCAGGCTGGATATCTGCCCATCACCGGCCGCCGGCGCGGCTGGCGATGCGGGAGCTTCCTGCTGGGGTGCCGAGCGGAACAGCCCCAGCTTGAGCAATTGACCCAATAATGGCTTGTTGTCGATCACGTGACCGTGCGGAAACAGCACCTTGCCGTCCGCATCCACGACATTCCAGGGCAGGGCCTTGCCCAGTGGAATGTCTTCTTCAACCAAGGCTATCAAAGACACACAGTCGCTCCGACAAGTAACAGAAAGTCCATTTATCAATGTAGCAGTGTTGATGGCCTCAGGCTATATCAAGAGTGGCTCATCGATACAGATCCGCCCGCGTCCAGGGCAGATGGTGCTGACCATTTTCCAGGGGCTTGACCGCCAGTATCTGGTGGATGTTCATCCAGTTCCTGGCAAAGCCGTACGCGCATCCGGCCAGATACAGACGCCAGATTCTCAGCGCGCGGTCATCCACGTACTGGCTGGCCCGTTCCAGCTGCGCTTCCAGGTTGGCGCTCCAGTGTTCCAGCGTACGGGCATAGTGCAAGCGCAGGCTTTCCACATCCACCACCTCCAGCCCCTGATCACTCATGCTGCTGACCGCCATTGCCAGGTGCGGCAGTTCGCCATGCGGAAATACATAGCGGCCAATGAATTGCCCCGCACCGCGGCCCACCTGGCGCCCGTCGCTATGCTTGGCAGTGATGCCGTGGTTCATCACCAACCCGCCGGGCTTGACCTGATCATGCAGAATGGCGAAATAGCGATTGAGGTTGGCGTGTCCGACGTGCTCGAACATGCCCACGCTGACGACCTTGTCGAATTGTCCCTGCCCCTTGAGATCGCGATAGTCCTGCAGTTCCAGTTGCACCTGGCCATGCAGACCCTGAGCCTGCACGCGTTCACGGCCCAGTTGCAACTGCGCCTTGCTAAGGGTTATGCCATATACGCTGACGCCGTATTCTCGCGCCGCGTGTCGCGCCAGACCGCCCCAGCCACAGCCCACATCGAGCAAGCGCTCCCCTGGCTTGAGCCGCAGTTTGCGACACAAGTGATCCAGCTTCTGGATCTGCGCCTTGGCCAGTGAATCTGTAGGGGCATGAAAGTAACCGCAGGAATAAACCATCTCCGGGTCCAGCCAGAGCGCATAAAAGTCGTTAGAGAGGTCGTAATGGTAGGCAATGGCGTCAGCGTCGGTCTGCTTGTCATGCGCGCTGCGTTGCGGCGCGCTTTCCGGGTCGTCGCCCAACAGCGACTTGCTGAGTCTATCTGCCACCGCGATCACATCCATGATGGCACCGCGAATGTTCAAGCGCTGCTGGATAAAGGCCTCGCCCAGTTTATCCAGGGTGGGGCTCGTCAGTTCCTGCAGCAGCGTGGGATCCTGAATTTCCAGTGTAACCCGCGGGTTGGGGCCCAGATCAAAACTGCCGCCGCCGGCAAGGCTGATGCGCAGTGGTAGCTGTAACGAACCCAGGGTGGAAGACAGTTGTGCAAGCATGTGAAAGCACCTCCGGCTCGGACAAAGACATCTCCTGAATATAGAACAGCCTTCAATAGATGTGATTTATCCGCAGCGAGAGGGTTTTCTATCGGCGCCTCAGGCCTTTTGCGGGCGCTTCCAGCCATTGATGTTGCGCTGCCGGGCACGGCTGACTGCAAGACTGTCAGCCGGTACGTCGGTGGTAATAGTCGAGCCGGCTGCGGTGGTCGCTTGGGCGCCTACCGTAACCGGTGCAACCAGCGCGGTATTGGTGCCAATAAAGGCGCCGTCTTCAATGCGTGTCTGGTGCTTGTTGACCCCATCGTAATTGCAGGTAATGGTGCCGGCACCGATATTGACCTCACAGCCCACCTCGGCATCGCCGATGTAGGACAGATGGTTGACCTTGGACCCAGCGCCAATAATCGCCTTCTTGGTTTCTACGAAGTTGCCGATCTTGGCGCCGGCGGCCAGTTGGGTGCCCGGCCGCAGCCGCGCGTAGGGCCCGACATCGCAGCCCTGCCCTACCTCGGCCTGCTCCAGGTGGCTAAACGCTTTGATATGGCTCCCTGAGGCGATCACCGAGTCACGAATCACGCAGTTGGCCTCGATAATCACGTTGTCGCCGATGACCACCCGCCCTTCAAAGATCACGTTGATATCAACACTGATATCCTGGCCGACGCTCAAGTCGCCACGCACATCCACCCGTGCCGGATCGGCCAGGGTAACGCCCGCAGCCATCAGGCGCAGCGCTTGCCGGGTCTGGTATTCACGCTCCAATACCGCCAGCTGCTGGCGATTGTTAGCGCCCATCACCTCTTGCTCGCTGGCCGGATGCGCTACCTCGACCGGAATAGCCTCGGCCACCGCCAGGGCAACCACATCGGTCAGATAATATTCGCCCTGCGCGTTCTGGTTGGACAGGCTGCCCAACCAATCTCCGGCGCGCTTGCCGGGCAGGGCCATGATGCCGGTATTGCCCTCACTAATCAGCAGCTGTTCCGCGCTGGCATCCTTTTGCTCTACGATGGCCAATACGCGCCCTGCCGCGTCCCGCAGAATACGTCCGTAGCCCGTCGGGTCCTGCATGTTCACTGTCAGCAAACCCAGTGCCTGCGCACCGGCCTGCTGGCTGAGTTGCTGCAGAGTAGTTGCTTGCAACAGCGGTACATCGCCGTACAGCACCAGAATCTGATCTGCGCCGGCGGTATGCGGCAGCGCCTGCGCCACCGCATGCCCCGTGCCCAGTTGCTCACTTTGCAGCACCCAGTTCAGGTCCGGGGCAGTCAATGCCTTCTGTACCTGCTCGGCACCGTGCCCTACCACCACGTGAATACACTGCGGCGACAACGCCCGTGCACAATCAATCACATGCCCGAGCATGGCTTTGCCCGCCACAGGGTGCAGTACCTTGGGGAGTGAAGAGCGCATGCGAGTGCCCTGGCCGGCGGCAAGGATGACAACGTGCAGATTCATGAACAACGTCCTGTTTGGCGTAAAAACGTGCGGTGAATGATAACAAATGTGCAAGCTGCAAGCTGCAAGCTGCAAGCTGCAAGCTGCAAGCTGCAAGCTGCAAGCTGCAAGCTGCAAGCTGCAAGCTGCAAGCTGCAAGCGTTATCAGGATGGGGCCGGGGTATTACCGGTCAAGTGATTTTGCGCCTACCGGGATTTGCACGGCAGCAGCGGCTTGCCGATCCCTTGGCCCTTGCGTGCACCCTGGTCACTACGTGCAGACAGCAAGCCGTGCGCAGGGGCGGTATTTGGCGCAATAAAAAAGGCAGCCGAAGCTGCCTTTTTTATTGCCGGAGAACTCAGCGATTGTTGCTCGCCGGTCCACCGTATTTCTTGCGAAGTTCCTGCACGGTGCGCAATTGCGCCGCCGCTTCGGCAAGACGAGCAGAAGCCGAACCGTAATCGAACTCGGCACCCTTCTCGTTGAGAGCCGCTTCTGCGGCTTTCTTTGCTTCCAGAGCAGCTGCTTCGTCAATGTCACCGGCACGCAGAGCTGTGTCGGCAAGCACTTTGACCACGTTGGGCTGAACTTCCAGGAAACCGCCGGAGATGTAGAACACCTCTTCGCTGCCATCCTGCTTGATAACCCGAACGGGACCCGGCTTGAGATCGGTCAGCAGCGGTGCGTGGCCGGGCATGATGCCCAGATCACCCAGGTTACCGTGTGCTATCACGCGCTCAACCAGGCCTGAAAACAGCTCTTCTTCCGCGCTTACGATATCGCAGTGCACTGTCATAGCCATTGTTTCGCCTCGGTTTTGCGTCCCCTTCCGGGGACGCACCCATTACATTTTCTTCGCTTTCTCGATCGCTTCGTCGATGGTGCCGACCATGTAGAACGCCTGTTCCGGCATGTGGTCAAACTCACCATTGAGGATGCCCTGGAAGGCACGGATAGTGTCTTTCAGCGACACGTACTTGCCTGGGGCACCAGTGAAGACTTCGGCAACGAAGAACGGCTGCGACAGGAAGCGCTGGATCTTACGAGCGCGGGCTACCAGTTGCTTGTCTTCTTCGGACAGTTCGTCCATACCCAGAATCGCGATGATGTCTTTCAGCTCTTTGTAGCGCTGCAGAACATACTGGACGCCACGGGCACAGTCGTAGTGCTCTTGACCGATAACCAGCGGATCCAGCTGACGAGAGGTGGAATCCAGCGGGTCAACCGCAGGGTAGATACCCAGAGAAGCGATATCACGGGACAGTACCACGGTCGCGTCAAGGTGAGCGAAGGTGGTAGCTGGCGAGGGGTCAGTCAAGTCATCGGCAGGTACGTATACCGCCTGGATCGAGGTGATCGAACCAGTCTTGGTAGAAGTAATACGTTCCTGCAGAACGCCCATCTCTTCAGCCAGCGTCGGCTGGTAACCTACTGCAGAAGGCATACGGCCCAGCAGTGCGGATACTTCGGTACCGGCCAGGGTGTAACGGTAGATGTTGTCGATAAACAACAGTACGTCACGACCTTCGTCACGGAACTTCTCGGCCATGGTCAGACCGGTCAGTGCTACGCGCAGACGGTTACCCGGCGGCTCGTTCATCTGGCCGTATACCAGAGCAACCTTGTCCAGTACGTTGGAGTCCTTCATCTCGTGATAGAAGTCGTTACCTTCACGAGTACGCTCACCTACACCGGCAAAAACGGAATAACCGCTGTGCTCGATGGCGATGTTACGGATCAGCTCCATCATGTTTACGGTCTTGCCCACACCGGCGCCACCGAACAGACCAACCTTACCGCCCTTGGCAAACGGGCAGATCAGGTCGATAACCTTGATGCCGGTTTCCAGCAGCTCGTTGGAACCTGCCTGCTCGTCGTAGCTTGGCGCAGGGCGGTGAATACCCCAGCGCTCTTCTTCGCCGATCGGGCCAGCTTCGTCAATCGGGTTGCCCAGCACGTCCATGATACGGCCCAGGGTCTTGATCCCGACCGGCACGGAAATGTTGGCACCGGTGTTGGCTACGGTCAGACCGCGCTTGACACCTTCGGTGGTACCCATGGCGATGGTACGTACGATGCCATCACCCAGTTGCTGCTGGACTTCCAGGGTCAGGCCCTTGTCAGTCACCTGCAGCGCGTCATACACCTTCGGCACGTCTTCGCGTGGGAATTCCACGTCGATGACGGCGCCGATGATTTGAACGATACGTCCGCTACTCATTTGTTGGTTCCTCTAAATGGTTGAAACCGTTACCGTTAAACCGCGGCGGCGCCGCCGACGATTTCCGAAATTTCCTGAGTGATCGCTGCCTGACGAGCTTTGTTGTAGATAAGCTGCAGACTGTCGATGATCTCACCGGCGTTATCGGTCGCGTTCTTCATTGCGATCATCCGCGCGGCTTGCTCACAGGCGTTGTTTTCGACCACTGCCTGGTATACCTGGGATTCGATATAGCGAACCAGCAGGCCGTCCAGCAGTTCCCGGGCATCGGGCTCGTACAGATAGTCCCAGGTACCCTTTTGTGCTTCCTCGTCATCGGAGGGCACCAGCGGAATCATCTGTTCCACCTTGGGTTGCTGAACCATCGTGTTGACGAAGCCGTTGGAGACCAGGTACAGACGGTCGATGCGACCTTCGTTATAGCCATCAAGCATCACCTTGACGCTGCCGATCAGATCATTCAACGCGGGCTTTTCGCCCAGGTTGCTGATGGCCGCGACAACGTTTCCGCCGTAGCTGCGAAAGAAGGAAGCGCCCTTGCTACCGATCACACACAGCTCGGTTTCAACGTTGCGGTCACGCCACTCTTTCATGCTGTTGACCAGGGCCTTGAACAGGTTAGTGTTCAAGCCACCCGCCAGACCACGATCCGTGCTGACCACGATGTAACCCACCCGCTTGACTTCACGCTCTTGCATGAACGGGTGGCGATACTCCGGGTTGGCGTTGGCCAGATGGCCAATCACCTGCTGGATACGCTCAGCGTAGGGGCGGCTGGCTGCCATGCGCTGTTGTGCCTTGCGCATTTTGCTGACCGCCACCTTTTCCATGGCGCTGGTGATCTTTTGCGTACTTTTAATGCTCGCGATTTTACCGCGAATCTCTTTTGCGCCTGCCATGTCACACCTTTCCAGGTTTGCCCTTGGCCGGATCGCACGATGCGGGATGCAGCATCGCTACATCCCGCCTTCGGCTTACCAGCTCTGGGTTGCCTTGAACTTCTCGATGCCAGACTTGATGCCGGCTTCGATCTCGTCGTTGTAATCGCCCTTCTCGTTGATCTTGGCAAGCAGTGCTGCGTGCTCAGACTTGAAGTAGGCGATCATGGCTTTCTCGAAAGCACCGATCTTGGACTGCTCGACATCGGTCAGGAAGCCCTTCTCGGCAGCGAACAGGCTGATGCCCATTTCGGCAACAGACATGGGCGCATACTGGTCTTGCTTCATCAGTTCGGTAACACGCTGACCGTGCTCAAGCTGCTTGCGGGTCGCTTCGTCCAGATCAGAAGCAAACTGGGCGAAAGCCGCCAGTTCGCGGAACTGAGCCAGTGCGGTACGAATACCACCGGACAGCTTCTTGATGATCTTGGTCTGCGCTGCACCACCTACCCGGGATACCGATACACCCGCGTTAACCGCCGGACGAACGCCGGAGTTGAACAGGTTGGATTCCAGGAAGATCTGACCGTCTGTGATCGAGATCACGTTGGTCGGTACGAAAGCAGATACGTCACCGGCTTGGGTTTCGATGATCGGCAGAGCCGTCAGGGAACCTGTCTTGCCAGTTACGGCGCCATTGGTGTACTTCTCGACCCATTCTTCAGAAACGCGGGAAGCGCGCTCCAGCAGACGGCTGTGGAGATAGAACACGTCACCGGGGTAGGCTTCACGACCCGGCGGACGACGCAGCAGCAGGGAGATCTGACGGTAGGCAACAGCCTGCTTGGACAGATCGTCATAAATGATCAGAGCGTCTTCGCCGCGATCACGGAAGTACTCACCCATGGTGCAGCCAGCGTAAGGAGCCAGGAACTGCAGGGAAGCCGGATCGGAAGCAGAAGCGGCGACGATGATGGTGTGCGCCATGGCATCGTGCTCTTCCAGCTTGCGTACCACGTTGGCGATGGTCGACTGCTTCTGACCTACAGCAACGTACACACACTTAACGCCGGAGCCTTTCTGGTTGATGATCGCATCAACCGCCATGGCGGTTTTACCAGTCTGACGGTCACCAATGATCAGCTCACGCTGACCACGACCTACCGGTACCATGGCGTCAACCGCCTTGTAACCAGTCTGGATCGGTTGGTCAACGGACTTACGCCAGATCACACCTGGGGCAACCTTCTCGACTGCGTCGGTGGCCTTGGCGTTGATTTCGCCCTTGCCGTCAATTGGCGCGCCCAAGGTGTTGACCACCCGGCCCAGCAGTTCCGGACCAACCGGTACTTCCAGGATGCGACCAGTACACTTGACGGTCATACCTTCGGCCAGATTCAGGTAATCACCCAGAATCACGGCACCTACGGAGTCCTGCTCCAGGTTAAGTGCCATACCGTAAACGCCTTCAGGGAATTCAAGCATTTCCCCGTACATAACATCGGCGAGACCGTGAATCCGCACAATACCGTCAGATACGGAAAGAATCGTACCTTCGTTACGTGCCTGAGAAGAGATATCGAGCTGCTCGATCCGCTTCTTGATGATGTCACTGATCTCTGATGGATTCAGTTGTTGCATGCCTTTATCCTCAAAACCTTATGCTGAAATCAGGAGCCCAATGACTCGGCCAGTTTGGTCAGCTTTCCGCGTACAGAGGCGTCGATAACCAAGTCGCCGGTGCGAACAACCAATCCACCAATCAATGATGTGTCCAGTGTCGTCTCGATCTGTACATTGCGATCGAGTTTCTTTGACAGTGCCTGGGCGAGCTTCTGCTGCTGTTCTTCAGTCAGCTCAAACGGCGAGCTCACATTGATGTCGATGGTGCGCTCAAGATCAGCTCGGAAGCTGTTGAAAAGCGTTGCAATCTCGGGAAACAGGGCGAGCCTGCGGTTTTCCGCCAGAATCATCAGAAAGTTGCGTTGTTCCTCGCTGGCCGTTTTACCGGTGCACTCGAGGATGAACTCCGCCTTCTTCTGTTCCGCAATACCCGGATTGGTCAGCAGCTGTCGAGTTGCTGCATCAGCCACCACTTGACCGGCGGCCGTCAGCAACTCATCCCACTCTGCCAGCGCTTGTTGGGCTTTTGCCCGCTCAAATGCCGCTTTGGCGTAGGGACGGGCCAGCGTAATCAGTTCTGCCATGATGACCTCGCTTAGAGTTCGGCTACCAGCTTGTTCAGCATGTCGCCGTGCTTGTCAGCATCGACAGAAGTTTCCAGAATCTTCTCGGCACCGGCGACAGCGATAGCAGCGATTTCAGTGCGCAGAGCATCTCTGGCCTTGACCCGCTGTTGCTCGATTTCTGCCTGAGCCTGCGCCAGAATCTTCTGACCTTCCTTGCGAGCATCCTCTTTGGAGGCTTCAACAATCTGGTTGGCACGCTTGTTGGCCTGCTCAATCAGTGCTGCTGCCTGCTCTTTGGCGTGACGCAGTTCCTGGGCCGACTTTTCTTGCGTCAGCTCCAGATCCTTGGCCGCCCGATCAGAGGCTGCAAGACCATCCGCGATCTTCTTCTGGCGTTCCTGCAGAGCAGTGATGACCGGAGGCCATACATACTTCATGCAGAACACCACGAAGATGAAGAACGCGATAGCTTGACCCAGTATCGTCAAATTAATGTTCACGTCTTCACCTCTTGCCTATCGTATTCAATACCTTCAAGTCGGAGCCGCCGTTGCCGGCGAGCACCTTAAGCAACTTGGGCAATGAAGGGGTTGGCAAAGGTGAAGAACAGAGCGATACCAACACCGATCATGGTTACGGCGTCAAGCAGACCAGCGACGATGAACATTTTGACCTGCAGCATGGGGATCATTTCTGGCTGACGCGCAGCGCCTTCCAGGAATTTGCCACCCAGGATACCAAAGCCGATAGCGGTACCCAGTGCGCCCAGGCCAATCAGCAGTGCTACGGCAATCGCGGTCATTCCAACTACAGTTTCCATTTAAAGCTCCCAGTTTCAGTTAATTTCAAGTTGTGGGTTTTCGGTAAAAACTAAATCGTTCGTTTGCGCCAACTCAGTGGCCGTCTTCGTGCGCCATACTCAGATACACGATGGTCAGCATCATGAAGATGAACGCCTGCAACGTGATAATCAGAATGTGGAAGATAGCCCATGGCACGGAGAGTGCCCACTGTGCCCAGAAGGGCAACAGGGCGATCAGGATGAAGATCAGCTCACCGGCGTACAGGTTACCGAACAGTCGCAGCGCGAGAGAGACTGGCTTGGCCAGCAGGCTGACGCCTTCGAGCAACAGGTTGACCGGGATCAGCAGCACCTTGAGGAAGATGTTGCTGGAAGAGAACGGGTGCAGGGTCAGCTCGCCGAGGAAGCCACCAACGCCTTTCACCTTGATGCTGTAGAAAATGATCAGTGCGAAGACCGACAGCGACATGCCCAGAGTGGCGTTCACGTCAGTGGTCGGCACGACCTTCATGTATTCAACGCCGGCCAAGTGGAACAGTTGCGGCAGGAAGTCTACCGGCACCAGATCCATGAGGTTCATCAGGAATACCCAGCAGAAAATAGTCAGTGCCAGGGGTGCGATGACCTTGTTACGGCCGTGGAAGGTTTCCTTGACGCTCTGATCGACGAACTCGACCATCATTTCAACGAAGTTCTGCAGACCACCGGGGGTGTCTGAGGTGGCTTTCTTGGCCGCCATGCGGAACAGGAAGAGGAACAGGCCGCCGAGGAAAATGGACCAGCCCATGGTATCCAGATGGATCGCCATAAAGCCCATGTCGGATGCTTCCTGACCACCGTGGGCAATAGTCCAGGTGGCATTTTCCAGAACGCTGCCGTCGGCACGCTCATAGCCAGCCGGGAGCTTCCCGTAGGTCAGATTCTGGAGGTGGTGCTTGATGTACTCTGATGCGGTGCCTGCCATATCGTTCTCTCAGGTCCTTTAGCTTTGCTGCGCTTTACCACCGAAAACTACCGGTGTTAGCCAGTTGGTAACCAGCATGATCGCAAATGTTAGAAACAGTGCCGATACGTCTAACGGCTTAATACTTTTGAACACCACCGCAAAGAGGATGGCGCAAAGAATGAGCTTGCCTGTCTCACCCTTGTAAAATGATCCCATTATCTGCTTCGCAGCACGCGCACCGCTGTAGCGAAAAGCCTTCAGCGCAAAATACACATTGGGGAGGAAGAAAATGATGCCTCCCAGCAGGGCGGAATAGGCCGCCACGGGGCTTTTAATCCAGAAAACCAGCCCCATTAAAAGAATTACGCCAGCCTGGAACGCAAACCATTTGCCTAGCGGGGGACGACGAATGGCATTGGTCTTCATTGTCGTCATAACTGCTCTGATCATCCCGCCGGACGCTGCGTGTCTGTATCGAATTACCGGACTACCCGTAAAGCGCCGGTGATTATATGTGTTCGCCTGCCCTGAATCAACAAAACGCTGGCCGCTCTCCCCCCCGCGAAGGCGCATGATGACTGAAGTTCGCGGGAGTTTGCGTTCACTTGGTTGTGCTTGCCGTCCGGCCACTACATCTTGTGGTCGAGGCTGGAATACCCTCATTTTACGGTCATGTTTTGTAATAATTATTGACCCAAGGCAAGGCCTTGGGACGACAGCAAAGGATCAGGGGAGCTTAGCGGATATGCCCAAGAATGCCATCGAGCTCATCCAGTGAGCTGTAACTGATCACCAGTTTCCCTTTGCCCTTGGCACCGTGTTGCAGTTTGACCTCGGCACCCAAACGTTCGCCAAGGTCCTGTTGCAGACGCTCGACGTCGGGATTGAGACGCTGTTGGCCGGGATCACGACGGGGGTTGAGCCATTGGCGCACCAGTGCCTCGGTCTGACGAACGGTCAGCCCTTTGGCCACCACCTGGCGGGCGGCAGCGGTCTGTTGTTCGGCGGGCAGGCCCAGTAGCGCGCGTGCATGGCCCATTTCCAGGTCGCCGCGTTCGAGCATGGTTTTGACATCGTCGGGCAAACTGGTCAGGCGCAGCAGGTTGGTGATACTGACGCGACTTTTGCCCACCGCGTCAGCGACCTGCTGCTGGGTGAGTTCGAACTCCTGTTGCAGCCGCTGCAGGGCAATGGCTTCTTCGATCGGATTGAGATCTTCGCGCTGGATGTTTTCGATCAGCGCCATGGCGATGGCGGCTTCATCGGGCACATCACGAATGACCGTGGGTATGGTATCCAGTCCGGCCAGTTGGGTGGCGCGCCAGCGACGCTCACCGGCAATGATCTCGTAGCGTTCGTCCGCAATGGCACGCACGACAATCGGCTGCATCACGCCCTGGGCGCGGATCGACTCCGCCAACTCTTCCAATGCCTGCGGGTCCATGTCACGGCGGGGCTGATACTTGCCGCGCTGAATCAGGTCGACCGGCAGTTCCTTGAGTTGCTGATCCTGGTTGTTGCTCGCACCGTCGGTGGTGTTGCCCTGCCCGAGCAGCGCATCCAGTCCTCGTCCCAAGCCGCGTTTCTTGCCCGCCATGCCGGTATTGTCCTTGTTGGTTATTCGTTCAAATCTGTCACGGCGGCCGCTTTGGCTGCCTGTCGAGTACGTCGCACTACTTCCCCGGCCAGCGCCAGATAGGCGACTGCGCCGCGCGACTGCTTGTCGTAGGCCAATGCCGGCATACCAAAACTGGGGGCTTCGGCCAGACGCACATTGCGCGGAATTACGGTTTGATAGAGCTTGTCGCCAAAATGCGCGGTGAGCTGCGCGGATACATCCAGCGTCAGGCTATTGCGCGGATCGTACATGGTGCGCAACAGCCCCTCGATCTGCAGCGCGGGGTTGAGCACCGATGCGATGCGGCTGATGGTGTTGACCAGTGCCGACAGGCCTTCGAGTGCGTAGTACTCGCATTGCATGGGAATGATCACACCATCGGCGGCGACCAGGCCATTGACCGTCAGCATATTGAGCGACGGCGGGCAGTCGATGAGGATGAAATCGTACTGGGTACGCGCCTTGACCAAGGCGTAGCGCAGCCGGCTTTCCTTCATCTTGATGTTCATCAATTCAACTTCGGCGGCGGTCAGATCGCCATTGGCGGGCAGCAGATCATAGCCGCCATGCTCGGAGCGCTGTAATGCCTGATCGAATTCGCAGCGCCCGGTCAGCAGTTCGTATACCGAATTGTCCAGATCAGCTTTGTTGATGCCACTGCCCATGGTGGCGTTACCCTGCGGGTCGAGGTCGATCAGCAGTACCTTGCGCTTGGTCGCAGCCAGGGAGGCGGCAAGATTGATGGTGGTGGTGGTTTTACCCACACCGCCTTTCTGGTTGGCCACTGCCAAAACCTTGCCCACATTGACCTCCTTTACGATTAACCCTGATCCGTGCGACGCAGTATCAGCAGATGCCGGTGGCCGACGCAACCGGGGACCGACAATTCTGCACTACGCTCCAGCGTGAAGTCGACCGGCATTGCCGCCAGCTCGTCCTCAGGATACACACCTTTCATCGCCAGCCAGCGAGTTTCTGCATTACCCAGCTGGCGGGTCTTGTCGACGAAGTCGCCGAGCGCGCTGAAGGCACGCGAGGTGATGCCGGTAAAGGGTTTATCGACTTCGAGTGCTTCTACCCGGCAATTGAATACCTGCAGATTATCCAGCCCCAGCTCCAGCTTGACCTGGGTCAGAAAGCGGGTTTTCTTGCCATTGCTGTCGAGCAGGCTGAAATGCTGGTCAGGGCACATGATGGCCAGAATCACCCCGGGCATGCCGCCGCCGCTGCCAACGTCCAGCCAGGTTTCGCCCTGCACGAAGGGCAGTATGCTCAGGCTGTCGAGCAGATGCCGGCTGACCATCTCATCCGGGTCACGCACGGCGGTCAGGTTGTAGGCCTTGTTCCACTTGTTCAACAGGCCAAGGTAGGCGAGCAGCTTGTCGCTTTGCTGCGGTTGCAGATCGATCCCCAACTGACTGGCACCGCTGGCCAGTTGTGCTGCGTGGTCCGCCATCGATGTTATGCCTCCTGGGCCAGTTTGCTGCCACCCAGGGCATTGCGTTTTTTCAGATGAATCAGCAGCAGGCTGACGGCCGCCGGCGTCACACCGGGAATCCGCGAAGCCTGGCCGAGTGTTTGCGGGCGCACATCCGCCAGTTTGTGGCGAATTTCGTTGGACAGGCCGTTGAGCGCGCTGTAATCCAGATCCAGCGGCAGAGCGGTCTGCTCGTGTTGGCGCAGACGGTCGATTTCTTCCTGCTGACGCTCGATGTAACCGGCGTACTTGGTATGAATCTCGACCTGTTCGGCGGCATCCAGCGGAATCTCCACGGCACCGGTCAGTTCGGTCAACGCCTGATAGTCCACTTCCGGGCGGCGCAGCAGGTCGAGCAGGTTGTACTCGTGGGTGAGTGGCGTGTTGTAACGCGCGCTGTAGGCCTTGCCGATGTCACTGGCCGGCTGCACCCAGGTACTGCGCAGGCGCTGGGTTTCCTGCTCGATGGCCTCGCGCTTGGTATTGAACACCGCCCAGCGGGCATCGTCGACCAGGCCCAGTTCGCGGCCCTTGGGGGTCAGGCGCAGATCGGCGTTGTCTTCACGCAGCACCAAGCGGTACTCGGCGCGTGAGGTGAACATGCGATAGGGCTCGCGGGTACCCATGGTGATCAGGTCATCCACCAGCACGCCGATGTAGGCCTCATCACGACGTGGGCACCAGGCTTCCTGACCCTGGGCGCGACGCGCAGCGTTCAGACCGGCCAACAAGCCCTGCGCCGCGGCCTCTTCGTAGCCGGTGGTACCGTTGATCTGGCCGGCAAAGAACAACCCGCCAATCACCTTGGTTTCCAGCGAGTACTTCAGATCCTGCGGGTTGAAATAATCGTATTCGATGGCGTAACCAGGCCGCAGGATATGCGCGTTTTCCATACCGACAATCGACTGCACGATCTGTAGCTGAACGTCGAATGGCAGCGAGGTGGAAATACCGTTGGGATACAGCTCGTGGGTAGTCAGGCCTTCCGGCTCGATGAATACCTGATGCTGGTTCTTGTCGGCAAAGCGATGAATCTTGTCTTCGATCGACGGGCAATAGCGTGGGCCCACCCCTTCGATCACGCCGGTGTACATCGGCGAGCGATCCAGGTTGTTGCGGATGATCTCGTGGGTACGCTCGTTGGTGTAGGTAATCCAGCAGTTCACCTGGGCCGGATGCTGTTGCGCGTTACCCATGAACGACATGACCGGGATCGGCGTATCACCGGGCTGCGCGGTCATCTTGCTGAAATCCACACTACGGCCATCGATGCGCGGCGGCGTCCCGGTTTTCAGGCGATCAACGCGCAGCGGCAACTCGCGCAGGCGTTTGGCCAGGGCGATGGCCGGCGGATCACCGGCGCGACCACCGGAGTAGTTGTCCAGCCCGATGTGAATCAGGCCACCGAGAAAGGTCCCCGTGGTCAGTACCACGTTGTCGGCGAGAAAACGCAGGCCCATCTGGGTCACTACGCCTTTGGCTTCGCCCTGTTCAACGATCAGGTCGTCGCAGGCCTGCTGGAAAATCCACAGATTGGGCTGGTTCTCCAGAATCTCGCGAATAGCCGCTTTGTACAGCACGCGGTCAGCCTGCGCCCGGGTGGCGCGTACCGCCGGGCCCTTGCGGCTGTTGAGCACACGAAACTGGATGCCGGCCTTGTCGGTCGCTATCGCCATGGCGCCACCAAGGGCGTCGATTTCCTTGACCAGATGGCTCTTGCCAATGCCGCCAATGGCGGGGTTGCAACTCATCTGACCCAGCGTTTCGACGTTATGGCTCAGCAGCAGGGTTTTAACGCCCATACGCGCAGCGGCCAGGGCAGCTTCGGTACCGGCATGGCCACCGCCGACCACGATGACGTCAAAGCGACTCGGAAAATCCACGTAACACCTCGTTGCTCAGGTTTTGCCTGGCGTCGGAAAAAGGGGCTGATTATAGGCTCAGGGAGAAAAAAATGCAGCTGCTACTGAGCATTTTTTGTACAGGCCTTTTGCTGGAGGTCGAACAGGAATACAGAAATAGAATAAAAGAAAAAGAATTATATAAAGCTTAATGTAGTTACTACTAATGAGTAGCCGTTTTTCTGTGGGTAAGCCAAAAAACTCTTTATTGATCATAGCATTGCGAGAAGCATAAGCCTGTTAGGAAGCGGTACTGCAGGGGTGGGTAGTAGGGTTCTGTTCCTGTGTATAAGTAGGTCTGTTATCCACAGGTGGGTTTCGCCGCAGCTTACCCACAGGGTTATGGACCTGGCTTAGGCGGGGTTTTCCACAGGGCTCATCGTGTTGATTGGCGTGAAATTCATCACTTAATTGCTGTTTGAGTGGTGCGCAGGTAGCACATCACGGCGCTCTGCTAGCAGGCAACGGCCTCAAATTGGCGCACACGACTGGATGATATGTGCAATATGCACAAAGATGTGGGCTGCCGCTGTTTGCCAAGAAGAGAAAACCCGCCGTGTGGCACAGGCATTGCAAAATCCGCTTCGATTCACTGAACCGGCGGCCGCATGCGCACTAGCGCTGGGCTGCAAACGCATGCCATGACAGGAGAGCGCCACCATGACAGATACCACCAGCACTGCGCAGGAGCAGGATTACCCGCTTAGCCCAGTACCCGAATCAGCCAGAAAAAGCCTTTGGTCCATGGGCCTGGTGCTACTTGGGTTTACCTTCTTTACCGCCACCATGTGGGCCGGCGGCACTGTCGGCACGGCCTTCGATTTCGCTACCCTGATGTGGGTATTGTTGATTGGTAATCTGTTGTTGGGTGTTTATGCCGCGGTGCTGGGTTATATCGCGGCGCGTTCGGGCTTGAATACGGCGCTGATGAGCCGGTATGCCTTTGGTGAGATTGGCAGCAAGCTGTCGGATTTTATTCTCGGTTTTACCCAGATTGGCTGGTACGCCTGGGGTACGGCGACCATGGCGCTGCTGCTGGTAAAAATGACCGGTTTGCCGGAAGGGGCCACCCTGCCGTTGATGGTGCTCTTTGGCTTTGGCTTTTGTGTCACCGCCTTTATTGGCTATCGGGGCCTGGAGTTGCTGTCGAGCGTGGCCGTGCCGGCGATGATTGTGCTGATTGCCGTCAGCATGTTTATTGCCGCGTCCGATGCCGGTGGCCTGGCTGGCCTGACCAGCATCGCGCCGACCAGCGACTTGAGCATGGCGGCGGCGATTACCCTGGTGTTTGGTACCTTTGTCAGTGGCGGCACCCAGGCTACCAACTGGACGCGCTTTGCGCGCTCCGGCAAGACAGCGGTATGGGCTACCTTGGCAGCATTCTTCCTGGGCAATGGCTTGATGACGCTGGTCGGAGCCCTGGGTGCGCTGGTGTATCAGCAGGCCGATATCGTTGACATCATGGTGGCGCAGGGATTGGCGACGCTGGGTATTCTGATGTTGTTTCTTAATCTATGGACCACCCAGGACAACACCGTCTACAACTTCGCGGTAGCCGGCTGCAACTTGCTGCGCACCCGTCGACGCAAGACGGTGACCCTGGTCGGTGCTGCCATCGGCACCCTGCTGGCGGTGCTGGGCATGTACGAGTGGCTTATACCCTTTCTGATTCTGCTGGGTACCTTCATTCCGCCGGTGGGCGGGGTCATCATGGCCAATTACTTCGTGCGTTATCGCGGCACCTATCCGGATCTGGCCAGTACACAGCTGCCGGCATTCAACCTGATTGGTTTGAGCGCCTACGCCATCGGCTCTTTTGTGGCCTACACCTCGGCCTGGATCGCGCCTGTGGTCGGTGTGTTGGTTGCCGCCTTCAGCTATGCCCTGCTGGAAACCGTGGTGGCTGGCGTCAAGGCACGACGCGCCAGCGCGCTGAGCAGCCTCTGAATCATGCTGCTACGTTGTAACGATATACCGCAACTGCCCGGCCTTGGCGCCATGCAGTTGCGTGCGGGCCTGACAGGGGCGCAGCGTGTGGTGCGCTGGCCCTATGTGGCGGAAAACCGTTCCTTCAGTCCTTGGGTCAAGGGTGGTGAGCTGGTGTTCATCACCGGTATCGGCCGCCATCACAGCCAGGGCAGTCTGACCGAGCGGCTGTATGAAGCCGTCGCCAGCGAGGTAGCCGGGTTGGTGATCCTGACCGGCGATGCCTATATAGGCCAGGTGCCAAATGCCCTGTTGCGTCTGGCCGATCAGTTGGCCATGCCGCTGCTGGAGCAACCCTACTCCCTGCCCATGGTGCAGGTTACCGAGACCATCAGTCGTGCCATAGTGCAGCGCGAGCAGGAGCAGGCACGGCAACAGGAACTGCTGGCCGGTAGCCTGCCTGAGCGGTTGCAGCAGCGGCTCGGCTCGCCAGCTGAAGTGGCCGATTTTCTGCAACCCTTTATTCAGTGCCCGGTAACCGCGTTGTTGCCGCTGCTCGATAGCCTGGGCGCCTGGTTGGCGCATCAGGGCAATCTCAGTGCTGCGGCAAAGGCGCTGGGCTGCCATCGCAACTCATTGCGCTACCGACTCGATAAACTCTTTCGCCTGACCGGTCTGGACCCACAGAAGGCCACCGACCAACACACCCTGATTCTGCTGCACGCGCTTTTGGCCGAGTTGCCCAGCGCGTCAGCCTGCCTGGAGACAGCACCATGATTCAACAGCCTGAAGCCATCATCAACGCCCGCCTCAGCGGCCAGCCTGGGCTACATACCTTGCACTTGAGCGATGGCCGTTTCAGCACCATCGAACTGCAGCAGGACAGCCTGAGTGCCACAGCGCAGCAGCTGGATGCCGCCGGCAATCTGGTACTGCCGCCCTTTGTAGAACCGCACATTCATCTGGATGCCGCGATGACCGCTGGCGAGCCGCGCTGGAACCGAAGCGGTACGCTCTTCGAGGGCATCGAGTGCTGGGCGGAACGCAAAGCCACACTGAGTCGAGAGGATGTGATCCAGCGCGCCGAGCAAACCTTGAAGCTGTTCGCCACGCACGGCATCCAGTACGTGCGCACCCATGTGGATGTCACCGACCCTGATCTCACGGCACTGCAGGCCATGGTCGAGGTACGCGAGCGGGTGCGCGAGCATATTGACCTGCAGATTGTGGCCTTTCCGCAGGAAGGTATTCTTTCCTATCCCGGTGGGCAGGACCTGATGCGCCGCGCCGTAGAGTTGGGCGCCGATGTGATCGGCGGCATTCCGCATTTCGAATTCACCCGTGACTATGGCGTGGAATCGGTGAAGCTGCTGATGGCACTGGCCGAGGCGAATGATTGCCTGGTGGATGTGCACTGCGATGAAATTGACGACCCCAACTCGCGCTTTCTCGAGGTGCTGGCCGCCGAAGCGCTGAGCCGGGATTACGGCAGCCGGGTGACCGCCAGCCACACCTGCGCCATGCATTCCTATAACAATGCCTACTGCAGCAAGCTGTTCCGCCTGTTGCAGAAGTCTGACCTGCGCTTTGTCGCCCTGCCCACCGAGAACCTTCATCTGCAGGGCCGCTTTGATGGTTATCCCAAGTCGCGCGGTATTACCCGCGTGCCCGAGCTGCTGGATGCGGGTCTCAAGGTCTGCTTCGGTCAAGATTCGATCCGCGATCCCTGGTACCCGATGGGCAATGGCAATCTGCTGCGCACCCTGGATGTAGGCCTGCACGCCTGCCATATGCTGGGCATCGAGCGCATAGAAACCGCGCTGGAGATCGTAACCGATAACGGCGCTGCCGCTTTGAACATTGCCGAATACGGTATTGCGCCAGGTCTGCCGGCACGCTGCATGGTGGTCAATGGCACTACGCCCTACGAGGTGTTGCTGAACCAGTCTCCGGTATTGGCCTCTATCCGTGACGGCCGTTGTCTGCTGCAGCGCGAAGCGCCGACCCATGAGGTACTTGGCTGGCCCTGACAAACTGCGCAGTCCCAGTTACTGCGAGGGTGGTCGGCCCGCAGACCGGCCCACATTCTGTGCTATGTTGCAGGGCTGAATGCTCCACCGCGCCCTGGGTGCGCGACCTCTCGCAAGGGCCATCTCAGTATGCCGCAAGCCGACGGACTGCCAATGCCGCAACGCCTCGGCGCGATCTTCGCCATCGCGCTGGGCGTCACCATGGCGGTGCTCGACGGCATGATTGCCAACGTGGCGTTGCCGACCATCGCCGACGACCTGGGCACCAGCGCGGCCAATTCCATCTGGATCGTCAACGCCTACCAACTGGTCATCACCATGAGCCTGCTGTCGTTGGCGTCGTTGGGAGATCTGTGGAGCTACCGCAAGGTTTACCTGATCGGACTCAGCGTGTTTGCCAGCATGTCGGTGCTTTGTGCGCTGAGTGATTCGCTGATGACCCTGACCCTAGCGCGTATGCTGCAAGGCTTTGGCGCGGCGGCGGTGATGAGCGTGAACGGCGCATTGACGCGGCTGATTTACCCCTCGCACTTGCTGGGTCGTGGCGTGGCCATCAATACCCTGATAGTCGCGGTAGCGGCCGCCGCGGGCCCCACGGTGGCCGCCGGTGTATTGGCCGTCGCCGATTGGCCCTGGTTATTTGCCATCAATGTGCCCGTCGGCTTGCTTGCCCTGGTGATGGGGTATCGATTCCTGCCAGCCAACGAAGGCTCGCGGGAGCAACGCTTCGATAAGTGGAGTGCGCTGCTTAACGCGATAACCTTTGGTTTGTTTTTTGTGGCCCTGACTGGATTTGCGCAGGGTCACGCTGGCTGGAGCATCGCTTTTCCGTTGCTTGGCGCGCTGCTGGTGGGCTGGTTTTTTGTCCGGCGGCAGCTCGATCAGCCTTTGCCGCTGTTGCCGGTGGATTTGCTGCGCATACCGATTTTCTCGCTGTCGATCGGTACCTCGGTCTGCTCCTTTGTGGCGCAGATGATGGCCATGGTCTCCATCCCCTTCTACTTTCAGAAAACCCTGGGCCTGAGTGCGATTGAAACCGGTCTGTTGATGACGCCCTGGCCACTAGCGACCATGGTCATGGCGCCAATTGCCGGGCGCCTGCTGGACCGTTTGCACGCCGGCTTGCTTGGCGGTGTGGGTCTGGCGGTTTTTGCCACTGGTCTTTTCCTGCTGGCCGCCTTGCCGCAGCAGGCCAGCCATCTGGAGATCATGTTGCGGATGCTGATCTGTGGCGCCGGCTTTGGGCTCTTTCAGTCACCCAACAACCACACCATTCTGACCTCTGCTCCCTTGCAACGCAGTGGCGGTGCCAGCGGCATGCTGAGTACCGCGCGTTTAGTCGGGCAGACCACAGGCGCGGCGCTGGTGGCCCTGGCATTCAACCTGTTCAGCGACGATGGCACCCACGCCTCGCTTATCGCGGCCGGCAGTTTCGCTGCGGTAGCCGCTGTCGTCAGTACGTTGCGCCTCCGCCAATCCGTAGCACGCTCGGGCCACTGAAAACCCGGCATCAAAAAAACGCAGTTCTGGCTTGATATCTGAAATTTCATATATATGATTAGGCAGATGTTAGAGGAAATACGCCATGACTGCGCCACTCACGTTTTTCAAATGCCTGGCAGACGATACCCGTCTGAAGATTCTGCTGTTGGTTGAGCAAGCCCAGGAACTCTGTGTCTGCGATTTGCAAACCGCGTTGCAGCTTAGCCAGCCAAAGGTGTCACGGCATTTGGCCGAGCTGCGCAAATGCGAGCTGCTGGTTGATGAGCGCCGCGGACGTTGGGTGTATTACCGCCTTAATCCGTGCTTACCCGGCTGGGCCCGTGAGGTGCTCACCACAGTCGCACGCAACAACCCCTTGTATATGGCCGAATGTTCTTTGCATTTGAACGCTGCAGAATCCTGCTGTGAGACCACACCATGAAAGTGCTTTATATCTGCACCCACAACCGTTGCCGCAGCATCCTGTGTGAGGCACTGACGCGCCATCACGCCGGGGACCGCATTGAGGCACGCAGTGCCGGAAGTCAGCCGGCAGAAGCGGTACACCCATTGACCCTGAGCCATCTTGCTGCGGCGGGCGTCGTCAGCGACGACTTGCGCAGCCAGTCCTTGGATGAACATGAAGATTTCGCGCCCGACCTGGTCATCACGGTGTGCGATTCGGCTGCCGGTGAATCCTGCCCGGTATGGTTTGGTAAGGCCGCCAAGGTACATTGGGGCCTGAGCGATCCCAGTAGCGTGCAAGGCAGTGAAGCCGAGATAGCTGACGCGTTTGCGCAGTGCATGCAGACCATCAGCGACCGGGTGCACAAACTGGCCGCACTCACCGAGCTGGAATCCGAGCAATGGCTGCCAGCCTTGCGGGCATTGGGAGCCAAAGCATGAACCTGACCGATCTGAGTTTACCGAATCTGGATCAACAGCAACTTCGCGCGCCTACCGGTGCCGACTTCAGCGCAGCGACCAGCCGTCATAAACCACGCTTTCTGCTGTTGTATGGCTCGCTGCGCAGCCGCTCCTTCAGCCGTCTGGTTATCGAGGAGTGCGCACGGTTGTTGCTGCATATGGGCGCCGAGGTGCAGATTTTTGACCCCCGTGGTTTGCCTCTGCCCGATAGCGAAGACGAGCAGCACCCAAAGGTGCAGGAGCTGCGCGAGCTGGTGATGTGGTCAGAAGGTCAGGTGTGGTGCACACCCGAACGCCATGGCGCGATGACCGGGATCATGAAGGCACAGATCGACTGGATTCCCTTGTCTCTTGGCGCGGTACGCCCCACCCAGGGCAAAACGCTGGCAGTAATGCAGGTAAGCGGCGGTTCACAGTCGTTCAACGCGGTCAATCAACTGCGCATACTGGGGCGCTGGATGCGCATGTTGACCATTCCCAATCAATCGTCAGTGGCCAAGGCTTTCATGGAGTTTGACGAGCAGGATCGGATGAAGCCCTCGGCCTACTACAACCGCATAGTCGATGTGCTTGAGGAGTTGGTGAAGTTTACCCTGCTGACACGTGACCACAGCGCGTATCTGGTTGATCGCTACTCGGAACGGGTTGAAAGCGCCGAGCAGTTGATGCAGCGCGTTAACCAGGATTCGTTATAAGGAAGCCGGAATATGGGACTGTTTGAACGTTATCTTTCGCTCTGGGTGGGGCTGGGCATCGTTGCCGGGATTGTGCTGGGTAGCCTGGCGCCTGGTGTGTTTTCGAGCCTGGCGGCAATTGAGTATGCCCAGGTCAATCTGGTGGTGGCGGTGCTCATCTGGCTGATGATCTACCCGATGATGGTGCAAATCGATTTCAGCTCGCTGAAAGACGTTGGCAAAAAGCCCAAGGGCTTGATGCTGACGCTGGTGATCAACTGGTTGGTCAAACCCTTCAGCATGGCGGTTATCGGCTGGGTGTTCTTCCGGGTGCTGTTTGCCGATTGGGTCGATCCGCAATCGGCTACCGAGTACATCGCCGGCATGATTCTTTTGGGCGCAGCGCCCTGTACCGCCATGGTGTTTATCTGGAGCCAACTGACCAAGGGTGACCCCAACTACACCCTGGTGCAGGTGTCGATCAATGACGTGATCATGGTCTTTGCCTTTGCCCCCATTACCGCTCTGCTGTTGGGGATCAGCGATATTCAGGTGCCTTGGGAAACCCTGCTGCTGGCAGTCGGGCTCTATGTGGTATTGCCGTTGATTGCCGGTGCCTTGACCCGCCGGCGGTTGGACCGCGCTGAGGATCACGCCCGGCTCGATGCCTTCGTGGCTCGGCTCAAACCGTGGTCGATCGTCGGCCTGCTGGCGACCGTGGTGCTGCTATTCGGCTTTCAGGCAGAAACCATCCTGGCTCAACCCCTGATTATCCTGTTGATTGCCATTCCGCTGCTGCTGCAAACTTACGGCATCTTCTTTATTACCTACGTAGCTGCCCGCGGCCTGCGGCTGCCGCACTCGGTGGCAGCGCCGGCCTGCCTGATTGGTACTTCCAACTTTTTCGAGCTGGCTGTGGCGGTGGCAATATCGCTGTTTGGCCTGCATTCAGGGGCTGCTTTGGCCACTGTGGTCGGCGTTTTGGTCGAGGTCCCGGTGATGCTGTCGTTGGTCTGGCTACTCAATCGCAACCGCAACCAGTTCAGCTAACAGGGATTACTTGCCAATACAGAAACTGGAAAAGATCCGCCCCAGCAGGTCATCTGCACTGAATGCACCGGTGATACTGCCGAGTGACTGTTGCGCCATGCGCAGGTCTTCGGCCAGCAGTTCGCCGGCGCCCATCAGGGTCAATTGCTGATAACCGTGCTCCAGTTGGCGGGCGGCCTCATCTAGCGCATCCAGATGCCGCCGGCGAGCGCTGAACAGGCTTTCGCCGGTTTGCTCGAAGCCCATGCAGGTTTTCAGGTGTTCACGCAGCAACTCGACGCCTTCGCCCTGGCGCGCTGACAGCCGCAGGCTGACCGAGCCGTCGGTGGCGGTGGTGACGCCCACCGAGTCGCCGGTGATGTCCACCTTGTTGTAAATCAACGTGACCTTGGCCGGATCGGGCTTCACCGCCAGAAATTCGGGCCAGAGCTGCGCGGGGTCTGAGGCTTCTGGCTGGCTGGCATCGACCATCAACAGAATGCGGTCGGCCTCGGCAATGGCGGCCATGGCCCGCTCTACTCCAATGCGTTCTACCTGATCCTCGGTATCGCGCAGGCCGGCGGTATCGATGATGTGCAGTGGCATGCCATCCAGATGAATATGCTCACGCAGAATGTCCCGCGTGGTGCCGGCAATATCCGTGACAATGGCGCTGTCACGCCCGGCCAGGGCATTGAGCAGGCTGGATTTGCCGGCATTCGGTCGGCCAGCAATCACCACGGTCATGCCATCGCGCAGCAGGGCGCCCTGCCCGGCCTGACGCTGCACCTGGCGCAGTTCGGCCTGCACCGCTTCCAGTTGCGAGAGCACATGGCCATCGGCGAGAAAGTCGATCTCTTCCTCAGGGAAGTCGATGGCCGCTTCTACATAGATACGCAGGGCAATCAGGGATTCGGTCAGCGCGTTAACGCGTTGGGAGAACGCGCCTTGCAGGGAGTTCAGTGCATTGCGCGCAGCCTGCTCGGAGCTGGCCTCGATCAAATCGGCAATGGCCTCGGCCTGGGCCAGGTCTAGCTTGTCGTTCAAAAACGCGCGTTCGCTGAACTCCCCCGGGCGGGCCTGGCGCGCTCCTGCGGCCAGACAGGCCTTGAGCAACAGATCCATCACTACCGGGCCGCCATGACCCTGCAGCTCCAGCACGTCTTCACCGGTAAAGGAATGCGGGCCGGGGAAGAACAGCGTCAGGCCCTGATCCAGCGCCTGCTCGCCAGACCAGAATGGCCCGTAATGCGCATGCCGTGGCTGCGGTTCGCGGCGGGCAATCTGCTTGGCGATGCTCAGCGCCGCCGGCCCGGAGACCCGAATAATACCGACGCCACCCTGCCCCGGTGCAGTGGCCAGCGCGGCTATGGTGTCGGCGTGGTAGGGCTGATTCATGGTGGCTCCTGGCAATAGGCTGGGATAGCAGGCAGAAAGCAAAACGCCCCGAAAACGGGGCGTTTGACTGGGTCTGTTATCGCCCGAGGGCGATCAGCTCTTGGCGGCTGCGCCCTTCTCGATCTGGCGAGTAATGTACCACTGTTGCGCGATGGACAGGCAGTTGTTGACTACCCAGTACAGCACCAGACCCGCCGGGAACCAGAGGAAGAAGAAGGTGAAGACAATCGGCAGCATCTTCATCACCTTGGCCTGCATCGGGTCGGGCGGCGTCGGGTTCAACTGCTGCTGCAGGAACATGGTCGCGCCCATGATGATCGGCAGAATGAAGTAGGGGTCTTTCAGCGACAGGTCGGTGATCCAGCCCAGCCATTCAGCCTGGCGAATCTCGACGCTTTCCATCAGTACCCAGTACAAGGAGATAAACACCGGCATCTGTACCAGAATCGGCAGACAGCCACCGAGTGGATTGATCTTCTCTTTCTTGTACAGCTCCATCATGCCCTGCGACATTTTCTGACGGTCATCGCCGTGCTGCTCACGCAGCGCTTGCAGCTTGGGAGCCACACGGCGCATGTTGGCCATGGAGCGGTAGCTGGTGGCCGACAGCGGGAAGAAGATCAGCTTGATCAGACAGGTCAGCAGGATGATGCTCCAGCCCCAGTTGCCAACAAAGCTGTAGATAAAGCTCAGCACTACGAACAGTGGCTGCGCAATCCACCACAGGAAACCGTAATCGATGGTCAAATCCAGGCCGGGCGAGATTGCCTTGAGATCGTCCTGAATTTTTGGGCCGGCGTAGAACTGGGTTTTGATGCTGGACTGCTCACCAGGCGCTACGCTGACCGAAGGGCTGGTGAAGCGCACGATGTAGTTGCCGTTGCTGTCCTTCAGGGTGCTGAAGGTATGCTGGGTGTTGGCATCGGGTACCCAGGCGGTAACGAAATAGTGCTGTAGCCAGGCAATCCAGCCGCCGTTGACCTTTTCATTCAGCTTCTCGTCATCCAGCTCGCCCATCTTCATCTTGGTGTAGGAGCTGTCAGCGCTCCAGTAGGCCGCGCCGAGGAAGGTCGCCATGCCGGTGGCGGTTGAGCTGGAGGGGTCTCCGCTGTCGTCACGTTTGAGCTGGCCAAAGGCGCTGCCGGACCAGGCTTCGCTGCTCTGGTTGTCGATCAGGTAATCTACTTCCACCAGGTAAGAATCACGGGTGAAGGTGTAACGCTTGATGAAGTTGACGCCGTTGTTGCTGGTTTTCAGGTCAACAGTCAGGCTGTCCTGCCCTTCGCTCAACTGATAGCTGCTCTGCGCGCTAGTGTAGCGGGCACGGCCTTGGCTGCTGTCCGGACCCTGGCGACCGGTCAGCCCGCTCTGGGCGACGTACAGGCGGTTGCTCGATTGCTCCATCAACTGGAACGGCAGGTCGGGTCTATCCTTGCGCGCCGGATACTTGGGCAGCGACAGCGAGACGATATCGCCACCAATCGGGTTGATGGTTACGTTCAGGCTGTCGGTGGCTACCTGAATCAGATTGTCATTCTGCTTGGCTGGTAGGTCTGCAGCGCTGATGCTCGCATCGCCGTTGGCATCAATCGGCTGGGGCACATCGCTGTTGTCCCCGTTGGCCAGAGGTGCAGTTTCGGTTGGCAGATCGGAATTGCCGGCCGGCGCAACACTGGTTTCAGCAACAGGCGGCAAGTCCTGCTGCATGAAATCCTTGTTCCACTGCAACACCATGAGATAGGTAATCACGAGCAAGGCAGCTATGAGGATATTTCGTTGCATGTTCATGGTTTGTTGGCCATCTGGGAAGATCGGTTGTCAGAAGGGGGTACAGGATCATACCCGCCTGGATTCCACGGGTGACAGCGCCCCAGGCGCCGGGCACTCAATGCCGCACCCTTGAGCAAGCCATGTTCTTCAATGGCTTCCTGGGCGTAGCAGGAACAGGAGGGATAGAAACGGCAATGGCTGGCCATCAGTGGACTGATAGCGTAGCGGTAAACCTTGATCAGTCCGAGCGCGAGACTACGCATGGGATGACGGTGGTCCAGAAGTGCGTGAGCGATTTTTCGTAGCGGTCTTGATAAGCCTGCGCCACATGCCTTGGTAGAGGTCATGCAGCGCAGTATTGTCCAGGTCGCCTACGCCCTTGCGGGCCAGCACGACAATGTCCAGATTGCCCAGCTCAGCGCGATGCTGGCGGAACGATTCACGGGCGATACGCTTGACCTTGTTGCGATCAACTGCCCGTCGGACATTTTTCTTGGCAATAACCAGACCCAGTCTTGCGTGTGCCAGGTCGTTCTCTCTGGCAAGCAACAGCAGACTGGGTCCTGAGGCTTTGCAGGTGGCTCCATCGAATACGTTCTTGAACTGAGCAGGCGTTAATAACCTGAATTCAGGAGCGAAGCCGAGACCCACCTGGCAGCCGGTTCTTATGCTGACAGGCGCTGACGGCCTTTGGCACGACGACGGGCCAAAACCGCACGACCGTTTTTGGTGGCCATACGTGCACGGAAACCATGGTTGCGCTTGCGCTTCAGTACGCTGGGTTGGAACGTTCTTTTCATCTTCAAATACCTGAGTAATTCACATCAGAGCAGAGTGCCCTTTCAAGGGATCGGCAATTCTAGAGAATAAGATCGGTCAGGTCAATTTGATTTGAGCTCTGATGTACAAGTAAAAACAAAATAAAATCAAATCTTTAAATAGATAAATGTAAATACTGTATATGGTAAGCCACTTTTCTGTGGGTAAGTGCCTAATAGGCTTTTAAATCAGTGGCTTGAGACAAGTATAAGGCTGTGGGCAAGCAGTTGGCGGATCCCTTGGGTTGCTGTGCGGCGGCTGTGGATAAAAGAGCTAGATATCCACAGGTAGATTTATCCACTGATTCCAACACCATTTGCCAACAAGGTTGGGGGCGACTTCTCCACAGGGCTCAGAGGTGCCTATTTACAAGGTCTTACGCTGGCAGGGCGACTTTATGGTGGCTCATGGGGCACTTTTGGATGCGGTGAAAAGTCGGCGGCAGTGGTTGTTCGGTGTGGATAAGTCAGGGGCGAAGGGATAGAATAAGCGGCTATGTTGTACCGTCTTGAGCTCAGGCTTTTGCTGGTATCCATCCGTCTTAAATAAGAACCGCCGTGCCGGCGGACCGGGGGATTTAGTGTCTGTTGCACTTTGGCAGCAATGCATCGATTTTTTGCGAGATGAGCTTCCATCCCAACAGTTCAATACGTGGATACGTCCCTTGCAGGTGGATGGCGATCAATCCGAGATTCGCCTCTATGCGCCCAACCGTTTTGTACTTGACTGGGTTAACGACAAATACCTGAATCGCATTCAGGAACTGCTGGATGATTTGTCGCACGGTCAGGCGCCATTGGTTTCCCTGTTGATCGGCAGCCGCCGTTCTACTTCACCCGCTGCGGCATCACCGCAAGCTGCCGCTGCCCCGGCCAGCACACCTGCTCCGGCTCCTGTGCCAGCGCCCGCTGCTGCGCCGCGTGCACAAGTCAGTGCGCAGGGCTTCCAACCCGAGTCGGCCAACCAGCCGGTAGAGTCCGATGAAGAGAACCGCACCAGTCCTGAGCGCAGTGAGCAGGCCACGGCCAATCTGATCAAGCACACCAGCTACCTGAATCGCAGTTTTACCTTCGAGAACTTTGTTGAGGGTAAGTCCAACCAGTTGGCGCGCGCCGCTGCCTGGCAAGTGGCCGACAATCTGAAACACGGCTACAACCCCCTGTTCCTTTATGGCGGCGTGGGGCTGGGTAAAACCCACTTGATGCATGCGGTGGGCAATCATCTATTAAAGAAGAACCCGGCTGCCAAGATCGTCTACCTGCATTCCGAGCGTTTTGTCGCCGACATGGTCAAGGCGCTGCAGATGAATGCGATTAATGACTTCAAGCGCTATTACCGTTCGGTCGACGCGCTGCTGATTGATGACATTCAGTTCTTCGCCAAAAAAGAGCGGTCGCAGGAAGAGTTCTTCCATACCTTTAACGCGCTGCTCGAAGGTGGTCAGCAGGTCATTCTGACCAGTGATCGCTATCCGCGCGAGATCGACGGCCTGGAAGAGCGCCTCAAATCCCGGTTTGGTTGGGGGTTAACGGTTGCAGTTGAACCGCCAGAGCTGGAAACCCGTGTTGCCATTCTAATGAAGAAGGCGGAGCAGTCGCGGGTGGATTTGCCCCACGATGCGGCCTTCTTTATCGCCCAGCGCATTCGCTCCAACGTCCGTGAGCTCGAAGGTGCGCTCAAGCGGGTGATCGCCAGTTCTCACTTTATGGGTCGGGACATTACCATCGAGTTGATTCGCGACTCGCTGAAAGATCTGCTGGCTCTGCAGGATAAGCTGGTCAGTATTGATAACATCCAGCGTACGGTGGCGGAGTATTACAAGATCAAGGTCTCCGATGTGCTGTCCAAGCGACGCTCGCGTTCGGTTGCGCGTCCGCGCCAGGTGGCCATGGCGTTGTCCAAGGAGCTGACCAACCACAGCTTGCCGGAGATCGGTGACGCCTTTGGCGGGCGCGATCACACAACTGTGCTGCACGCCACACGCAAAATTGCGGAACTGCGTGAAACCGACGCCGATATCCGCGAAGATTACAAGAATCTGTTAAGGACTCTGACTACCTGATAGTCAAATAACCATCTGCCAAACTGCACGAGGTCGAGGAAGACAATGCAATTCACCATTCAGCGCGAAGCCCTGTTGAAGCCCCTGCAATTGGTAGCCGGGGTTGTTGAGCGTCGGCAGACACTCCCGGTTCTATCCAACGTATTGCTGGTTGTTGATGGCAATACCCTGGCGATGACCGGGACTGATCTTGAGGTCGAACTGGTCGGTCGCATCAATCTGGAAGAGGCCGCAGAGGCGGGTGAAGTCACCGTTCCGGCGCGCAAGCTGATGGATATCTGCAAGTCGCTGCCAGACGACGCCACCCTCACCTTCAAGGTTGAAGAAAACAAGGCCGTGATCAAGGCAGGTCGCAGCCGTTTCACACTGGCGACGTTGCCGGCAAACGATTTCCCTAATGTGGAAGACGGCCCCGGCGCTATGAGCTTCTCTATCAGCCAGGCGAAGATGCGTCGGCTGATTGAACGTACCAGCTTCGCCATGGCGCAGCAGGACGTACGCTACTACCTCAATGGCCTGTTGTTGGAGATCAATAAGGGTCAATTGCGTGCCGTGGCCACCGATGGTCACCGCATGGCGATGTGTACTGTCGATGCAGAAATCGACTACCAGGAACGTTATCAACTCATTGTTCCCCGCAAGGGCATCCTTGAGCTGTCGCGTCTGTTGAGCGAAGCGGATAACAGCGTCAACATCGTGTTGGGTACGCATCATATTCGTGCTACCACCGGTGATTTTACCTTCACCTCGAAACTGGTCGACGGCAAGTTCCCCGATTACGAGCGGGTACTGCCGCGCGGTGGCGACAAGATCGTATTGGCAGATCGGCAAACACTGCGCGACGCTTTTAGCCGCACCGCCATTCTGTCGAACGAAAAGTATCGCGGTATTCGGTTGATGCTGCAGGCAGGCCAGTTGAAGATTCAGGCCAACAACCCTGAGCAGGAAGAAGCAGAAGAGGAAGTGATGGTTGATTACAACGGCAGCCCGTTGGAAATCGGCTTCAACGTCAGCTACCTGCTGGATGTCATGAACGTGTTGGGCCACGAACAAGCCAAGCTGATTTTGTCTGACGCCAATAGTAGTGCGTTGGTGCAGGAAGCAGAGTCGGAAGACAGCCTCTACGTCGTCATGCCGATGCGTCTCTGAACGCACTATGCCCCTCAAACGTTTGACGGTCACCGCGGTGCGCAATTTGCACCCGGTGACGATTCTCCCCTCCCCTCGTATCAATCTTATCTCTGGCGCTAACGGCAGCGGAAAAACCAGCTTGCTTGAAGCGATTCATATTCTTGGCCTTGCACGCTCCTTTCGTAGTACCCGCCTGCAGCCCGTCATTCAGTATGAGCAAGCCACCTGTACGGTGTTCGCGGAAATTGAGCGCAGCGGTGTTCCTACTTGTGCCATGGGCATTTCTCGCAATCGTCAGGCTGACTATGAGATCCGTTTGAACGGTGAGAATGTGCGGAGTACAGCGCAGCTCGCGGAGACCCTGCCCCTGCAGTTGATCAATCCGGAAAGCTTTCGGTTACTTGAGGGCGCCCCTAAACAGCGGCGGCAGTACCTCGACTGGGGTGTGTTCCACGTGGAACATCGTTTTTTGCCGACATGGCAAAGGCTGCAAAAAAGCCTCAAGCAACGGAATTCATTGCTACGACGTGGTAGAATCGAGCGTTCGATGTTAGCCCCGTGGGAAGCTGAGTTGATCGCGGCCGGAGAGCAGATTGATGCCTTCCGGCGCACTTATATAGCTGCGCTGAAACCGGTATTCGAAGCTGTGTTGGGCGAGTTGCTGTCATTGGATGGTCTTTCACTCAGCTACTACCGTGGCTGGGATAAGGATCGCTCTTTGGTTGAGGTTCTGGATTCTCAGTTTGAGCGAGACATGGCTATCGGGCATACCCAGTCTGGACCCCAGCGCGCCGATTTGCGGCTGCGTATCAATGGTCTGAACGCAGCTGAGGTGCTGTCTCGGGGGCAACAGAAGCTTGTGGTCTGTGGGCTGAAGCTTGCGCAGGGGCGGCTGCTTAAAGATTTGGGACGGCAGAGCGATTGTCTGTTTTTGGTAGATGATCTGCCGTCCGAGTTGGACAAACAGCACAGGGATGCCTTGTGCCGATTGCTGGAATCGCTGGATTGCCAGGTTTTTATCACCTGCGTGGAAGCGGATCCACTGCGAGATTGCTGGCGTAGTGAAACACCTTTATCCATGTTCCACGTGGAACATGGACACATTGTGCAGACCGAATGAAGTCTGGAGTGACTTAAGATGACCGATAATAATGCCTATGATTCATCAAGCATCAAGGTCCTTAAAGGCCTTGATGCAGTCCGTAAGCGACCCGGTATGTATATTGGGGATACGGACGATGGCACCGGCCTCCACCATATGGTCTTTGAAGTCGTCGATAACTCTATCGATGAAGCCCTCGCCGGGCACTGTACCGATATCGACATCATCATCCATACCGATGAGTCCATTACCGTGCGTGACAACGGTCGCGGCATCCCGGTAGACGCTCACGAAGAGGGTGTCTCCGCAGCCGAGGTCATCATGACCGTGCTGCACGCCGGCGGTAAGTTTGACGATAACAGCTACAAGGTCTCCGGCGGCCTGCACGGTGTAGGTGTTTCCGTGGTGAACGCGCTCTCTGAGGAGCTTATTCTGACAGTACGTCGTCACAATAAGGTATGGGAGCAAACCTACGTTCACGGCGTCCCACAGGCCCCTCTGGCAGCCGTAGGCGATACCGATAGCACAGGTACCCAGATCCACTTCAAGCCGTCTGCCGAGACGTTCAGCAGCATCAGCTTCAGCTGGGATATCCTCGCCAAGCGTCTGCGCGAACTCTCCTTCCTCAACTCGGGTGTAGGTATCAACCTGACTGACGAGCGCAGTGGCAAGAAGGAGCTGTTCAAGTACGAAGGTGGTCTGCGTGCTTTCGTTGAGTATCTCAACGTCAACAAGAGCACCATCAACTCAGTATTCCATTTCAATCTGCAGCGCGACGACGGCATTGCCGTGGAAGTGGCGATGCAGTGGAATGACAGCTTTAACGAAAGTATCCTCTGCTTCACCAACAACATTCCGCAGCGCGATGGTGGTACTCACCTGGCCGGTTTCCGCAGCGCCCTAACGCGCACGCTGAATACTTACATCGAGCAAGAAGGCTTGTTGAAGAAGCTCAAGGTCAACACCTCTGGCGACGACGCTCGGGAAGGTCTGACCGCGATCATTTCCGTGAAGGTGCCGGACCCCAAATTTTCCTCGCAGACCAAGGATAAGCTGGTTTCATCCGAGGTGAAGACCGCGGTCGAGCAGGAAATGAACAAGTCCTTCGCAGACTATTTGCTGGAAAAACCGGGTGAAGCCAAAGCGGTGGTCGGCAAGATGATCGATGCTGCGCGCGCCCGCGAAGCCGCCCGCAAGGCGCGGGAAATGACCCGTCGTAAGGGCGCGCTGGATATCGCTGGTCTGCCCGGCAAGCTGGCCGACTGTCAGGAAAAAGACCCTGGTCTTTCCGAACTCTACATAGTGGAAGGGGACTCGGCCGGCGGATCCGCCAAGCAGGGCCGAAACCGTAAAACGCAGGCTATCTTGCCGCTCAAGGGCAAAATCCTTAACGTCGAAAAAGCGCGCTTCGACAAGATGCTCTCCTCCGCCGAAGTTGGCACGCTGATTACCGCGCTGGGCTGTGGTATTGGTCGTGAAGAGTTCAACATCGAGAAGCTGCGTTACCACAACATCATCATCATGACCGATGCTGACGTCGACGGTTCGCACATTCGCACTCTGCTGCTGACGTTCTTCTTCCGCCAGATGCCGGAATTGATCGAGAACGGCTACATCTATATCGCCCAGCCGCCGCTGTACAAGATCAAGAAAGGCAAGCAAGAGCAGTACTTGAAGGACGATGAGGCGCTGGAAGAGTACCTTACCCAGTCCGCGCTGGAAGATTCCTACCTGTACGTTAACGAAGATGCTCCCGGTATCACCGGTGAGGCGCTGGAGCGTATCGTGCAGGAATTCCGAGCGGTCATGCGTACCCTCAAGCGCCTCGCGCGCCTCTACCCGCAGGAGCTGATGGAGCACTTCATCTACCTGCCGCGTTTGAGCGTAGACAACCTGGCCGACAAAGCCTTCATGGAAGGCTGGCTGAAAGGGTTTGCCGAGCGTGTAGCCACCGGTGACAAATCCGGCCAGCAATACAATGTCAGCCTGCGGGAAGACCGCGAGCGTCATCTGTGGCTGCCCGAGGTTGAATCCATCACCCACGGCCTGTCGAGCTACATCACCTTCAACCGTGATCTGTTCGCCAGTAACGATTACCGCACCATGGCCGAACTCGGCGAGAAATTGCAGAGTCTGCTGGAATCCGGCGCCTACATGCAGCGCGGTGAGAAGAAAAAGCCGATCAGCACCTTCAAGGAAGCGCTTGAATGGATGATGAACGAGACTGCCCGTCGCCACACCATTCAGCGCTATAAGGGTCTTGGCGAGATGAACCCGGAACAGCTCTGGGAAACCACCATGGACCCGGAGAGCCGCCGTATGTTGCGGGTGAATATCGAAGACGCCATTGCGGCGGATCAGATCTTCAACACGCTGATGGGCGACCACGTTGAACCGCGCCGTGACTTTATCGAAAGTAACGCCTTGGCGGTGTCCAACCTGGACGTGTGATCAACAACTAGTGTGTAGTGCTGAAAAACCCCTTAATCCGTATGGATTAAGGGGTTTTCTTTTGCCTTTACTGCACGCTGTGTTTAACGGAAATCGTCGGTCAGATCTGAGTCGGAGAAGCCGGTAGACGGGGCCTTGAACTCCAGCTCTGCTTCGGCGGCAGGGGCGCCAGATCCGGACTGCTCCATCTTTAACGGTGACTCGCTACGAGTATCGTTGAATTTGGCCTTGAGTTTGAGATCGGTTGGCGAATCAGCGTAGCGCAGGGCCATTTCCATGCTCACTGTCCCGGCGCTGACCAGTTCGTGCAGGTGCTGATCGAAGCTCTGCAGGCCAGGCTCCTGACCGCGGTTCATTGAATCCTTGATCTCGCTCAGTTCGTCTCTGGCGATCAGATTGCGGATATAAGGCGTACGCAAGAGTACCTCCACCGCCGCCACCCGCTTCTTCTCGGTGCCGGGCACCAGACGTTGGGCGATGATACCGGCGAGATTCGCCGAGATATCGCCAAGGGTTTGTTTGCGTTCGCCGTCGGGAAAGAGATTAACGATGCGATCTACCGCCTGAACGCTGTTGGTGGCGTGCAGAGTAGCGACGACAAGATGGCCGGTTTCGCTGTAGTGCAGGGCGTGCTGCATGGTCTGGCGATCACGAATTTCACCGATCATGATCACGTCGGGTGATTCGCGCAATACGTTGCGCAGCGCATGGGCGAAGCTTTGCGTATCCAGGCCCACTTCACGCTGATCGATGATTGCCTTCTTGTGTTTGTGCAGGAACTCGATCGGGTCTTCTATACAGACAATATGCCCGGCGCGGTGAGTATTGCGGTAGTCCAGCATGGCCGCCAGTGTCGTGGACTTGCCCGAACCGGTAGCGCCGACCACCAGGACCAGGCCGCGATCCTTCAGTGCCAGTTTCTCCAGTTGCTTGGGCAAACCCAGTTCGGCAAAGGCGGGGATCTTGTGGCTGATGTGGCGGATCACCATGCCCACTTCGCCGCGCTGGTAGTAGACGTTCACGCGAAAACGCCCAACTTGCGGCAAGCCGACCGCGAGGTTCATTTCCTGCTCGACCTCAAACTCGGCGATCTGCTTCTCGCTCATCAGTTGCCAGGCCAGATCCTTGACCGCGCCATTGGCCAGCGGCTGATTGCCGAAGGCAAAGAATTCACCTTCGCGCTTGAGCGTGACCGGTGCACCCACGCTGAAGAACAGGTCGGATCCTTCCTTTTCTACCAGCGCTTTCAGGTAGCGATGAATATCCATGTCGTGTTCCGATCTGATGTTGATTGTAAGGGCCCACAGAGGCGTTTTAACGGCCAGTATGGACCATCCTGAGCTTAGGTGTCGCGAGTGTCCTGCAGCGCCTGGTTAATCCAGGCCTCGGCCTGCTTGTTGGCCGCGACGATGGATCTTGGATCACTGCCGGCAGGGTAGATCGCCGGACCGATCATCACCTTGATGGTGCCCGGCTTTTTGCCCCAGCCCTGCTTGGGCCAGTGTGCCCCAGCGTTATGCGCGACCGGAATGATGGGGGCAGCGTTGGCGCAGGCCAGTGCCGCGCCGCCGCGGGAAAACTTGACCTGTTCGCCGGGCAGCTTGCGCGTGCCTTCGGGGAACACCAGAATCCAGATGCCCTCTGCCAGGCGCTGGCCGCCAATACGGGTGAGCTGTTGCAGCGAGTCGCGGGCCTTGCTGCGGTCGATGGCAATCGGCTTGGCCAGTGCAAAGGCCCAGCCAAAAAAGGGCACGTAAAGCAGCTCTTTCTTGATCAGTTGGGTTTGTGGTCGAAACAGTTGGGGCAGAAAGAAGGTTTCCCAGGTGCTTTGGTGATTGGCCAGAATTACCCCGGGTTGATCAGGGATGTTCTCGCGTCCGCTCACTTCATAATCGAGACCGACTATCTGCTTGCTCAGCCAGACCGCGGCGCGCGTCCACCACTCGATGATCACCTTGATGCGCCAGCGGGTGCTGAGAAAAGGCGCAATAAAGACAATCAGCACACACCAGATGCCGGCACTGGACGCCAGCAGAAAATAAAACAGAATGACGCGAAGGCGCATCAGCAAGGACATGGTTCAGGCTTCCAGAAGGTGGTCGGCAACGGCGGCCAGATTATCAAAAATCAGCGTGCCTTCGGGCAACGCCTTGTGTTGTGTGCTCTGGCCTTTGCCGGTACGTACCAGAAAAGGGCTGCAGCCAACGGCGATACCGGCCTGCAGATCGCGCAGGCTATCGCCGACGGTGGGTACGCCAGCCAGATCGGCATGCAGGCCCTGCGCAATTTGATGAAACAAGCCGGGCGCCGGTTTGCGGCAATCACAGCCAACCTCGGGAGAGTGCGGACAATAGCGGATCAGGTCGACCTTGCCACCCTGCCCTGCCACCAGCGCGCGCAGCCGCTCATGCATGCTCTGCAGTGTCGCTTCACTGTAGTAGCCACGCCCGACACCGGATTGGTTGGTGGCCACCGCCACCGTCCAACCGGCCTTGCTCAGGCGCGCAATGGCGTCGATTGAGCCGGGGATGGGGATCCATTCCTCCAGGCTCTTGATGTAGGCGTCGGAGTCCTGGTTGATGACCCCGTCGCGGTCGAGAATGATCAGCTTCATAGCGGCAAGCTCCACACGGCAAGCTACAAGTCAGAGCGGACAGCTTGCCGCTTAGTCTTTGTGGCTGCTTCAACCCAATAGCGAAATGTCAGCAACCCCAAGGAACAGGCCACGCAAGCGTGCCAGCAACGCGTAACGGTTGGCTTTCACGGCAGGGTCCTCGGCGTTCACCAGGACCTGATCGAAGAAAGCGTCTACCGGCTTGCGTAGCGCTGCCAGATGCTCAAGCGTCTGCTGATAACGGCGCTCACTCGCCAGCGGCGCTACGGCCTGCTCAGCGGCTTCTACGGCGCGGGTCAACGTCTGCTCGGCGGCTTCTTGCTGCAGCGTGCGATCGATGGCGCTGGACACCTCACCCTCTGCCTTAGAGAGGATGTTGGACACCCGCTTGTTGGCAGCAGCCAGGGTCTCGGCTTCGGGCAGGCGACGGAAAGCCTGCACGGCCTGCACGCGCTGATCGAAATCCAGTGGCGATAGCGGGCTCACGGCGCGCACCGATTGGTACACGGTGGTGTCGATGCCTTCGTCTTCGTAGCGCGCGCGCAGGCGGTCGAAGATGAAGTCTTGCACCTGGCTGATCAGGCCCTCAGCCTTTACGCGCTCGCCATACTGCTGCACGGCAACCTGCAGGGCTTCATTCAGGTTCAGTTCCAGCTGCTTGTCGATAAGAATGCGCAGCACACCCAACGCGGCGCGACGCAGCGCATAGGGATCTTTCGAGCCGGTGGGCAGCATGCCGATGCCGAAAATGCCGACCAGCGTATCGATCTTGTCGGCCAGTGCTACGGCGGCACCGGTCAGGGTAGTCGGCAGCTCGGCGCCGGCGCCGCGCGGCATGTACTGCTCATTCAGGGCCAGAGCAACGTCTTCAGCCTCGCCGTCGTGCTTGGCGTAGTAATAACCGGCGATGCCCTGCAGCTCGGGGAACTCGCCGACCATTTCGGTCGACAGGTCGCACTTGCTCAGCAGGCCGGCGCGTTGCGCCTTGCTGCTGTCACCACCGATCTGTTCGGCAATGAAACCGGCCAGGTTTGATACCCGCACAGCCTTGTCGTAGACGCTACCCAGCTCGGCTTGAAACACGACGTTGGCGAGCCTGGCGTTGTGGCTTTCCAGCGGCTGTTTCTTGTCCTGCTTGAAGAAGAACTCGGCATCGGTCAGGCGCGGACGCACGACCTTTTCATTGCCTTCGATGATCTGCTGCGGGTCTTTGCTTTCCAGGTTGGCGACGGTGATAAAGCGCGGCAGCAGCTTGCCATTGGCGTCCAGCAGGCAGAAGTACTTCTGGTTATCCTGCATGGTAGAAATCAGTGCCTCCTGTGGCACCTCGAGGAAGCGTTCCTCAAAGCTGCACACCAGCGGCACCGGCCACTCGACCAGCGCGGTCACTTCATCCAGCAGATCCTCCGGTACGATGGCGGTGCCCTGCTGCTCGGCAGCCAGCGCGGCGACGCGCTCGCTGATCAGCTCACGGCGCTCGGCAAAGTCGGAAATCACGTAGGCCTCGCGCAGAGCTTCTGCGTAGGCGGCGGGCGCGTTGATGGTGACGCTGTCGGGGTGATGGAAACGATGTCCGCGCGACTGGTTGCCGGCGGTCTGCGCGAGAATCTCGCAGGGTACTACCTGCTCGCCCAGCAGCATCATCAGCCATTGGGTCGGGCGCACGAACTCGGTCTTGCGATCAGCCCAGCGCATGCGTTTGGGAATCGGCAACGCAGCCAATGCGCTATCGACGATACCAGGCAGCAGATCAGCCGCGGGCTGACCCGGAATGCTCTGTACAAAGCGCAGTTTGGGGCCGCTCTGATCCAGCTCGGCAACGCTCACGCCACACTTGCGGGCAAAGCCTTCGGCTGCTTTGGTCGGGTTGCCGTCGGCATCGAAGGCGGCCTGCACCGGTGGGCCGTCCATTTGATTGCTGCGGTCGGGCTGCTGGGTGGCCAGTTGATCAACCTGGATCGCCAGCCGACGCGGCGCGGCAAAGTAGCGCGCCGCGCTGTATGCCAGGCCAGCTTCGTTCAGGCCCTTCTCCACGCCGGCCAGAAACGCCTCGGCAAGCTTTTTCAGCGCCTTGGGCGGCAGCTCTTCGGTACCCAGTTCAACCAGAAAATCCTGAGCCTGCATCATTCGGCCTCCTTCAGCTTGGCCAGTACTTCATCACGCAATTCGGGGGTGGCCATCGGGAAGCCGAGGCGAGCGCGGGCCAGCAGGTAGCTCTGGGCAATCGCGCGGGACAATGTGCGGACACGGAGAATATAACGCTGACGCTCGGTCACCGAGATGGCGCGGCGAGCATCCAGCAGGTTGAAGGTGTGCGAGGCCTTGATGACCATTTCATAGGCCGGCAGCGGCAGCTCCAGCTCGATCAGCCTATTGGCTTCGCTCTCGTAGAAGTCAAACAGCTCAAACAGCTTGTCGACATTGGCGTGCTCGAAGTTGAAGGTTGATTGCTCTACCTCGTTCTGGTGGAACACGTCGCCGTAAGTGACCTTGCCGAAGGGGCCATCGGAATAGACCAGATCGTAGACCGAATCCACGCCCTGCAGGTACATCGCCAGACGCTCCAGACCGTAGGTAATCTCGCCGGTCACCGGATAGCATTCGACGCCGCCGACCTGCTGGAAATAGGTGAACTGGGTCACTTCCATACCGTTCAACCAGACTTCCCAACCCAGACCCCAGGCGCCGAGTGTGGGCGATTCCCAGTTGTCTTCAACAAAGCGAATGTCGTGTACCAGCGGGTCGACGCCGATGTGGCGCAGCGAGTCGAGGTACAGCTCCTGGATGTTGTCAGGGTTCGGTTTGAGCACCACCTGGAATTGGTAGTAATGCTGCAGGCGGTTGGGGTTCTCGCCATAGCGGCCGTCAGCCGGGCGGCGGCTGGGCTGTACATAAGCGGCGTTCCACTTCTCCGGGCCAACGGCGCGCAGGAAGGTCGCGGTATGGAAGGTGCCGGCGCCCATTTCCATGTCGTAGGGCTGCAGTACCACACACCCCCGCTCTGCCCAGTAGCTCTGTAGGGCAAGGATCAGTCCTTGGAAGGTGTGGACGGCTGGATTGGTCTGAGTCACGTTTTTCACCGGGGTAGGCTGCGAAATAAAGAAAGGCCGAAGTATACATTCAGATAGGGGGCAACATACAGGAAAGCGGCGGATTTGCTGGGGCGAGCGCGCAAATCGGGAGCGCGTTCGCGGCCAGGCAGAGTTGGCCTGGCTAGGCTGCGGCGATTCAGTGGCGTGGCCGCCGGTGCCTTGCCGGCGGGATGCAATGACGCTGACGTACAGGTGATGGGTGCAGCTTAGCCTCGCGCCATCACCCCGGCCCGCTCAATCACATAACCCAGGCTGTTGAAATCGATATTGGCGCCGGAGTTGATGGCCACCAGTACCTGATCGCGGCATTGCTCGCGCCCCACGTACTGCTTGAGACCGGCCACCGCCAGGGCGCCGGAAGGTTCGGTGATGGAGCGGGTATCGTCGTAGATGTCCCGCACGGCGGCGCAGATGGCGTCGTTGCTGACGGTGATCACCTCGTCCACGTAATGGCGGCACACTTCGAAGTTGTTCAAACCGACCTGGGCGACGGCGACGCCATCGGCAAAGCGCCCTACTTTGGGCAAGGTAACGCGTTCACCTGCCGCCAAAGCAGCCTGCAAACAGGCGGACTCTTCCGATTCTACGCCAATGATGCGGACGTCCGGGCGCAGGTATTTCACATAGGCGGAAACGCCCGCGATCAGACTGCCGCCGCCCACCGGGACGAAGATCGCATCCAGCTGGCCGCCCTGCTGCCGCAGAATTTCCACGGCCACCGTGCCCTGTCCGGCGATCACGTCGGGATCGTCGAACGGCGGGATGAAGGTGTAGCCGTACTGCTCGGCCAGTTGCAGGGCATGGGCTAGAGCCGCAGGGAAGGCTTCGCCGTGCAACAGCGCTGTAGCACCACGGGAGCGCACGCCCTCGATCTTGAGCGCCGGGGTGGTGGTGGGCATGACGATCAGCGCCTGGATGCCGAGTTTTTGCGCCGCAAGGGCGACGCCCTGCGCGTGGTTGCCGGCAGACGCGGTGATCACGCCCTTGGCGCGGGCGGTCTCGCTGAGCCGCGCGATCTTGGTATAGGCGCCGCGAATCTTGAAGGAGAACACCGGTTGCAGATCTTCACGCTTGAGCAGCACTTGATTGCCCAGCCGGCCTGATAACCCCGCAGCAGTCTGCAGCGGGGTTTCCACCGCCAGATCGTAGACCGGCGCCGAGAGAATGCGGGTGACCAGCTGTTTCAGGCGCGCGCGGGGTAGGTCGCTCACGCCATCGTCTACCGGTTGGGGTTCGGCGGTCGGTGGCGGTGTGCTGGTGAGGGCGGGTACGGCGGTGTTCATGTTGTCTCCTGAAATCGCTTTGGCCTTGGAGACGTTACAAAAAACCCGCCTCGAAGGCGGGTTTGGGTGCGCACGTAGCTAGCCCGCCGATATGGGAATGGCGGTCATAATCATCTGTGCGCGCAGCTGTGCGGGTTTGTTCATGGGCTTGAATGTAGCCGCTTGCGCTTGGGTGGGTCAAGCGGCATCTTGCGGCGGCTGGCGGGGCTACTCGCGGGGGGCGTTAGGATCAAGCAGATCTTCACTGCCGCGCTGATGTTGATCCTGGGCGATCTGGGCGTCCAGGTCGGGCTTTACGCGCATATCGATAGCGGCGTCTTCGGCGCTTGTTTGCCTGCTGGCCTGCGCGCTGGCTGTCGCCTGCGGGGCGCTGCCGCGTTCGGTAATCTGCACCCGGTAGATGGGCTCAGGCATGTCCATCTCGGCTGCTTCCAGCGCGAGCTTGACCTGACGAATGGCTTCACTCTTGACGCTAACGAAGTCGTGGGAGCGCTGATCTACCCAGGCATGGTAGCGCACCTGCACGTTGGAATCGCCCAGCGCCGTGATATAGGCCCGCGGCGGCGGGGTATCCATCACACCATCGAGGGCATTGAGCTTGTCGGTACCGATGCGCTGGGCGCGCACCAGGTCTTCGTTAACGCCGATGCCCACATCAAAGGCAAAACGGCGGCTGGGGTTGCGCGTGTAGTTGAGCATGACGCTGCTGAACACCAGGGCGTTGGGGATGCGCAGGTGGTTGCCATCCAGGGTCATCAGCACAGTGGCACGCGAGGTCAGCGCCACCACTACCCCTTCATTGCCGTCGATGACTACGTGATCCTTGGGCGCAAAGGGTTGGCGCAGACTCATGAGAATACCGGCAAGGTAGTTCTCCATGGTGTTCTTGAAGGCAAAGCCGAGGGCGACGCCGAGCACCCCGGCGGTGCCCAGGACCGCGCCCACCAGTGCGGTGGCATTCATGATCTCCAATGCGATCAGCACGCCAATCAGCGTCGCCGACCAGCGCACCGTGGTGCGGGTCAGGTCGCGCATGAACGGGTTGCGTGAGGCCACGCGCTCCAGCAGGGCGCGGCGCGATAACCAGCCACCCAACGCCCAGCACAGCCAGACCATGATCAGCGCCAACAGCAGCAGCGGCAAAGCGGCCAGCAGGCTATAGGCCTCCTCCAGCAAACGCTGGATGACCGGGTCCAGATTAAATTGCAGTTGCTCGGCGTTCACCCTTATCTCCTTCGCGGTGTTTTTTGCGTACTCAGTCGCCGCTCGGCGTGAAAATCGCTTCTATCGGCAGGCTGAATACCTGCGCCAGCTTGAAGGCCAGTGGCAGACTGGGATCGTACTTCTCCTGCTCGATCGCATTGATGGTCTGTCGCGATACGCCGATACGGCTGGCCAGTTCGCCCTGAGACCAGCCCTGGGCGCTGCGCAGCTCGCGCAGACGGCTTTTCAACGGTAGCGCCTTACGCCGAGCACACAACCCAGCGCCCACAGGCTGCCCATCAATGGCCAGACATAGAACATGGACAAGCGGGGGAAGCCGGCAGTTTCCAGAAATCCGTAGCTGAAGGTAATCAGCGCGCTGCCTACGAAAGCCAGACCCAGGGCTTCGAGCTGAATGCGCTGCCCCAGCTCATCCATGCGGCGCAATTGTCGCACCACCGCCGTTGCCATCAGGCAGAGAAAGGGTACGGGCAGCAGCGCGAGAGCGATGGAGAGGAAAGCGCCGTGGGGCGTTGTCAGCAGCTGACTGCTGACGACCACACTGAGCAGATAAGCCAGCATGGTCAAACCGAATTGGTAGATAAACCGATACCTGACCATCTTGTGCCCTCCGTTTGAGTGTAAAGCTGACTTTACAGTCTGGGTGATCAATGTCAAGTCATCTTTACAGGGCGGCAAGGTACTCAATCATCACGGGTGAGTACTTCCAGCAGCTCGATCTCGAAGCGCAGATTGGAGTGCGCCTTGATTGGTCCCATGCTGCGCTCTCCATAGGCAAGATGAGAGGGTACGTAGAGTTCGCGCTTGCCACCCACACGCATGCCCATCAGGCCCTGATCCCAGCCCTTGATCACGCGGCCGGTGCCAATCACGCACTGAAAGGGCTTGCCGCGCTGATGCGAGGAGTCGAACACGCTGCCATCGTCCAGGCGGCCGGTGTAATGCACGGTAATCAAGGCGCCTTTGACGCATTCCTTGCCGTCACCGAGTTGAATGTCATTGATTGCCAGTTCATTGCTCATACGCGGTTGCCACCTTGCTGTGGGAAGAAAATGAGGTTGGGAATTCATCCTGCGCAGAGTATAAACGTCGCAGACGCGGTTCTGGAGTCGTCATCAGTCAGGAGTCTGAATTGTGAGTAAACCATCAGCTGCCCCCCTCGCCCGCTGCCAATGGTGCTCGGATGACCCCGTGTATCAGCAATACCACGACGAGGAGTGGGGCGTGCCCTGTCGGGATGCCGAGCAGCTGTTTGAGATGCTGCTGCTGGAAGGCTTTCAGGCTGGCCTGTCGTGGATCACCGTACTACGCAAGCGCGCGCATTACCGGCAGCTGTATCGCGGCTTTGATGCCTCCTTTATGGCCGGCCAGAGCGACGAGCAGCTGCAGGCGCTGCTGCAAAATAGTGGCATCATTCGCAACCGTTTGAAGGTGTATGGCGCTCGGCGCAATGCGCAGGCCTGGCTGGCGCTCAGCGAGCAGCATGAACCGGTCGCCTGGTTATGGCAGTTTGTGGGTGGCCAGCCGCAGATAAATAATTTTGCCAGCCTGAGTGAAATACCGGCACAGACGGCGGCCGCCGCCAACATGAGCAAAGCCTTGAAAAAGGCCGGTTTTACTTTCGTCGGGCCGACCATTTGCTATGCCTTCATGCAGGCCACCGGCATGGTCATGGACCATACCCGCGACTGCCACCGCTTTGCCGTGCTGGGCGGTTCTGCCTAGGGAAACACTAATTAATTCCGCATGCCCTCTGGCGTGCAGGCTGGGCTGCAATCAAGGCGTGATTTCGAAGGCATGTCGGGACCTGTCGAGAAATCACAACGCAGAGTGCGGCCCAGCCTGTACACCCCGTAGGGCGAGCGCTCAAGCATGCATCTGCTGTGTTGCGCTGCTTGCCAATAGAACCACTATTGGTTGCACAGCACGCCTTGCAGCTACATGCTTGATCACTCGCAGAGGGCGTGTGGAATTAATCAGTGCTTCCCTAGTGCCCCTCGCCCAACGCGGCCGTGCCACTTACAATGGGTTTTTGAATTGATGCCGGGGTACATGCAGTGGAGCGGTTGAAAGGCGCATTCATCGTTGGTTTTCTCAAGCTCTTTGCCCTGTTGCCGTTTGCTGCGGCGCAGCGTTTGGGCGCTTTCGTCGGCTGGCTGATGTGGAAGTTGCCTAACCGCTCGCGGGAGGTGACCCGCATCAACCTCAGTCACTGTATGCCCGAACTGAGCAAGACCGAACTGGACGACCTGGTGCGCCGTACCCTGCTCGATACCGGGCGCAGCATGGCTGAAAGCGCGTGTGCCTGGATGTGGTCGCCGCGCAAGACCGTGGGTTTCATCAAGGAAGTGGAAGGGGCTCATCTACTGGACGAGGCCATTGCCGCGGGCAAGGGTGTGGTTGGCATTACCAGCCACCTGGGCAATTGGGAAGTGCTCAATCACTGGTATTGCTCGCACGCCAGCCCGATCATCTTCTACCGGCCGCCGAAGCAGAAAGCGGTGGACGAACTGCTGCAGCGGCAACGCACGCAATTGGGCAACAAGGTAGCGGCCTCTACCCGCGAGGGCATCATCAGCGTCATGCGCGAAGTGCGTCGCGGTGGCGCGGTGGGTATTCCGGCTGACCCGGAACCGGCGCGCAAGAGTGGGCTGTTCGTCCCCTTCTTTGCTACCCAGGCGCTGACCAGCAAGTTTGTGCCCAACCTGCTGCGCGGCAATGACGCCAAAGCGTTGTTCTTCCACTGCCTTCGACTACCCGATAACAGCGGCTTCAAGGTGATTCTCGAAGAGGCGCCCGAGGCACTCTACAGCGCGGACGAACTAACCGCGGTGGCCTGCATGAGCGCGGTGATCGAGGGTTATGTGCGGCGCTGGCCCAGTCAGTACATGTGGAGCATGAAGCGGTTCAAAAAGCGCCCAGAGGGTGAAAAAAGGTGGTATTAAAGCGGTAGCGTCGGCGAGGGTCGGCGGCAGGTGTTTACGCAAACAGGTGACGGTCTCAAGCAAGAAGCTCCGCACCTGCCTCAGGGGGACATGGAGTGAGTAACCAGCGACAACATCCACGCACGCCGATGCGTGCGCAAATCAAAATCTGGCACGCCAGCTTCGGTGAGCTGACGGCGCATACCAAGGATCTGTCCGATGGTGGCGTGTTTGTCGAACACCCGGACATGGCAAGGCTGCAGCCGGGCGACGAAGTGCAGGGCCAGGTGCAGGGTATGCCGTTTGCGGCGCCGGTGCTGCGCATGTCGGTCCAGCGGATCGTTGCTGGCGAAGGCGCCGGCATGCAGTTTCTCGACGAAGACTAAGCCGGCAGCGCCTCAGCGCCGCCAGAACATGGGTGTCAGCAGCACCAGCAGGGTGAAGACTTCGAGACGGCCGAGCAGCATGGCGAAGGCCAGAATCCACTTCACCGAGGCCTCCAGATTGCCGTAGTGCACCGCCACTTCCCCCAGGCCCGGGCCCAGGTTGTTGATGCAGGCAGTCAGCGCCGAGAAAGCGGTAACAAAGTCGAGCCCGGTGCCCAGCAAGATCAGAAACAGCATGGCGAAGGTGAAGACATACACCGCGCAGAACCCCCAGACCGCTTCGACCACCCGATCAGGTACCGGCTTGTGCCCCAGCTTTACCGGGAAGACCCCGTGCGGGTGCAGCAGGCGTTTGGTCTCGCGGGTGCCCTGCTTGTACAGCAGCAGCACGCGGATCACCTTCATGCCGCCGCCGGTAGAGCCTGCGCAAGCGCCGATGAAGCTGGCGTACAGCAGCAGGTAGGGCAATAGCGTGGGCCAGGTAGAGAAGTCGGTCACGCCAAACCCGGTGGTGGTGGCGATCGATACCGTTTCAAAGGCTGCGTAGCGGATCGAGGTCCAGACGTCGTGGTGCTGAAAGTGAATCAGCACAGCGGTACAGGTCACAAAGAGCACGCAGAGAATCAGCACATAGGCGCGGCACTCCGGGTCTTGCCAGTAGTTCTTCAGCGAGCGGAAGCGCCAGGCGAGAAAGTGCAGCGCGAAGTTGATGCCGGAAATCAGCATGAACAGAATGCAGATGGCCTCGATCAGCGGGCTGTTGTAGTAGCCGATGCTGGCATCGTGGGTTGAAAAGCCGCCGATGGCGACGGTAGAAAAGCTGTGGCCAATGGCGTTGAACAGGTCCATACCGGCCGCCCAGTAGGCCAGCGCGCAGGCCAGGGTGAGGCCGGCGTAGATGTACCAGAGCACCTTGGCGGTTTCGGCGATGCGCGGGGTCAGCTTGTTCTCTTTCAGCGGCCCGGGCATCTCGGCGCGGTACAGTTGCATGCCGCCGACGCCCAGCATGGGCAGAATCGCCACCGCCAGCACGATGATCCCCATGCCGCCAAACCACTGCAGTTGCTGGCGGTAGTAGAGCAAAGCGCGCGGCAGGGTATCCAGCCCGGTGATGACAGTGGCACCTGTGGTGGTCAGCCCGGAGAAGGACTCGAATACGGCGTCGGCCACGCTCAGATCGGGCATGTCGAGCAACCACAGCGGCACCGCCCCGAACAGCCCCAGAACCAGCCAGAACAGAACGGTGATCAGGTAACCATCGCGGGTGCGTAACTCGTTACGCTGGCCATGCACCGGATACCAGATCAGCGCGCCGGCTACCATGGTGATGGCAAAGCCGCTGAGAAAGGCGTTCATCGCCGGTTCGTGGTAGTACAGCCCAACGCCCGCCGCCGGCAGCATGCTGGTCGAGAACAGCATCAGCAGAATGCCGATGATGCGTTGGATCTGGGGATACTGCATGCAGCTGGCTACCTCAGAAGAACGTCAGGCCGACCTGGAACAGGCGCTCGACATCGCGAATGTGTTTTTTGTCGATCACGAACAGGATCACGTGGTCGTCCGATTCGATGACCGTAGAGTCATGCGCGATCAACACCTCTTCATCGCGCACGATGGCACCGATGGTGGTGCCCGGCGGCAGGTCGATCTGGCCGATGGATTTGCCGACCACCTTGGAAGAACGCGCATCGCCGTGCGCCACCGCTTCGATCGCCTCGGCAGCACCCCGGCGCAGCGAGTAGACGTTGACGATGTCGCCGCGCCGCACGTGGGTCAACAGGGTACCGATGGTGGTTTGGGACGGCGAAATGGCAATATCGATTTCACCGCCCTGCACCAGGTCAACGTAGGCCGGGTTGTTGATCAGCGTCATTACCTTGCGTGCGCCAAGACGCTTGGCCAGCATCGACGACATGATGTTGGCCTCGTCGTCGTTGGTGACCGCACAGAAGATATCGACCTCTTCGATATTTTCCTCGATCAGCAGCTCGCGGTCCGAGGCGCTGCCGTGCAGCACCACGGCGCGGTCGAGGTTCTGCGACAGGTAGTCAGCGCGGGCCTTGCTGGCCTCGATGATCTTGACCTGATAGCGGCTCTCGATGGCTTCGGCCAGGCGCTCGCCGATGTTGCCGCCGCCAGCGATGATCACCCGCTTGTGGGTTTTCTCCACCCGGCGCAGCTCACTCATGACCGCGCGAATGTCGCGCGTGGCCGCGATGAAGAACACTTCGTCATCCGCTTCGATGATGGTATCGCCCTTGGGAATGATCGGCCGATCCTTGCGGAAGATGGCCGCCACCCGGGTATCCACGCCGGGCATGTGCTGGCGCAGAAAGCGCAGCTCCTGGCCCACCAGCGGCCCACCATAGTAGGCGCGTACCGCTACCAGCTGGGCCTTGCCCTCGGCAAAATCCAGCACCTGCAGCGCGCCTGGATGTTCGATCAGGCGTTTGACGTAGTTGGTCACCACCTGCTCGGGGCTGATGAGTACATCAATAGGCACCGCTTCGTTATGGAATAGGCCACCCCGGGTCAGGTAGGCAGACTCGCGCACGCGGGCGATCTTGGTCGGCGTGCGAAACAGCGTGTAGGCTACCTGGCAGGCGATCATGTTGGTTTCATCGCTGCTGGTCACGGCGATCAGCATGTCGGCATCGTCCGCACCGGCCTGGCGCAGTACTGTCGGGAATGAGCCCTTGCCCTGTACGGTGCGGATGTCGAGACGGTCGCCCAGCTCGCGCAGACGTACCGCGTCGGTGTCGATCACGGTGATGTCGTTGGCTTCGCTGGCCAACTGGGCTGCCAGGCTGCCGCCGACCTGTCCGGCACCGAGGATAATGATCTTCATTGCGCAGTTTCCTTGAGAAGCCTTCCCGGGCTGGCAGACAGCTTGACCAGTTTCGCCAGATAGAACCCGTCGTGTCCATCAGACTGCGGCAACAGTTGGCGGCCACAGAGCTGGGCGACGCCGAAGTCGGCCGCAAAATCCACTGCCCGCGCGCCGGGCTGACGTGCCAGAAAAGCCTCAATCACCTGGGTGTTCTCCTCGGGTAACACAGAGCATGTGGCATAGACCAGAATGCCGCCGACGGCCAAGGTCTGCCAGAGTTGATCCAGCATTTCGCCCTGCAGGCTGGCCAATGCCTTGATATCGGCTGCCGTACGCGTCAGCTTGATATCCGGGTGGCGACGAATCACGCCGGTCGCCGAGCAGGGTGCGTCGAGCAGGATACGCTGGAATGGCGTGCCATCCCACCAGTCTGCCAAGGCGCGAGCATCCGCTGCCTTCAGCGTAGCTGTTAAATGCAGGCGTTCGAGGTTCTCCGCCACCCGCGTGAGCCGCGCGGGCTCCAGGTCCAGAGCTACGACCTCGTGCAACGCGGGCTGTTGCTCCAGTATCTGGCAGGTCTTGCCGCCAGGTGCGCAGCAGGCGTCGAGCACCCGCTGACCCGGCTGCAGTTCGAGCAGCGGCGCTGCCAGCTGGGCCGCTTCATCCTGAACACTGACCAGGCCGTCTGCGAAGCCTGGCAATTGCTGTACGTCACAGGCCTGCGCCAGCTGGATACCCACGGCGCTATATCGGCAGGCGCTCGCCGCGATGCCCGCAGCCTGTAGTTGCTGCAGGTAGTTGTCGCGGTCGGTCTGGCGCAAGTTGATGCGCAGGGTCAGCGGTGGATGCAGGTTATTGGCGCTGGTGATGGCATCGAGTTGATCGGGCCAGGCGCGTTGCAGGCGCTTGAACAGCCAGCCGGGGTGGGAAACGCGCTGCGAGGGTGACTGGTCAACGACGGTTAGCAGCGCTTCGCCTTCGCGTTGCACCCTGCGTAACACCGCATTGAGCATGCCCTTGGCCCAGGGTTTACCCATCTCGGTAGCGGCATCGACCGTAGCGGCGATGGCCGCGTGCGCGGGGACCCGCAAGTAGAGCAGTTGATACAGACCGACCAGCAACAGCGCTTGCAGGTCGAGATCGGCCGCTTTCATGGGCTTGTTGAGCAGGTCGCGGGTCAGCGCGTCCAACCGGGTGTACCAGCGCGCGGTGCCGAAGGCCAGCTCTTGCACCAGCGCATGGTCACGGGGTGGCACGTCCTGTAGCTGCCGGGGCAGGCTGCTGCCCAGCGACGCCTTGCCGGCCATCACTGCAGCCAGTGCGCGGGCGGCGGCCAGGCGTGGGCTCACAGGCCGTTACCCAGTAGCAGGCCAGGGGCAAACTGCTCACGCCGCGCGTTGTACAGATCGCTGAAGGCCAGTGGCTTGCCGCCAGGCAATTGCAGGCGAGTCAGCAATAATGCGCCGTCACCGCAGGCGACCAGCAGCCCTTCCTTGCTGCAGACCAGTACTTCGCCCGGCGCGCCTTTACCGGGTGCAGGTTGTGCGGCCCAGACCTTGAGCGGTTTGCCGTCGAGGCTGGCATGCGCCAGCGGCCAGGGGTTGAAGGCACGAATCAGGCAATCCAGTTCACCTGCCGGGCGTTGCCAGTCCAGTGCGGCGGCCTGCTTGTTGAGCTTGTGCGCGTAGGTCGCCAGGCTATCGTCCTGCACGTCGCCGCCAAGCGTGCCCTTGGCCAGCCCGTCGATGGCCAGCAGCACTGCCGGTGGCCCGAGCTCGGCCAGACGATCATGCAGGCTGCCACCAGTGTCTTGCGCGCTGATCGGGGTGTTCACCTTGAGCAACATGGGGCCGGTATCCAGTCCGGCTTCCATTTGCATGACGGTGACGCCCGATTCACGATCCCCCGCTTCAATTGCCCGTTGTATCGGCGCCGCGCCGCGCCAGCGCGGCAGCAATGAGGCATGGCTGTTGATGCAGCCCAGCCGCGGGATGTCGAGCACCGCTTGCGGCAGTATCAGGCCATAGGCGACCACCACCATCAGGTCTGGCTGCAAGGCGGCCAGTTCGGCCTGAGTCTCGGCGCTACGCAGTTTCTCTGGCTGATAGACCGGCAGATCATGTTGCAAGGCAAGCTGCTTGACGGCACTCATGGCCAGTTTGTGGCCGCGGCCGGCGGGTCGGTCAGGCTGGGTATAGACGCCAACAATGTTCATGCCGGCGTCGATCAGGGCCTGCAGGTGGGCGGCGGCGAACTCCGGCGTACCGGCAAACAGGATGCGCAGATCGGTCGACTTCATGTGATTCCGTAAAGAAAAGGCTTGCCGAAGCAAGCCTTGATGATCAGGTCGGTATCAGGCGCTGGCCTGACTGCGATGCATTTTTTCCAGCTTCTTGCGAATCCGGTCACGCTTGAGGTTGGACAGGTAATCGACAAACAGCTTGCCGTTGAGGTGGTCGCATTCGTGCTGAATACACACCGCCAGCAGGCCTTCGTACACCTCATCGAAAGCATTGCCGTCGCGGTCCAGGGCCTTGACGCGAACCCGCTCTGGGCGAGTCACGTTTTCATAGAAGCCAGGCACCGACAGACAGCCCTCCTGCATCTCTTCCAGGTCCTCGGTCAGCGGCTCTAGCTCGGGGTTGATGAAGACCTTCGGCTCGCTGCGATCTTCGGACAGATCAATCACCACAACACGCTCGTGGACATTCACCTGCGTCGCTGCCAGGCCAATGCCCGGCGCGTCGTACATGGTCTCGAACATGTCGTTGACCAGCTGCTTGATGCGGGCGTCCACGGCAGCTACCGGTTTGGCGATAGTACGCAGCCGTGGGTCGGGAAATTCAAGTATGTTCAGTATGGCCATATCGGTTTGTGATGCTTTATGTGGAACAAATCTAATTTGTGCTGCTAAGATGATGAGCAGCTTGGAATAAAGCGGGTCTAGCGTGTGGGAGCACGTGCCAGGCCTAAGTGCTGGCCTCTATAATAAAGGGATTCGTGTCATGAGGAAAACATTACTCGGCCTCCTGTTGCTCGCAGCGAGCGTTTGGGTACAGGCTCAAGAGCCTGTTTTTAAGGAAAATCACCCAGATACATACACGGTGGTTAGGGGAGACACACTTTGGGACATTTCTGGACGGTTCCTCAATTTGCCATGGAAGTGGCCGGAAATCTGGCACGCCAACCCGCAAATCGATAACCCTCACCTCATCTATCCCGGCGATATCATTTCGCTGGTGTACATTGATGGGCAGCCCCGTTTGATGGTCAACCGTGGTAATGGCGGCAAGATCAAGCTGTCTCCGCAGGCGCGCGTGCGGCCAATCGCCGAAGCGATTCCCAGCATTCCGCTGGAAGCCATCAACTCCTTCCTGCGTGCCGGTCGGATCATCAACGACCCGTCGGAAATCGAAAACGCCCCTTACGTGGTGGGCGGCGCAGCTGAAAGCGTGGTTGCCGGTGCCGGCAGCAAGGTCTATGCCCGTGGCGATTTCTCCGCCAACGCGCCAGCCTATGAAATCTACCGTCGCGGCAAGGCTTACACCAATCCTGAAACCGGCGAGCTGCTGGGGATTCACTTGCAGGAAGTGGGCAACGGCAATGTGGCGGCCGTCAATGACGACATCGCAACGCTGAACATTACCCGCAGCCGTCAGGAAATTCTGGTCGATGATCGCCTGCTGGAGTCGGAAGAGCGCTCGGTCGCTTCTACCTTCTTCCCCAGCGAGCCGAGCCAGGAAATCAATGGCGTGATCATGGATGTGCCTAACGGCGTCACGCAGATTGGTCAGTATGACGTGGTGCTGCTCGACAAGGGCGCGCGCGAAGGGCTGATCGAAGGCAACGTACTGGCCATCTACAAGACCGGCGAGATCGTGCGTGACCGTGTGCAGAACGAGCGCATCCAGCTGCCAGCCGAACGTGCCGGCCTGCTGATGGTGTTCCGTGTGTACGACAAGATGAGTTACGGCATCGTACTGAACGCGACCCGCCAGATGGCGATTCTCGATCAGGTACGCAACCCCTGAGTTGAACGCTGTTCAAGGCCGCCGGAAGGCGGCCTTGTTGTTTCTGTAGATCAAGGATGATCCATGTTCCCCGACCTGTCCGACTCGCGGCAGGCCTGGTTGGCGCTGACGCTGCTTGATGGCGTTGGCCCCCGCTTTATCCAGCGTCTGTTGCAGGAATTTCCTTCCCCCCGGCACTTTCTCTCGGCTGACATCGCCGCGCTGCGTGCGTTGGGCATTGCTCCACGCATACTCGACAGCCTGGCGGCGCTACGCCGACGCGATCCTGCCCTGCTCGCCCGTATTGAGCAGGTGCTGGAATGGCAGGCGCAGCCGGGTCAGCAGATACTCTACCGCGACGAGCCGAACTACCCCGACGCCCTGCGGCAGATCGCTGACCCGCCCGCGCTGCTGTTTGTGCGCGGCGATCCGGCTGCGCTGCACGACCCGCAGATTGCCATGGTGGGTACGCGCCATCCCAGCCCACTGGGTGCGGAAACCGCGCATGCCTTCGCGCGCGAATTTACCCGTAGTGGCTTGACCGTCACCAGCGGCATGGCGCTGGGCATTGATGGCGCCTGTCATCGCGGCGCGCTGGCGGCTGCCGGGCAGACGGTGGCCGTCTGGGGCACCGGGCTGGATCGCTGCTATCCGGCGCGGCACCGCAAACTGGCCGAGCAGATCGTCGAGCAGGGCGGCGCGCTGGTATCGGAGATGTGGCCCGAGATGGGCCCCCAGCCTGGGCAGTTTCCACGCCGCAACCGCATTATCAGCGGCTTGTCGCTCGGGACCCTGGTGGTTGAGGCCAGCCTCAACAGTGGTTCGCTGATCACCGCGCGGTTGGCGCTGGAGCAGAATCGCGAAGTCTTTGCCATGCCGGGCTCCATTCATAATGTGCAGGCGCGGGGTTGCCATCGCCTGCTACGCGAAGGCGCCTGCCTGGTGGAGAGCGTGCAGGATGTGCTGGATGTGTTGCAGCTGCCACTGCTGAGTGCGCTGCAAAGCGACGCCGAGCCAACACGCGAGCCGAGCACTCCGCTGTGGCGCTGGCTGGGTTTTGAGCCAGTGAGCCCGGACTGGTTGGCGCAGCACAGTGGCATGCCAATTCCGCAGGTGATGCAGACGCTGCTGGAGCTTGAACTCGATGGCCTGGTGCTGAACAGCGCGCAGGGTTTTTGCCGCGCTCGGCCTTGAGCCAGCGCCCGGGCTCGGCTACTGTCGCAGGCATCGACTCCGTTGAGGAAATTCCATGCTGGCACACTGGCGCACTACCCGTCTCAACTCATTGCTGCAGGCTGGCGGCGTCATTGCCTATCCGACCGAGGCCGTCTGGGGGCTGGGCTGCAATCCCTGGATAGGCGCGGCGGTTGAACGGCTGTTGCTGATCAAGCAGCGGCCGGTGGCCAAGGGACTGATTCTGGTAGCCGGCGATATCGAGCAGTTCGACTTTCTGCTCTGGGATCTGCCAGACGCCCATCTGGCCAAGTTGCGCTTGTCCTGGCCGGGCGCGAACACCTGGCTGGTGCCGCATCAGGGTCGCCTGCCGGCCTGGATTACTGGCCAGCATGACACCGTGGCACTGCGGGTCAGCACGCATCCGGTAATACGCCAGCTGTGTGCGGCAGCCGGCCCGCTGGTGTCTACCTCGGCGAATCCCGCTGGCCGCCCTTCTGCGCGCTCGCGCCTGCGTGTGGAGCAGTATTTCCATGGCGAGCTGGATGCCGTGGTGCCGGGTGCATTGGGTGAACAGCGCAATCCCAGTATCATTCGTGATCTGCGTACTGAAAAAGTCATCCGGGCGTCCTGAAGGGCCGCCTGCCAGAAAGAGAGAAGCCGCTTGAAACACGATCTGCCTACCGCTGCCGATGTGGCTGCGGTCAAAGAGTATCTGATGGGCCTGCAGGATCGCATCTGCGCCGCATTGGAAGCGTCTGACGGCCAGGCCCGGTTTGCCGAGGACAGCTGGCAGCGCCCGGGCGGCGGCGGCGGGCGCTCGCGCATTATCGAAAACGGCGGTTTGCTGGAGAAAGGCGGGGTGGGCTTCTCCCATGTATTTGGTGACGGCATGCCGCCTTCGGCCACCGCGCACCGCCCGGAATTGGCTGGCCGGCACTTTCAGGCCATGGGCGTTTCGCTGGTGATGCACCCGGAGAACCCCTTTGTGCCGACCTCGCACGCCAATGTGCGGTTTTTCATCGCCGAGAAAGACGGCGCCGACCCGGTGTGGTGGTTTGGCGGTGGCTTTGATCTGACGCCCTATTACGCCAACGACGAAGACTGTGTGCACTGGCACCGGGTGGCCCGCGACGCCTGTGCGCCCTTTGGTGATGACGTGTACCCACGCTACAAGAAGTGGTGTGATGAGTACTTCTACCTCAAGCACCGGGGTGAAGCACGGGGCATTGGCGGCTTGTTTTTCGATGACCTGAACGACTGGGGATTTGAGCGCAGCTTTGCCTTCCAGCGTGCCATTGGGGATGCTTTTCTCGAGGCCTATCTGCCCATCATCGAACGCCGCCGTGCGCAGGCGTTCGATGCGCAGCAAAAAGCCTTTCAGGAGTATCGCCGCGGTCGCTACGTGGAGTTCAACCTGGTCTACGACCGCGGCACGCTATTCGGGCTGCAGACCGGCGGGCGCACCGAGTCGATCCTGATGTCGTTGCCGCCCACGGTGCGCTGGGGCTACAACTGGCAGCCCGAGCCTGGTAGCCCGGAAGCGCTGCTGGCAGAGCAGTACCTGACGCCGCGTGACTGGCTGGCGGGAGAGCATTGATGGACCAGTACGCCGTAGTCGGCAACCCGATAGAGCACAGCAAGTCGCCGTTGATTCATGCGCTGTTCGCCGAGCAGACCGGCCAGCAGCTGGAATACGGCAAGTTGCTGGCACCCTTGGACGGCTTTGAAGCCAGCGTGCGCGACTTTCTGCGTACCGGCCTAGGGGTCAATGTGACCGTGCCCTTCAAGGAGCAGGCCTGGGCGCTGGTCGACGCGCATTCGGCCGCCGCCGAGCGTGCTGGCGCGGTGAACACCATCCTGCGCCGCGAGGACGGCAGCCTGCTGGGTGATAACACGGACGGCAAAGGCCTGGTGCGCGATATTCAGGTCAACGCCGGCCTCTCGCTGGCCGGCCTGAATGTGCTGCTGGTCGGCGCCGGTGGCGCCGCGCGCGGCGTGATCCAGCCGTTGCTGGCCGCCGGCCCGGCGCACCTGTGCGTGATCAACCGTACCGTCAGCAAGGCGGAAGAGCTGGCCGCGCTCTTTGTCGATCAGGGGCCAATCGCTGCCGCCGGGTTGCAATGGCTGGTGGAGCCGGTTGATCTGATCATTAACGCCACCTCGGCCAGTCTGGCCGGTGATGTGCCACCGATGCCGCACAGCCTGATCAAACCGGGGCATACCTGGTGCTACGACATGATGTACAGCAACGGTGAAACGGCCTTCAACCAATGGGCGCGTAAACACGGTGCGGCGCGCTGCATCGATGGTCTGGGCATGCTGGTTGAACAAGCTGCTGAAGCCTTTGCCCTGTGGCGCGGCGTGCGGCCCGACACCGCACCGGTGCTGACGCGTCTGCGCCAAGCCTGACTCAGACGGTGCGCCAGGGCAGCGCCGGTGCCGCCAGCGGCTGCCCATCGTGGCCCGGCACGCGGCCAAAGCGCGGGTCGCCGGCCTGCCAATCGCGCCAGGCCTGGGCAATCTGCGGTTTGCTGTAGCCAACGAAGTTCCAGAACATCAGAATCTCGTCGGCAAAGGGCTCGCCGCCCAGCAGGATAGCGCGGCAGCCGGGCGACATCTGCAGTTTTAGCGCCTCATGACCGCTGCCGAAATAAGCCAGCTGATTCTCGCTGAAGACTTCGGTGCCGATACTCAACTCGCCTTCGAGCAGCAGAATGCCGTGCTCAAACTGTGGGTTCAGCTCCAGCTGCAAGGCGCCGCCCTGGGGGCTAGCCAGGTCAATCGCCAACAGCGGGGAATGCACCTGTACCGGTGACGTCTGCCCGGCGTGGCACCCCACCAGCAGCGTGTGCTCGGTTCCCTGCGCGTGCCAGCGCGGTAGCTCGGGGTAATGGGCAAAGTCCGGCGCGCAGTCCCCCAGCGCCTTTGGCAGCGCTATCCACAGCTGTGCAGCGTGCAGGCGATCGCTACTGGCTAGCGAGTCTTCGGTGTGGGTTATGCCGCGCCCGGCGGTCATCAGGTTGACTTCGCTGGGGCGGATGATCTGCTCGTTACCCAGGCTGTCGCGGTGCAGCACCTCGCCTTCAATCATCCAGGTGAAGGTCTGCAGGCAGGTGTGCGGATGCGCCCCCACGTGCATGCCCTCGCCGGCGGCAAAGTGCGCGGGACCGGCGTGGTCGAGAAAGCACCAGGCGCCAATGAGCCGCCGCTGGCGGGTCGGCAGCACCCGGTTGACCGGCAGGGTGCCGCCAATCTCGGCACTGCGCGCGGTGATCTTCTGCACGCCTGGCGCGCTGTCGGCGCACACGGCGGATGAGGACAGCTTGCAGTCAACGTCCTGGTTGCTCATCACGCGTCTCCTCGGTGTCTAAAGCTAGTTATGCTGCTCTTCAGTATGACCGCTGCGAGGCGCCGCGCCAGTTCAAGCGGCGCCCTCGCACGGCGGGGCAATGCGGTAGGTCATGCTGTACAGCAGCGGCAGTATCACCAGCGTCAGTATGGTCGCAAAGCCCAGGCCGAACATGATCACCACCGCCATGCTCTGGAAGAAGGCGTCGGTCAGCAGCGGCGCCATGCCGAGGATGGTCGTCAGCGCGGCCATGGCAACCGGGCGTACGCGGCTGATGGCCGCGTCGACCAGCGCCGAGTAGGCGTCCTTGCCGCTGTCGATCTGCAAGCCGATTTCATCCACCAGTACGATGCCGTTCTTCACCAGCATGCCACTGAGGCTGAGAAAGCCCAGCAGTGCCATGAAGCCGAAGGGAATGCCGGTAAGAAGGAAGCCCAGGGTCACGCCGATCACCGCCAGCGGTACCGTGGCCCAGATGATGGCCGCGCGCTTGATCGAGTCGAACAGCAGCACAGTAATCAGAAACATTGCCAGATAGCCTAGCGGCAAGCTGCCGAACACGGCCTTTTGCGCGTCGCGCGAGCTTTCGTACTCGCCGCCCCACTCCAGATGGTAGCCGCGTGGTAGTTCAATCGCTTCGATCTGCGGTCGCAGGCGGGTGAACAGCTCGGTCGCGGTCTGCTCGCTGATGATGCTGGGGTCGGCTTGCACGGTGAGCGTGCGTTTGCGGTCCTCACGCATGATCATCGGGTCTTCCCACAGGGTCACGAAGCCGCTGACGACCTGCTCCACTGGTATGTAGGTGCTGCGCGCGCTGCTCCAGACCAGCAGGTCGGTCAGGGTACTGGCATCCAGACGCTCTTCATCCGGCGTGCGGGCAACGATCGGCAGCATGCGTGTGCCGTCGCGGTACAGCCCCACATTCAGGCCGCTGAAATTCATCTTCAGCAAGGTGTCCAGGTCGCGTTTATCCACACCCAGTTCGCGCGCCTGCGCCTCGACAAACTGCGGCCGGACCAGCTTGGTGCGTTCGCGCCAGTCGTGCATCACCGCATCGCTGACCGGGTCGGCGCGCATGATGGCAATCGCTTCGGCCCCCAGCCTGCGCAGTACTTGCGGGTCTGGCCCGGTGAAGCGCGCCTCGATCTTGCTGTCGCTGCCCGGCCCGAGCATCAGTTGCTTGAGTTTTACCTGCGCGGTCGGGTGCTGCTGCTTGAAGTAGCGGTCTAGTTCGGCGATCAGCGGCTCTATTTGCTCGCGTTCTTCGGTGCGCACCAGCAGCTGCGCATAGTTGGCGTGAATGCGCTGCGGGAAGTAGGTAAGGATGAAGCGCAGCGCGCCCTGGCCAATGGTCGAGGTCACCGTCGTCACGCCGGGCTGCGCCAGCACGTACTGATCGACCTCGGCGGTGACCTGCTCGGTGTAGCGGATGTCGCTGCCCTTGGGCAGCCACAGATCGATAAAGAACATCGGCGTGTTGGACGGCGGAAAGAAGGCCTGGCGTACCAGGCTGAAGCCGTAAACCGAGGCGCCGAGCAAAACCACCAGTAGCACCAGCGTCATCGCGCGGTGGCGCAAGGCACTGCCCAGCAGGCGCCGGTACAGGGTGAAGATCAGGCCTTTGTATGGGTCCTGATGCTCGGACGTTTCTTGCGCCTGACCTGGCTGGTCGCGGAAAAACAGGCTGGCAAAGAAGGGCGTCAGCGTAATGGCGGTCACCCAGCTGAGCAGCAGCGAGATCAGCAGTACCTGAAACAGTGACAGGCAGTACTCACCGGTCGAGTCATCCGACAGGCCGATGGGGGCGAAAGCAATCACCGCGATGGCGGTGGCGCCCAGTAGCGGCAGCTTGGTCTGCTGCACTATGTCGCGCGCTGACTGCAACGTGCTCTGGCCGCGCTGGCGGCCTACCAGAATGCCCTCGACAATGACGATGGCGTTATCCACCAGCATCCCCAGGGCGATCACCAGGGCGCCCAGCGAGATACGCTGCAGTTCAATATCCAGCAGGCGCATGAAGATGAAGGTGCCCAGCACCGTGAGGGCCAGTACCAGACCGATCAGCAGGCCGCTGCGCAGGCCCATGAAGATCAGCAGCACGCCGATGACAATCGCTACCGAGATGACAAAGTTGAGTACAAAGCCGCTGACCGACTCCTCCACCTCCTTCGCCTGGTTGTAGAACATCTTTACCTGCATGCCGGCGGGGCGGTCGGCGTCCAGCTCGGCAAGCCGTGCGGTGACCGCGTTGCCCACGTCCACCACATTCACATGGTTGGCAAAGGACACGCCTAGCCCCAACGCCTGCCTGCCCTGGGCGCGGTAGAGGTTGCTTGGTTCCTCGGCAAAGCCACGGCTAACAGTGGCGATATCGCCCAGATAGACGCGCCGGGAGCTGCCGGGCTCGCTGATGATCAGCCGTTCCAGTTCGCTGACATCCTCAAACTCGCCAGTGGGGTGCAGGCGGATGGATTCGCTGCCAACCAGCATCTTGCCGGCGTCCGACACCACGTTCTGCCGGCTTAGCAGGTCGTAGAGCCGCTGCGGCGCAATGCCCAGCGCGCTCATGCGCTCGCGCGAAATCTCCAGATGTACCTGCTCTTGAGGCACGCCGGCGAGGCTGACCTTGCCCACGCCCTCGACCAGCACCAGCTCGCGGCGCAGGTAGTCGGCAAAATCGCGCAGTTCGCGGTAGCGGTAACCGTCGCCACTGACCATCAGGAAAATGCCGTACACATCGGCAAAATCATCCCTGATCTGAGGCTCCTCCACGCCCGGTGGCAGGTTCGGGCGCAGATCGTTGATGCGGCGGCGCAGCTCGTCCCAGATCTGCGGCAGCTCTTCGGCGCCGTAGGTACTTTGCACCTCCACGGTAATCTGCGACAGCCCGGCACTGCTGATCGAGGTGACCTTGTCGACGTAGGCCAATTGCTGGATGGCATTCTCCAGCGGGTAGGTCAGCTCCTCCTCAACCTGTTCCGGTGATGCGCCCGGATAAGGCGTGATCACCATCGCCATCTTCAGGGTAAAGGCCGGGTCTTCCAGCCGCCCCAGTTCGAGGAAGGCAATGGCCCCGCCCACCCCCATGATCAGTGCCACCAGCCAGCTGGTGACCTTGTGCTTGATGAAATAACCGGCGATATCCATTACAGGCCCCGCTCGCGCACCCAGGGACGAACCCGCTGGCCGGCCTGCAGCTCGGCGCCGCCGGCGGCTACAACCTGTTCGCCTGCCTCCAGGCCGGACAGAATCTCGATGCCGTCGTGAGTCAGGCGGCCGACCTCGACTGGCCGTGCGACCACGGTCAGGCCCTGCTCGGTTTCCTCGGTAACCCACACCTGCTGCTGGGTGCGCGGCTCGGTGTCAGGACTGAAGACTGCCTCCACCGGCACTATGATCGGCAGGTTGCCGGCGCGGCTCAGCTCGGCAAAATCGACGATTACGGTGGCACTCATGCCCGGCAACAACACGGCGCCGTCGGGCATCGGCATGCTGAGGGTCACATCGTAAGTAAGGGTCTTGGGGTCGGGCTGGCTGGCGTGCTCCTTGTAGATGGCCTCTACCAGCTCGCCGTGCTGGCTGCCCAGCCGCACGCGCGGATGAATATCGGCCGGCACCAGGTCGCGGCGCAGGCTGGTCAGCAGGTTTTCCGGTACCTGAAACACCACGTCCATGCTTTCCCGTGCATACAGGGTGGCGATCGGCTGATTGGGTTGCACCACCTGATATTGCTCAACGTGGGTGCGGGCAATCACACCGGGAAAGGGCGCGTTCAGCCGGGTGTAGGCCAGCTCTTGCTTGGCCAGGTTGAGCGCCGCTTCGGCGGAGTTGTACTGCGCCTTGCGCTGATCGTACTCGGCGCGCGAAACCATCTGCTTTTCAAGCAGCTGCTGCATGCGCGAAAACTGGCTGCGGGTCAGGTCGTAATTGGCCTGACGGTCGCTGACCTTGAGGCGGTAGTCGGTGTCGTCCAGCAGCGCGATCAATTCACCCTTGGCTACTTCTTGGCCCTCCAGTACCTTCAATTCCTGCAATTCGCCGCCCAGGCGGAAGGAGAGCTCGGCCTGTTCCGGGGCTTGTAAGCGCGCGGGAAACTCGCGTACGCGCTGGCTGCTGGGGTCGGCTGCGGTAAACAGCTTTACCGGCCGGGCTTCGGTCGCAGCCGGGGCAGGCTCATCCGTACACCCGGCGAGCAGGCCAAGACTTAGGCTGAGAACAAGGGCAAGGCGGAGACGTTGGGAAGGGCGATCCATGGGTGACCTGTTTTTGTGTGTGGCGGGGGTCTGCCAGCCGATTATAGGGAAACAACGGCTAAATGGCAGACATCGGCAGCAGATTGAGTCATTTTGTGAATATAGCAGCGCGGGCCCACGGTAACTGACGCAGTGCATGCACGCCCAAACCGCACTAGAATGGTGCGCAGCCGGCTCGCCGGAAGCGACAGACGCCGAGCCGCAGAAACCCGGTGCAAGGCTTTGCCGCGCCGGTAAGCTGTGCCAGCATTGCGCCGTCACTGGGTTTCAATCGCCCGTGGTTACTGTGTCAGACCGAGAAATAAAGTTTTTTGGCATTTCTTGAACAAATGGCCAGCTTTTTGCTGCAAGCATGCATCCGCCGTACTCAACGCAAGCGTGGCGGTCGCCGATAACTAGATCCCAGGAGAAGTATCCATGAGTTTGAAACGCACTCTGGCGTTGGCCGCAGCCCTCGTGCTGCCCATGCAGGTAATGGCAGCGGACGATCCACTGAAAGTGGGTTTTGTTTACGTTGGTCCCATTGGTGACCACGGCTGGAGCTACCAGCACGACCAAGGCCGCAAGGAGCTGGAAGCTCACTTTGGCGACAAGGTACAGACCACCTACGTTGAAAACGTCAACGAAGGCGCCGATGCCGAGCGCACCATTCGTCGTCTGGCCCAGGCCGGCAACGACGTGATCTTCACCACCTCCTTCGGCTTCATGAACGCCACCGCGCGCGTCGCGGCCGACTATCCCGATAAAACCTTCATGCATGCCACCGGTTACAAGCAGGCTGAAAACCTGGGCACTTATCTGTCGGTTACCTATGAAGGCCGCTACGTCACCGGTACTGCCGCTGGCATGGTGACCAAGAGCAACACCATAGGCTACATCGCCTCCTTCCCGATTCCAGAAGTTATCCGCGACATCAACGCCACCTTCATGGGTGCTCGTGCGGTAAATCCTGATGTGGAAATGAAAGTAGTTTGGGTCAACACCTGGTTCGACCCGGCCAAGGAAGCTGACGCTGCCAACACCCTGATCGATCAGGGCGTGGACGTGATCGTGCAGCACACCGACAGCCCCGCTCCCCTGCTGGCAGCGCAGAAGCGCGGCGTTTGGGGCGTGGGTCAGGCTTCCGACATGAGCCACTTTGCGCCTGAAGCCCACCTGCTGTCCGTGGTCAACGATTGGGGCCCTTACTACATCAAGAGCGTTCAGGCTGTGATGGACGGTAACTGGGTGTCAGGCGACTACTGGGGCGGCATCCATGATGGCGTGATCAAGATCGAGTCCATCAGCGACAAGCTGACCGCCGAGCAGCGCAGCAAGGTTGACGCGATGATCGCCTCTATCGACAGCGGCGAGTTCCACCCCTTCACTGGTCCGATCAAGGATCAGAGCGGCACTGTTCGCGTGGCTGACGGTGTTGAGATGACCCATGAAGAGCTGGCTGGGATGGATTGGTACGTTGAGGGTATGACGGCCACTATTCCGCAGTAAGCTTTGTGTGACCTTGCTGGCGGCGTGCCCATCACGTTGCTGTCGGTAGGGTTAGCAGGTAGTGAAAAACCCGGACTTTGGTTCGGGTTTTTTTATGGGCTGTATTTAGTGTTCTGCCTCGGTACTGACTTGCGGTGCAGGCTGCGGGTCAGCTTTTCGCCCTGATGGCGAGTCAGGGGAAATGCATGGCCATTTCCCCCGACACCCCCTAGGCCACCCCAACTGCGCGGCCCTGCGGGTACGCTGCGTTGCTCGGTCTGGCGGGGCCCTGCGGAACTCGTCGCTGCGCTCCTCAGACAGTCCTCGGGCTTATTCCCGCCAGCCCTGTGCTACTCGCCCGCGCAGACGGGGATTTGGGGTCCGTGCAGTGCCGGCGTCTTGCGTCTGATTGTTCCCACGCTCCGCGCGGGAGCGCAGCCACGGACGCGCTTCGTCCATCCAGGCGAAAGGCAAACCAGATCAATCAACGCTGCTGCTGAGAACCGAGTAAGCAAGCCAGGACCTTGCGGCGTGCGAGCTGCGCCAATCAGCTCCGAATGAGCTGCGCCACCGACTCCTGCACCCGCGCCGTCAACTCAGCCTCATCCAATCCACACACCTCGCCGCCGTCCACCACCACGCGACCCTGCACAAAACTGTATTTGACGCTCACCGGCTCACCACACATCAGCGGCGCGGTCAGCGGGCTGTGCACGCCGGCAAAGCGTGGCTGGTTGATGTCGTAGAGCACCAGATCGGCTGCCATGCCGACCTTGATTTCGCCAACATCGTGTAAGCCCAGCAGCTCGGCGCCGTTGCGGCTGCCCCAGCTGAGTGCCTTTTCCAGGGTGGTGGCGTCCGGGCCGTGGACGGCGCGGTGGATCAGCCAGGCCAGGTTCAGCTCCTGCAGCATGGAGCCGGACTCGGCAGACGCAGAGCCGTCTACGCCCAGGGTGATCGCCATGCCGGCTTGTTCCATCTTGATCGCCGGGGCGATGCCGCTGCCCAGGCGGCAGTTGGAGGTTGGGCAGTGGGCGATGCCGGTGCCGGTGCTGGCCAGGCGGTCGATGATGTAATCGTCGCAATGCACCAAGTGGGCAAACCAGACGTCGTCGCCCAGCCAGCCGCAATCACCGGCGTAATCCACGGCGCGTTTGCCGTACTTTTTCAGCGAGGCAACTTCGTCAAAGTCGACTTCCAGCAGGTGCGAGTGCATGCCGAGCTTGAACTCGCGGGCGTAGGCCGCCTGTTCACGCAGGCCATCCGGATCGCTGGAATGAATCAGGCTGGTTGGCGCGACCACCAGCTTGCGCATGGCATCGCCGCCGTCTTGGTGGTAGCGAACACGGCTGGCATCCAGCCGCTCGATGATTTGGCCGATGGTTTCCGGCGCGATGCCGTGTTCGATCATGCCGTGGTGGCTGCCGACCGAGGTCGCGCTGCCGCGGCAGAGCACCAGGCGCATGCCCAGTTCATCAGCCGCACGCCACACAGCATCTTCCAGCTCGGGGCTAGTGGTGGCGTGGTAAAGGTAATGATGATCGGCGCAGGTAGTGCCGCCGGAGCGCAGCAGCTCGTACAGCCCCAATCGCGCAGCGTGGTACATCAGCTCCGGGGTGACCTTGGGCCAGTAGCGGTAGGGCACTGAGCCTAGCCAGTCATTGAGGTTCTGGTTCAGGCCACCGGGCACACCCTTCATGATGGATTGGGCGAGGTGGTGATGGGTGTTGACCAGGCCGGGCCAGACGACACAGCCAGCGGCATCGATGACCTGCTCGCTCTGCTCGGTTGAGGGCTGCAGCTGGCAGCCCAGCTCGGTGATCTTGCCATCGCGAATACGAATGTCGGTCGCGTCGGCCTGGGTGGGGGAAAAGACTGCTTGTGCGTTCTTGATCAGGTAAGCCACGAAGGTGCTCCTTAGCCCAAGAGCAATGTCCCGGAGTCTGACCCCTGACCGCTTCTACTCTGTTGCATGGTGTTGAATGGACCGCAGCATGCGCTGCTGTGGCAGAGAGTGCAATTTTCTAACCAACCTGCCGGCTTCCCGCCAGCCGCCATATTTAGGGCTGTTCCGGCGGCGCGGCCGAGTAGAAACGACCAAAACCAGTGCAAATGGTCAGCTTTTGCGCAATCACGGTGCAGCCGCCAGCGGCAGGTAGCTGCGCAGCCAGCACACAGCACGCTCTGGCCCGCACGTTCGTCGGATTTGGCCGAGTTGGCGCACTTTCTGCTTGAAGATTCCTGCCTGAGGCTTATCCTCGGCAACGTGAGTAGAAGCTGTCAGGGGGCACCACCCCAGGTCATTGCTCAGTTAGCGGACAATGCGCATGGCGCGGCGAACGCGGACTGACAGGCCACAGCCTTCTGCCGTTTTCCCGCCCGCGTCATTCTCCGCACCATTTGCCCCCAATGGGACTACTCGGAGATTCACTATGACAACTGCAACAACCCCAGAATACGGCCTCAAAGAACTGCAGCTGGAAACCACCTTCGGCGGCATGGGCAAGGAAACCGCCCGCGAAATTCCGCTGATCGACCTGACTGATTTTGAGAACCGCCGCGCGGAGATCACCGAGCAGCTGTGGAGCGCCGCCACCGAAGTCGGCTTCTTCCAGCTGGTCAATCACGGCCTGGACGTCAAACTGGTGCAGAGCGCCTTTGAGCTGTCCGAAGCCTTCTTCAGCCTGAGCAACGAGCAAAAAGCGCGCTTTCCGCTGAAAAAGGGCCTGAACACCGGTTGGGAGTTCATGTCGCAGGTGCGCCCCTCCACGCGCACAGCTGATCAGAAGGAATCCTTCCAGATCACCCTGCCGCACATGGACGACCTCTGGCCCAACCAGACCGTAGTGCCGGAATTCCACCGCATCATGCTGGATTTTGAATACCGCGCCTGGCAGCTGGGCATGCAGGTACTCTCCTGCTTTGCCGAGCGTTTGGGCTTTGCGCGCGACTTTTTCACCAAAGCGCACGACCGCCGCCAGCCTGACTACCAGAGCACCCTGCGCCTGCTGCATTACCTCGCCATGCCGGAGGAAGATCAGGACGAAAGCCTGTGGCGCGCTGGCGCCCACACCGACTTCGACTGCCTGACCATGGTATTCCAGAAGGAAGGTCAGGGCGGCCTGCAGGTCAGCCCGGGCAAGGACGCTGAAGGCGCTGGCGACAACCGCGAGTGGAGCAGCGTGATCCCGCGTGACGACATCATCACCTGCAATATTGGCGACATGCTGATGCGCTGGAGCGACGACCAGCTCAAGTCCACCCTGCACCGCGTGCGCATGCCCAAACCGGGCGAGTACCGTGGGCCGCGTTACAGCATGGCGTTCTTCTGTCAGGCCAACAAGAACGTGATGATCGAGAGTCCGGCGGGCAAGTATCCGCCGATTTCGGCGGCGGATTATTTGTTGCAGCGGATTCAGGCGAACTTTGCTGAGGCTAAGAAGTAGGCTTTGGTGATAGTGGAAAGGGCTGCTTCGGTAGCCCTTTTTTGTGGGTGCCTTGGGGCTTTTAGCAGCATCGCTGCCGGTCTTCAGGATTGCTTTTCGCCTTGCTGGCGAGTCCCCTTTCTTTGCTTGCCCAAAGAAACGGAACCCAAAGAAAGGGCACCCCCAGCCAAGCTGGCCTGCGGCTTCTCTGCGTTACTCGGATTTGAGCGCGCCTGCGGAACTCGACAGCTTGGAAGGGGGAATTACGGCCGGAGACCGGAGTGGTTTTGAGGTTTGGTTGCTGGGTCGAAACTTGAAGTCCAAAACCGAATGCTGCACGGACTGAATAGTCCCATCTGAGCGGGCGAGTAGCACAGAGCTGCCGGGAAAAAGCCCGAGGACTGTCTGAGCGAAGCGAGTTCCGCAGGGCCCCGGCAGATCGAGCAACGCAGCGAACCCGAAGGGCCGCGCAGCTGGGTGCCCGAGGGGGTTGTTAGGGGGAGATGGGCAAGCATCTCCCCCTGACTCGCCTAAAGGCGAAAACGATAACTAGCCAACCGCCGAGGCTACAGCCCTGCAGAGGCTTTAGTTACGCAATGGCTCACGCGCTAGCGCCGCATCGCCCCCGCCAACCCCCGCGTCAACTCCAACGCCGCAGCCTCGCCACCCTTGAACATCGCCTCAACCAAAGCCGAGCCCACCACCACACCCGTGGCCGTGCGGGCAAAGGCCGCCGCTTGCTCTGGCGTGCGCACACCAAAGCCCACGCAGATCGGCAGCTCGCTCTGCTGACGGATGGCCGCGAGGGCGGCATCCACCACGGCGTTGTCTGCCTGCCCTACCCCGGTCACGCCGTTGAGCGACACGTAGTAGAGAAAGCCACTGGCGTTGGCCAGCACGCGCGGCAGGCGCTTGGCATCGGTGGTGGGGCTGGCCATGCGAATCATGTCCAGGCCCAGGTCGCGCGCCATGGGGCCCAGCTCATTGTCGTGCTCGGCGGGCAGATCGACGATCAGCAGGCCATCGACACCGGCCGCGTGCGCCTCGTTGAGAAAGGCTTCGGCGCCGTAGCGGTGGATCGGGTTGTAGTAGCCCATCAGCACCAGCGGAGTGGTCTGATCGGTGGTGCGGAAGGCGCGCACCATCTCCAGCGTCTTGCGCTGGGTCTGGCCGTTGTCGAGTGCGCGTACGGCAGCGGCCTGAATGGTCGGACCGTCGGCCATCGGATCACTGAACGGCATGCCCAGTTCGATGATATCGGCACCCGCGCCCGGCAGCTGTTGCAGCAGCGAAAGGCTGGCGTCATAACCGGGGTCACCGGCACAGATGTAGGTCACCAGGGCTGCGCGGTTCTGTTTGGCGCACGCGGCAAAGCGTTGTTGCAGACGATTACTCATGCTTGTTCCTCCATCAGGCGCAGCACCGTGGGCATGTCTTTGTCGCCCCGGCCGGACAGGCACACCACCATCAGGTGATCGCTGGGCAGTGTTGGCGCACGGCGGGCGACTTCGGCCAGCGCGTGGGCGGTTTCCAGCGCGGGAATAATGCCTTCCATGCGGCAGCAGTTGTGGAAGGCGTCCAGCGCCTGCTGGTCGGTCACCGCGACGTAATCGACGCGGCCCTGCTCGTGCAACCAGGCGTGTTCTGGCCCGATGCCGGGATAGTCGAGGCCGGCAGACACCGAGTGCGCGTCGGTAATCTGGCCGTCTTCATCCTGCAGCAGGTAAGTGCGGTTGCCGTGCAATACGCCGGGTACGCCGCCCTTCAGGCTGGCTGCATGCTTGCCGGAATCCAGCCCGTGACCGGCCGCTTCAACGCCGACCATCTGCACTTCGGGGTAGTCGAGGAAATGGTGGAACAGCCCCATGGCGTTGGAGCCGCCACCGATGCAGGCCACCAGGCTATCGGGCAAGCGCCCTTCGCGCTCGAGCATCTGGCTGCAGGTCTCGCGGCCGATGATCGCCTGAAAGTCGCGCACCAGCGTGGGGTAGGGGTGCGGGCCGGCCACGGTGCCGATCATGTAGAAGGTGTTGTCGACGTTAGTCACCCAGTCGCGCAGCGCCTCGTTCATCGCATCCTTCAGGGTGCCGGTGCCCGAGGTAACCGGCACGATGCTGGCGCCCATCAGGCGCATGCGCGCCACGTTGTCGCGCTGGCGCTCGATGTCGGTAGCGCCCATATAGACCACGCACTCCAGACCAAAGCGAGCGCACACGGTAGCCGTTGCCACGCCGTGCATACCCGCGCCGGTCTCGGCGATGATGCGGCTCTTGCCCATGCGCCGGGCCAGCAGGACCTGGCCGATGCAGTTGTTGATCTTGTGCGCGCCGGTGTGGTTCAGCTCCTCGCGCTTGAAGAAGATCCTGGCGCCGCCGTACTGCTCGGTCAGCCGCTCGGCGAAGTACAGCGGGCTGGGGCGGCCGACGAACTCGGCGTTGAAGCGGTCCAGCTCGGCGATGAAGTTCGGTTCCGAGCGCGCCTGCTTGTAGGCATGCTCCAGATCCAGAACCAGCGGCATCAGGGTTTCGGCAACGAAGCGCCCACCGAACTGGCCAAACTGGCCCTGTGCGTCGGCATCGCGACGGAAATGTTGGTTGGCATTCGACATGAGTACACCTCCAGATTTGATGCGCCTACGGTAGGGCAGACAGCGCCCCGATAAAATCGATATGATGGCGCAAACCTGTGAGAAAAAGTGACATATTACATGGCCCGAGACTTACCCTCGCTGAACGCGCTCAAAGCCTTTGAAGTGGCTGCCAGACTGGAAAGCATGAGTCAGGCGGCAGACGAGCTGCACGTCACCCACGGTGCGGTGAGCCGCCAGATACGGCAGCTTGAAGAGGAGTTGGGGGTGGCGCTGTTCGACAAGGTCGGGCGGGGTGTTCAGCTCACTGCCGCCGGCCGCCAGTTGCGTGATGCTTGCCGCGATGCCTTTGGCAGCTTGCGTGAGGTCTGTGCCGAAATACGCCAAGCCGACCAGCGTGGCCCGTTTCTGCTCGCCTGCCCCGGCAGCCTGCTCGCGCGCTGGTTTATTCCACGGCTCGACCGTCTCAACGCCGAGCTGCCGGAGCTGAACTTGCATCTCTCGGCCAGCGAGGGCGAGCTGGACCCGCGTCGCGCCGGGGTCAGCGGTACGCTGTTGTTTGCCGCGCCGCCTTGGCCTGCCGATATGCAGGTTTATCCGCTTCGGCAGGAGCGCATCGGCCCGGTCTTCAGCCCGCGCTACTCTGGTGCAGCGCGCCTGCAAGGGCAGCCGGCCAGTGCCCTGTTGAACGAGAGCCTGCTGCATACCCACTCCCGCTCGCAGGCCTGGGCCGACTGGGCGCACTTGCAGCAAATTGATCCGGCCAGTCTGACTCAAGGCCAGGGTTTCGAGCATTTGTACTATCTGCTGGAGGCCGCGCTCTCCGGGTTGGGCGTGGCCATCGCGCCGCAGCTGCTGGTCGCCGACGACATTGCCGCCGGTCGCCTGCTCGCGCCCTGGGGTTTTGTTCAGACGCAGCATCAATTGGGCCTGTGGGTGCCAAAGCGCCAACCCCAAGGCGCTGCACAGCCGTTGGCCGACTGGTTGCTCAGCGAACTGGCAGGGAGCAGCGAATGAGAGGTCTATGCCTGTTGCTGTTGATCGGCCTGCTGCCCGGCTGCAGCTCGTTGAGTTATCTGCACCACAGCTGGCAGGGTCAGCGCGACCTGCTGGCGCGCGCCGAGCCGCTGGAACAGGTGCTGCAAAACCCAGCCACCGAGCCGCAACTGGCCAAGCGGCTGCAGCAGGCGCAGCGCATCCGAGCCTTTGCCAGCCAGCAGCTAAAGCTGCCGGATAACGCCAGCTACACCCGCTACGCCGATCTGCAGCGTCCCTATGCGCTGTGGAACCTGTTTGTCGCCGCGCCCCTGTCAATGGACGCCGTGCCCCACTGTTATCCGTTCTTTGGCTGCATCGCCTACAAGGGCTACTTCGATCAGGCCAGTGCCGACGCCGCCGCCGAGCAATGGCGCGCCAAGGGTATGGAGGTCTATGTCGCCGGTATTCCGGCCTATTCGACCATAGGTTGGTACGACGACCCGCTGCTCAACTCGATGCTGCACTGGGATGACGATTACCTCGCCGAGCTGCTGTTCCACGAGCTGGCGCACCAGCAGTATTACGTGAAGGACGACACCGCCTTCAATGAATCCTTCGCCAGTTTTGTGGGTAAGCAGGGGTTGCGCGAATGGCGTGCGGCGCAGGGGTTGGGCGCGCGGCAACGCGATCCGCGCGCACTGGAGCGCGAGTTTGTACAGCTGCTGCTGACTGCGCGCGAGCAACTGGTTGCGCTCTATGCCAGCGAGGCCAGCGATAGCGCCAAACTGGCCGGCAAGGCAAAGGTGTTCAGTCAGTTGCGCGCCGATTACCGGCAGTGGCGCGACCAGCACTGGCAAGGCGTCGCACCTTATGATCACTGGTTTGCCGGCGAGTTGAACAACGCCCGGCTGTTGCCCTTTGGCCTATACGATCAGTGGATTCCGGCGTTTGCCCAACTCTACGCACAGAGCAGCGATTGGCCGGACTTCTATCGCCGTGTGGAAGCTCTGGGTGCACTGCCTGAAGCACAGCGCGCAACCGCGCTGCAACGCCTGCTGGAGGCCTCTGCACCGGCAAAAGCGGATTGATAATAATTGCTATTTAGCGTAGATTGCGGGGCTGATTTTCTCTTTTCATGTTCCCGGAGCTCGCATGTTTCAGCTGCAGTCCGTGACCTTCGCCGTACCGGAACGGACGCTGTTGCAGCCGCTTGATCTGAGCCTGGCTGCAGGCCAAATGATTGGCCTGATCGGCCACAACGGTTCCGGCAAATCGACCCTGATCAAACTCCTCGCACGCCAGCAAGCCGCCTCGGCCGGCAGTATCCTGCTGGATGAACGGCCGCTGGAGGCCTGGGGCGAGCGCGAGTTTGCCCGCCAGGTTGCCTACCTGCCGCAGCAGTTGCCGGCCGCCGAGAGCCTGACCGTGCGCGAGCTGGTCGGCTTTGGCCGTTATCCCTGGCATGGTCTGCTGGGCCGCTTCAGCGTCGACGACCGCCAGGAGGTCGAGCGCGCCATGGAGCTGACCGACGTTACCCGCTTTGCCGATAGCCTGGTCGATACTTTGTCCGGCGGCGAACGCCAGCGCGTCTGGCTGGCCATGCTGCTGGCCCAGCACACCCGCTATCTGCTGCTCGATGAGCCCACCTCGGCGCTGGACATTGCCCACCAGGTGGATGTGCTGGCGCTGGTGCAGCGGCTCAGCCGCGAACTGGATCTGGGCGTGATTGTGGTACTGCACGACATCAACATGGCGGCGCGTTACTGCGATCATCTGGTGGCGCTGCATTCCGGCCGCCTGCTGATGCAGGGCAGCCCCGCCGAGCTGATGAACGATCAGGCGCTGGAGGCCATCTACGGCTTGCCGATGACCGTCATCCCGCACCCGGATCACAGCTCGGCCATCGCGGTGGCGCGCGGGTGACAGGGCGGGTATGGCGCGGGCTGCTGGCGCTGTTGCTGTGCCTGCCGCTGATGGTGCAGGCAGCTGAACAGGGCCCCTACACGCGCATTGCGACCCTGGATTGGGGGCTGGCCGAAACCTTGGTCGGCATCGGCGTTACGCCCGTCGGCGTGGCTGATCTGCCCAACTACCGGCGTTGGGTCGGTGAGCCGGCGATGCCCGCCAGTGTGCATAACCTGGGCCTGCGCACCGAGCCGAATCTTGAGCTGCTGACGCAGCTGGCGCCCGACCTGATTCTGATCACCCCGCAGTTTGAGGCGGCGCGACCCTGGCTGGAGCGTATCGCCCCGGTCCAGAGCTTGGCGATCTACCGCCCCGGCCGCGACCCGTTGCAAACCGCCACCGAGATTGCCCGCGAACTGGGCGAGCTGACCGCGCACCAGGCCGGCGCCGAACAACTGATCACCGACTTTGAACAGCAGATGAGGCAATTGCGCAGCAAGCTCGCGGGCCGTGCACTACCCCCCTTTTACCTGGTCACCCTCATCGACGCCCGCCACATGCGGGTGTACGGCAACAGCAGCCTGTTCAGCTCGGTACTCGAGCGGCTCGGGCAGCGCAACGCCTGGCAGGGCGCCGATAATGTCTGGGGCTTTTCTCAGGCCGGGGTAGAGCAACTGGCCGAGGTGCCTGAGGCGGCGCTGATTCATTTTGCCCCGGCCCCGCTCGGCGCCCTGCCAGCGCTGCAACAGAGCGTACTTTGGCAGCGCTTGCCCTTTGTCGAGCAGCAGCGGGTGTATGCCTTTGCGCCGGCCTGGCAGTTTGGCGGGCTGATGGCCGCGCAGCATTTTATGCGGCTGTTCGAAGAGGCCCTGGTGCATGACTAGTACCGCACTGACCGCACCCTCGCGCAGCTGGCTCGGCGCCCTGCTGTTGCTCGGCCTGCTGGCGGCGCTGGCCAGCCTGGCGCAGCAACTGCCGGCGGCCCAGTGGTTCGCCGCCCTGCTGCAGCCCGATAGTCATAACTTGACGCAGCTGCGCGTGCACTACAGCTGGTTGCCACGCCTGTGCATGGCGCTCTTGTGTGGTGGCGCTCTTGCGCTGGCGGGTGTGCTGATGCAACAGGTGCTGCGCAACCCGCTGGCCTCGCCAACCACCCTCGGGGTGGCCAACGGCGCGCAGTTGGCACTGGCGCTGGCAACGCTCTACGCGCCCACCCTGCTGGTAGCCAGTGAATGGATTGCGCTGGCCGGCGGAGCCCTGGCCACCTTGCTGGTCTTCGCCCTGGCGCGGCGCCGTGGCCTCTCACCGCTGACGCTGATTCTCGCTGGCCTGGTGGTCAGTCTGCTGCTAGGTGCGGTCAACGTGATGCTGATGCTGTTGCAGCCGCAGGGGCTGGCTTCGCTGTTTATCTGGAGCGCCGGCTCGCTGAGCCAGCACAACTGGGATGGCGTACTCTTTCTGCTGCCGCGGTTGGCGCTGGCACTGGCGCTGGTGTGCTGCCTGGTGCGCCCGCTCGGCCTGCTGGAGCTGGACGACAGCGGCGCGCGCAGCCTGGGTGTTTCGCTCGACAAGCTGCGGGTAGTCGCGCTCGGGCTGGCGGTTTTTGTCACCGCCTGTGTGGTCAGCGCGGTGGGGGTGATCGGTTTTATCGGCTTGGCGGCGCCGGCGATTGCCCGTTTGCTGGGTGCCCGCACCCTGCGGCAGCGCCTGCGCTGCGCGCCGCTGGTGGGCGCCGCAGTGCTGCTGCTCACCGATCTGGCGGTGCAGCATTTCTCCGGTGTCTTCAGCGAGCTGGTGCCCACTGGCGGGGTTACCGCCTTGCTCGGCGCGCCGCTGCTGCTCTGGCTCATCCCGCGTCTGCGCTTACCCGCCGGGCGGCCGCAGCTGCAAGCGGCGCCGGCATCGCCGCCGCTGCGGCGCTCGGGCAGGGTGCTGGGAGTGCTGCTGCTGCTGGCCCTTGCCGGCGGGGTGATGGCGCTGTTGCTGGGGCAAGGGCCGCAAGGTTGGGGCTGGGCGATGGACCCGCAAATATTACAGTGGCGGGTGCCGCGCATCCTCGGCGCAGCAGGCGCGGGTTTGATGCTGGGGCTGGCCGGCAGTTTACTGCAACGCCTGACCGGCAACCCCATGGCCAGCCCCGAGCTGATGGGCATCAGCGCCGGCGCCGCGTTAGGCCTGATGGCCCTGCTGTTTTTGTGGATAGGTGCACCGTTGTGGGCGCGGCTGGGCATGGGCTTTTTCGGTGCCCTGATCACCCTGCTGGTGATCATCGGTTTTGCTCGCCGCCACGCCTATTCACCCGACCGTCTGCTGCTGGTGGGCATCGCCATCAGCGCCCTGTTTGATGCGGTGAAGATGCTGGTGCTGTCGCTGAATGATCCGCGCGGCCAGAGCGTGCTCAGCTGGCTGTCCGGCTCCACCTACTTTGTCGAGCTGCCCACGGCACTGGTCGCGGTGAGCTGCGGCACACTGTTGCTGCTGCTGTGCCTGCCATTGGCGCGCTGGCTGACGCTGCTGCCACTGGGGGAAAGCACGCCGCGCAGCCTGGGTGTGCCGATGCGCGGGGCGCGTCTGAGCATCATGTTGATTGCCGCCCTGCTTACTGCCGCCGCCACCCTGCTGGTCGGCCCGCTCAGTTTTGTTGGCCTGATGGCGCCACACATGGCGCGCGTGCTGGGCTTTCAGCATGCCCGTGGGCAACTGCTCGGCTCTGCGCTGATCGGCGCGCTGCTGATGGTGCTGGCCGACTGGCTGGGCCGCAATATGCTGTTCCCTGAGCAGCTGCCCGCTGGTCTGCTCGCGGCGCTGGTGGGTGGGGTTTATCTGATTTGGGGGTTGGGGCGCAGGCGCTGAGCCGGCTTACGGGCGTTCATTACACACGCGCAACCAAGAGGGTGCCTATAACTAGCCAACTGCACGGCCCCCTCTCCCATCTGCGCGGGCGAGTAGCGCAGAGCTGGCGGGAATAAGCCCGAGGAATGTTGGGGGCGCCTAGCCTGAGCGAAGCGAGTTCCGCAGGGCCCCGGCAGATCGAGCAACGCAGCGAACCCGCAGGGCCGCGCAGCTGGGTGCCCTGGGGGATCGCTAAGGGGGCATGGGCAAGCATGCCCCTTGGCTCGCCTGGAGGCGAAAACGGAAATGAGCGAACCGCAAAGTTAGCGTGACAGCTGGTCGTTGGTCATCACACGTCAGCTACGAAGACACCTTTAATCTTTCCCGTGCTCCAGCGTGAGAACGCACTGCGGCGTGGATCGCCCTCATCAGCCTTTCGCCCTGATGGCGAGTCAGGGGAAATGCTTGGCCATTTCCCCCGACACCCCCTAGGCCACCCCAACTGCACGGCCCTGCGGGTTCGCTGCGTTGCTCGGCCTGTCGGGGACGCACCTGGCCGGCCGCTTACAAACTCGGCGCTGCGCACCTCAAACACCGCAAGCGTCTTTTTCCCGCCAGACCTGAGCTACTCGCCCGCTCAGACGGGGATTTTCAGTCCGTGCATTGGGTGGGCATCTTTAATACAAACCCGCGAACCCGCGCGGAATCGGACTTTTATAACCCCTGACAAAACGCTGCCATCTCCCCCGCCAGCTGCCGCAGCGCCGGATTCAGCCGCCGCCGATTGATTACCAGCAACATCAAGGGTGATGGCTCGCCGGTCACCTCTGGCAGCAGCCGCACCAGTTCACCGCTGGTCAGATGCTGGGCGATATCCAGATACGACTTGTAGGCAATGCCCTGCCCGCGCAGCGCCCAGCGGCGCACGGTATCGCCATCGTCACTCACCCGGTCACCGTGCACACGCAGGCTGATCGGCTCGGGCGCGGCAAAGCGCCAACGGTCGTGAACCGCCTCGCCCAGGCGAAAGCACAGACAGTTGTGCTGCCGCAGGTTGGCCACCGTCGCTGGCGCGCCGTGCCGCTGGAGATACTCGGGCGAGGCGCAGAGCACGCGGCGGTTGTCGGGTGCCAGGGGGAGGGCAACGAAGCTGGAATCCTCCGGTTGGCCGTAACGCACGGCCAGATCGATCGGCTGCTGGTACAGATCGGCCACGCGATCGCTGACCTGCAGCTCCATCCGAATGCCCGGCTGCCGGGCCAGATAGTTTTCCAGCCAGTCGAGCAGGTGGCTGCGCGCCAGGTTGGACGGCAGGGTCAGACGCAGGGTGCCGGTGAGCGTGGTGGCGTCGGCCTCCAGTGCCTGCTCGGCGTCACGCAGCGCCTGAAAGGCCGCGCGGGCGTGCGGCAGATAGCGCTCGCCGGCTTCGCTCAGGCGCAGGCGTCGGGTAGTACGCTCAAACAACCGGGCGCCGAGTTGCTCCTCCAGCCGCTTGATACTGGCGCTGGCCACCGCCGGGGCCAGGTTCAGCTGGCGTGCGGCGGCGGAAAAGCTGCCGGCCTCCACGGTGTGCAGAAACACCGCCAGGTCGTCGATCCGTTGTATTTTCATGATTACCAATAAAGTGATTCGCCAGAGCTCATGTTTTTCTTCCTCGGCAAGCAAGTCAAGCTATCGGCTCCTTAACGCTTTCCGTTCTTACAGGAGCCACAGCATGAAAGCCGTTGCCTACACCCAAGCCGGTTCACTCGAACGCGCCGATGCACTGATCGACATCGAGCTGCCGCAACCCGCCCCCGGCCCGCAGGACCTGCTGGTCAAGGTCGCCGCCATTTCGGTTAACCCGGTGGACACCAAAATCCGCAGCAAGCGCCCGGCCACGGTCGATGACCCGCAGGTGATCGGTTGGGATGCGGTGGGCGAGGTGGTGGCCGTTGGTGCTGCCGTGCAGGGCTTTGCCGCGGGTGATCGGGTGTTCTACGCCGGTGCACTCGACCGCCCCGGCAGCAACGCCGAGTATCAGTTGGTGGATGCCCGCATCGTTGGCCATGCCCCTGCTTCGCTGAGCGATGCTGAAGCGGCCGCGCTGCCGCTTACCGCCATCACCGCCTGGGAGCTACTGTTTGACCGTCTTGGCGTGGCCGAGAGTGGTGGTGCCGGGCAGACCTTGTTGGTCACCGGTGCCGCTGGTGGTGTGGGATCGATTCTGGTTCAGCTGGCCCGCCAGCTCACCGAGTTGACCGTGGTCGGTACCGCCGCGCGGGCCGAGAGCGCCGAGTGGGCCAAAGAGCTGGGCGCGCATCACGTGATCGATCACAGCCAGCCGATGCTGGCGCAGCTGCAGGCGCTGGGCATCGACAGCGTCGAGCTGATCGCCTCGCTGACCCACAGCAAGGATCACTACGCGCAGTACATCGAATGCATCGCGCCGCAGGGCAAGCTGGGTGTGATTGATGACTTCGACAGCATTGATATTACCCAGCTGAAGAGCAAGTCGGCCTCTTTCCACTGGGAGTTCATGTTTGCCCGCAGCCTGCATCAGACCGCCGATATGGCCGAACAGGGCGTACTGCTCAACCGGGTGGCCGAGCTGCTCGACGCCAGTGCCTTGCGCACGACCTTGGGTGAGCATTATGGGGTGATCAATGCGGCCAATTTGATGCGGGCGCATGCCTTGCTGGAGAGCGGCAAGGCGCGGGGCAAGTTGGTGCTTGAGGGGTTCTGAGCCTTTGCTGCTGATCGCTCCCATGCTCCGGCGTGGGGATGCATGCCCGGACGCTCTGCGTCTCCCAACGTGCGTATGCTTGATCACGCGGTAGGTTGGTCTGATCCGCTTTTCGCCGGATGGCGAGTCAGGGGAAATGCTTGGCCATTTCCCCCGACACCCCCTAGGCCACCCCAACTGCACGGCCCTGCGGGTTCGCTGCGTTGCTCGGTCTGCCGGGGATGCGCGCAAACTCGCTTCGCTCAGACACCGCGCACATCTTTTTCCCGGCAGTCCTGTGCTACTCGCCCGCGCAGACGGGGACTTGGGGTCCGTGCAGTGGTCACCTGTTTCGTTGGAACACTGATCGTTCCCACGCTCTGCGTGGGAATGCGTCTTTGGACGCTCCGCGTCCATACCCGTTGCCCGCTTGCGCATGCTTCAACCGACTGCTAGCCTTCCCGTCGTTGTATCCATTCTTTGCATGAGTCATCTGATGAACCACCCGCTGAGCACCGCTGTAATTGTCGCCTGCGCCCCTCCCGGCGTGGTGTTCGCGTGCTCGCAAGCAGTGGTTCTGTCACCGCCAGCTGCCCCACCGCGGGTTGCCGTTGTTGCTGCGCCACCACGCGCGCACTGAAACACCAAAACATCCTTTTCTGTTCTTCGACGTTTCTCGCCAATTAGCGATTATTAGCGTCGGGAACCTGTGTTTTGACAGGTGATTGTCATGCTATTCAAACAACTGAACTGGGCCGCTATCGGCCCGACCGTGCTCTTTGTCTTGCTCTGGAGTGCGGGTGCAATCTTCTCCAAATGGGGGCTGGAACACGCCTCGGCCTTTGCCTTTTTGCTGCTGCGTTTTGCCCTGGCTTGCGTTGCTCTGGGGCTGCTGGCGCTTACTCGCCGCCGCTGGTTACCGCAGCCGGGCAGCTTCCGCCAGGTAGCGCTGGTGGGGGTGCTGATGACCGGCGGTTACACCATCTTCTACCTGCTCTCGCTGGACGCCGGGCTCACACCCGGGGTGCTGGCAACGGTATTGGGCGTGCAGCCGATCCTTACCCTGATGCTGGTCGAACGCCGCGCCAACCTGCTGCGGCTCTTGGGCCTGCTGCTGGCGCTCGGAGGTCTGACGCTGGTGGTGCTCGACAGTCTGCTGGCGGCGCGCTTCTCGCTGCTGGGCATTGGTCTGTCGTTGGCGGCGCTGTTGTGCATTACGGTGGGCTCCATCTTTCAGAAGGGTATTCAGCAGTCGCCAATGGATGTGTTGCCGTTGCAATACGCCGTGGGTTTGCTGATGTGCGCTCTGGTTGCGCCCTTTCAGCCGTTCGAGGTTGAGTGGTCTGTTGGCTTTGTTGTGCCGCTGCTTTACATGGGCGTGTTGATTTCGGTGGGTGCGACGCTGCTTTTGTATCGGCTGATTCGGATGGGCAACTTGGTGAATGTCACCAGTTTGTTTTATCTGATGCCGGGGTGTACGGCGTTATTGGATTATCTGTTTTTGGGTAATCGGATGGCGATTGGGAGTTTGGTTGGGATGGGGTTGATTGTGGTGGGGTTGGTTTTGGTGTTTCGGCAGCGGGCGTGAGGTTGAGTGCCTGAGCCTCTGATCGTTCCCACGCTCCGCGTGGGAACGGACGCCGCAGTTGGTTGCTTTGATCAGCCTTTCGCCTTGATGGCGAGTCAGGGGAAATGCATGGCCATTTCCCCCGACACCCCCTAGGCCACCCCAACTGCACGGCCCTGCGGGTTCGCTGCGTTGCTCGGTCTGGAGGGGGCACGCGCAAACTCGGCGCTTCGCACCTCAGACACCGCGCGCACCTTTTTCCCGCTAGCCCTGCGCTACTCGCCCGTGCAGACGGGGACTTGGGGTCCTTGCAGTGGTCACCTTTTTTCAGGCATGCCGTGAGTACATTACGTGTAACCCTCAAGACCAGGCTTGGCAAAAGTGCTGAGTAATAGCAATATCGACACACTGCACTCCGCAGTGCCTTACCTTGATGGCATGCAAGCGCTACGCCCTATTTTTCTACTTCTTCTCCCTACCCGGCTGCTTTAGCGGAATAGCGCGCGGATGCCTGACGTATGGCGGATTCATACATTGGGTAATAAGGTTGATTGATGTTCTTAACGTAAGTCTGAGCGTTTAATGGTGAAAAATGAAAATAATAATAACGGCTGTCTGTTTTGCAGTTCTTCTATCTGGGTGTATGACGCGCTCGTTGTTTGAGAATCGTGAATACAAGGAGAATATCTCTTCGATCCTCGTGACCTCAGATGGCAGTAAATTGGTGTTTTTCAGCGATGAGTATCACTATATTTTCCAAGCGCCCCAATTACTTACCGACACCTTCGGCGCGTCGTTCTACCGATCAGTGCAGGCGAATTTCGATCAGTTCTACGTATCCCGCTCCGATACTGTGACAGGAAGCTTTGATCTCATTGTTCCTGTCTCTGCGCCTGATGGTGATAGACAGGCAGCATCTGCGGCTGGATTCGCATGCAAGCGCTTTGGTGAACGAGAGCTCTGCCGAGCTACAGTTGAGATGAAGGGTAAGCGGTACGCGGCCAGTGGGACTCTTCCTGTCGGCAGAAACCATTTGCTGAATAAAAGCTATCTTGTGTACGTATCAGCGGATGAAGGCGCTGGCGCCAAAGCCTTGCTCACGCCGCTTACCGTTGCGGCTGATGGAGCGATTCTGATTGGAGGAGTCGGGCTGGCCTTGGTCAGCGTAACGGGGTTGAGTGTGGTTTGTGCGGGCGAACCAAATGGATGCAAATAGTTGATTGATTGGCCCCACGCTCCAGCGTGGGGCCAAATCCTTACACGGTCTGCGTTGATAGCTCGCAGAAATGTTTATCTAACCCCGGTTTTCATGGCGGAAAATGTGCTTAATTTTTACTCGCTTCATTCGCCAAACAGCTAAAAGCTACGATTTTGACTGCCCGTTATCTTATTTGTCAGGCATATATGCAACTATTACTTAGAGAGTCACTTGCTGTCTATTCAATGATCCGGGACGAGATAAAAAACGTTCTGGATCATGAGTCAGCCTGTGACAAAGGATACCGTAACTTCGCGTTAGCTCAACTTCACTATTATTCAGAGCGATGCCAATCACTGAATGTTTTGCTTCAGGAGTGGAAGCTTTGGGATTCCGATATCATAATGAGGGCCGCGCTTGAGTGCGCGACACGCTTCATTTACGTGAGCTCAGCGCGAGAAAAAGACCGGCCAGAATTAATCTATGAATACAGCGTGGCCCTAAATGAGATTGCGGATATTCAGAGATCTGAGAAAGCAAAGCAATTCGTAGATGTTAATGAAGATATCGACTCTCTAACATTGATTGGAGGGGTGATTTTATCGGCTGAACGAGAAGAAGAACTTCGGGTGCGTTGGCCAAAATCAAAGCGCAACCCCATAAAGCAAAAGTGGTCGTTTACGGAGATCGTTAGAAAACTCGCCGAGTTTAGCGAGCCGGGACTAGATCTCCGAGGTTATAAAAGCCTATTGCACAGTTATGGCCTAAGTAGTCATTTAATTCATGCAGATCAAACGGCAATTGACGTTGTTTGGGATAGGGCACACAGAGAACCGGCAGTCAAAATTGCACAGGAAAGAGCACATTATGCTCGTTTGGCTACTACTCAGACAACAATGCTTTTTCTTTGTTGGCGTGCGCTTGTCTATGCAACGGGAGTCGACTCGAGAAACCGAAACGTGGTTGAGGCCTTGGTGCAAATGGAAAGTAAGGCAGAGGTGTACCACGAAGAGTTTGCTCGCACTCAAGACGCGTTCTATGAAAAGCACGGCACTTCAAATTTCTAACTAACGGTTCCAAGGGATTTTTGCGCCCTCAAGCTCTGTAATATTGCGTATTGCCTAAAGGCCAAATTGAGAACTGAAAAAAAAACCCTTGAATTCGCATTTTTGAAAATAACAGTCGTTAGAGAGATTTAATTACCCCAAACGTCCATTTATCTCTTGGTTTTCCACCAGCTTTACCCACTGCAGATAATACTGCCCGCTTCCCGCTTGACGCGCCAGTGTCCACCAGCTTACCTTTACGTTAACGTAAAGCAGTCATCAAAGACGATCCATGACCCAGACCTACAGCATTTCCGACCTCGCCCGTGAGCTGGATATCACCACGCGGGCGATTCGTTTTTATGAGGAGCAGAACATGCTCAGCCCGGAACGGCGTGGGCTGGAGCGGGTTTATAGCGCCAAGGACAAGGTGACGCTGAAGCTGATTCTGCGTGGCAAGCGCATTGGCTTTTCGCTGGCGGAGTGCAAGGAGTTGATCGAGCTGTACGACCCCGGTCATGGCAACCGCAAGCAGCTGGAAACCTTTATGCAGAAGATTGCTGAGCGGCGTACGCAGCTGGCGCAGCAGTTGCTCGATATTGAACAGATGCAGATTGAACTGGATACCGCCGAGGAGCGGTGCCGCTCGGCGTTGGCGCAGACGCTCTGATCTGCTGCCAGCCACATTTCTACTGAACAAAAATAACAGCAGGTGGAATCATGCATTATCCGTCGTTCAATTTCGGTCTTGGCGAGACCATCGACATGCTGCGCGAGCAGACCCGCAACCTGGTTGATGCCGAGCTGGCGCCGCGTGCCGCCGAGATCGACCGGGAGAATCAGTTTCCGCAGGATATGTGGCGGCGCTTTGGCGACATGGGGCTGCTGGGCATTACCGTGCCTGAGGAGTGTGGCGGCTCGGGGCTGGGGTATCTGGCGCATGTGGTGGCGATGGAGGAGATCAGCCGTGGGTCGGCCTCGGTGGGCTTGTCCTACGGGGCGCACTCGAACCTGTGCGTGAACCAGATCAACCGCAACGGCACGCCGGAGCAGAAGGCGCAGTACCTGCCCAGGCTGATCAGCGGTGAGCATATCGGGGCGTTGGCGATGAGTGAGCCGAACGCCGGTTCCGATGTGGTCAGCATGAAGCTGCGGGCCGAGCGCCGGGGCGATCACTTCGTGCTCAATGGCAGCAAGATGTGGATTACTAACGGCCCGGACGCGCACGTTTACGTCATTTACGCCAAGACCGAACCGGAGCGTGGCCCCCACGGCATCACCGCCTTTATCGTCGAGCGCGATTGGGCCGGTTTCTCCCGCAGCCCCAAGCTGGACAAGCTCGGCATGCGCGGCTCGAACACCTGTGAGCTGGTGTTCAACAACGTCGAGGTGCCGGTTGAGAACATCCTCGGACAGGTCAACGGCGGCGTGAAGGTGTTGATGAGCGGCCTGGATTACGAGCGCGTGGTGCTCTCCGGTGGCCCGACCGGGATCATGCAGAGCTGCATGGACGTGGTGGTGCCCTATATCCACGACCGTCAGCAGTTCGGCCAGAGCATTGGCGAGTTCCAGCTGATCCAGGGCAAGGTCGCCGACATGTACACCCAGCTGAACGCCAGCCGCGCCTACCTCTACACAGTGGCGCAGGCCTGCGACCGTGGCGAGACCACGCGCAAGGACGCCGCCGGGGTAATTCTCTACACCGCCGAGCGTGCGACGCAGATGGCGCTGGACGCGATCCAGATTCTCGGCGGCAACGGTTACATCAACGATTACCCCACCGGCCGCCTGCTGCGCGACGCCAAGCTGTACGAGATCGGTGCCGGCACCAGCGAGATTCGACGCATGCTGATCGGCCGGGAGCTGTTCAATGAAACCCGCTGAGCGCCGCGCCAAGGGAGACTTCGCATGGCTGTGCTAACCACTCAACTGAGCGCGGGCAGCCCCGCGTTTCACGCCAATGCCGATGCCATGCGCGCGCTGGTGGATGACCTCAAGACCCTGTTGGCAGGCATCGCCCAGGGCGGTGGCGAGGCGGCCAATGCGCGGCATCTGGCGCGTGGCAAACTGCTGCCGCGCCAGCGCGTGGACGCCCTGCTCGACCCCGGCTCAGCCTTTCTGGAAATTGGTCAGCTGGCCGCCCATGAGGTCTACGGTGAGTCGGTGCCAGCCGCCGGGGTGATCGCGGGTATCGGCCGGATCGAAGGCGTTGAATGCATGATCATCGCCAATGACGCCACGGTGAAGGGCGGCTCTTACTATCCGCTGAGCGTGAAGAAGCACCTGCGGGCGCAGACCATCGCTCGCGAGAACCGCCTGCCCTGCGTCTATCTGGTCGACTCCGGTGGCGCCAACCTGCCACGCCAGGACGAGGTGTTCCCGGACCGTGAGCACTTCGGGCGGATCTTCTTCAATCAGGCCAACATGAGCGCCGCGGGCATTCCGCAGATCGCCGTGGTGATGGGCTCCTGCACCGCCGGCGGCGCCTACGTGCCGGCGATGGCCGACGAGACCATCATGGTGCGTGAGCAAGCGACCATCTTCCTCGCCGGGCCGCCGCTGGTGAAAGCCGCGACTGGCGAGGTGGTCAGCGCCGAGGCACTGGGCGGCGCCGATGTGCATTGCCGCACCTCCGGGGTGGCCGACCATTACGCCGAGAATGACGAACACGCCCTGGCTCTGGCCCGCCGCTGCATCGCCAATCTGAACTGGCACAAGCAGGACGAGCTGAACAGCCGCCCAGTACTGCCGCCACGCTATCCGGTGGAGGAGCTGTACGGGGTGATTCCGGCGGACAGCAAGCAGCCGTTCGACGTGCGCGAGGTGATTGCGCGGCTGGTCGACGACAGCGCGTTCGATGAGTTCAAGGCGCTGTTCGGCACCACGCTGGTGTGCGGGTTTGCGCACCTGCACGGCTACCCGGTGGCGATTCTGGCCAACAACGGCATCCTGTTTTCCGAGGCCGCGCAGAAGGGCGCGCACTTTATCGAGCTGGCCTGTCAGCGCGGCATTCCGCTGCTGTTCCTGCAGAACATCACCGGCTTTATGGTCGGCAAAAAATACGAGGAAGGCGGCATCGCCAAGCACGGCGCCAAGCTGGTGACCGCGGTGGCCTGTGCCCGGGTGCCCAAGTTCACGGTGATCATCGGCGGCAGTTTTGGCGCCGGTAACTACGGCATGTGCGGCCGCGCCTACGATCCGCGCTTCTTGTGGATGTGGCCGAATGCGCGCATCTCGGTGATGGGCGCCGAACAGGCCGCAGGCGTGCTTGTGCAGGTCAAGCAGGAGCAGGCCGAGCGCAGTGGCGAGCAGTTCAGCGCCGAGCAGGCCGAGGCCCTGCGCCGACCGATCCTCGATCAGTACGAACGTCAGGGCCACCCCTACTACGCCAGCGCCCGCCTGTGGGACGACGGCGTGATCGACCCGGCGCAGACCCGCGATGTACTCGGGCTGGCGATTTCCGCCGCACTCAACGCACCGATCGAAGCGACCCGCTTCGGCGTGTTCCGCATGTAGCCTGCGGGCAAGCGAGATGACGACCATGAGTCAGTACCACACCCTGGAACTGGAATTTTCCGCGCAGGGCATTGCCACCCTTTGGCTGGCGCGCCCTGACAAGAACAACGCCTTCAACGCCCAGATGATCCGCGAGCTGCTGGATGCGCTGGATGCGGTGGCGGCTAACCCGGCGGTGCGCTTTATGCTGTTGCGCGGCCGCGGCAAGCATTTCTCCGCCGGTGCCGATCTGGCCTGGATGCGCGACTGCGCGGCGCTGGATTACAACGCCAATCTGGACGACGCCCGCGAGCTGGCCCAGCTGATGGCCTCGCTGGCGCAGCTCAAGGTGCCGACGCTGGCGGTGGTGCAGGGCGCGGCCTTTGGTGGCGCGCTCGGGCTGATCAGTTGCTGCGACATGGCGATTGGCGCGGACGACGCGCTGTTCAGCCTGTCGGAGGTGCGTATTGGCCTGCTGCCGGCGGTGATCAGCCCCTATGTCTCCCAGGCCATCGGCGCCCGCGCTACCCGCCGCTATGCGCTGACCGCCGAACGCTTTGACGGCCTGCGCGCCCGCGAATTGGGGCTGCTCGCCGAGTGCTATCCGGCGGCCGAGCTGGATGCGGCGCTGGCGCGGTGGATCGGCAACCTGCTGCAGAACGGCCCGCAGGCGATGATGGCCACCAAGGCGCTGCTGCAGGAAGTCGGGCTGGGTGAAATGAGCACCCCGCTGCGCCGCTACACCGAGGCAGCGATTGCCCGGGTGCGGATCAGCCCCGAAGGTCAGGAGGGCCTGTCGGCCTTCCTGGAAAAACGCCAACCCGACTGGTGCGCGAGCCATGATTGATTCCCTGCTGATTGCCAACCGCGGCGAGATTGCCTGCCGCATCATGCGCACCGCGCGCGAGTTGGGTATCGCCACCGTGGCGGTACACAGCGATACCGACCGCGACGCCCTGCACGTGCGCTGCGCCGATCAGGCGGTCAACCTGGGTGGCGCGCGGCCGAGCGAGAGTTATCTGCGGGTTGAGGCGATCATCGCCGCGGCCCAGGCCACCGGTGCCCAAGCGATTCACCCCGGTTACGGCTTTCTCTCCGAGAACGCCGATTTCGCCCGCGCGGTCGACGCCGCCGGGTTGATCTTCGTCGGCCCGCCCGCCAGCGCGATTGACGCCATGGGCAGCAAGTCGGCGGCCAAGGCGCTGATGGACGCCGCCGGGGTGCCGCTGGTGCCCGGGTATCACGGCGCCGATCAGGCGCTGGAGACCTTCCGCGTCGAAGCCGCCAAGATCGGCTATCCGGTGCTGCTCAAGGCCGCCGCCGGTGGCGGCGGCAAGGGCATGAAGGTGGTCGAGAGCGAGGCGCAACTGAGTGAGGCGCTGTCGTCGGCCCAGCGTGAGGCGCAGGCCGCCTTCGGCGATGCGCGCATGCTGGTCGAGAAATACGTGCTGCAGCCGCGCCACGTCGAGATTCAGGTGTTTGCCGACCAGCACGGCAACGCGGTGTATCTGGCCGAGCGCGACTGCTCGATCCAGCGGCGCCACCAGAAGGTGGTGGAAGAGGCGCCGGCGCCCGGCCTGTCGCCCGAATTGCGTCGGGCGATGGGCGAGGCGGCGGTCACCGCCGCACCCGCCATCGGCTATGTTGGCGCCGGTACCGTGGAGTTTCTGCTCGACGCCCGCGGCGAGTTCTTCTTCATGGAGATGAACACCCGTCTGCAGGTCGAGCACCCGGTGACCGAGCTGATCACCGGGCAAGATCTGGTCGCCTGGCAGCTGCGTGTGGCGCAAGGGCAGCCGCTGCCGCTGAGCCAGGAGCAGATTGTGCTGCACGGCCACGCCATCGAAGTGCGGCTCTACGCCGAAGACCCGGAGCAGGACTTTCTGCCCGCCAGTGGCGAGCTGACGCTGTACCGCGAACCAGCGGCGGGCGTTGGGCGGCGGGTCGACAGCGGGGTGGTCGAGGGCGACCGCGTCTCGCCGTTCTACGACCCGATGTTGAGCAAGCTGATTGCCTGGGGCGAAGACCGGGAAACCGCCCGCCGCCGTTTGCTGGCGATGTTGGCCGAGCAACAGTTGGGCGGGGTACACAGCAACCTCGCCTTCCTGCGCCGGGTGCTGGCGCATCCGGCCTTTGCCGCCGCCGAGCTGGATACCGGTTTTATTGGTCGGCATGCCGACGCCCTGCTGCCCGCGCCCGCCCCGTTGCCCGACGCCTTCTGGGCGCTGGCCGCGCGTGCCTGGCTGCTGACGGCACCTACCGCTGCGCGTGCCGATGACCCGCACAGCCCCTGGGCCGCGGCCTGCGGCCTGCGCCTTGGGCTGGCGTGCGAGCAGCGCCTGCATCTGCGCTGTGGCGAGGCCGAGGCACGCGCCCTGCCCGCTACGGGTGTCAGCCTGTTGGGCGATCAGTTGCTGGTCGATGGCCGTCGCCGCGCCGTGCAGCGCCGCGGTCAGTGGCTGTTTGTCGAGTGGGACGGACAGCTGCAGCGGGTCACGCAGGTAGACCCGATCAGCGAGGTGGAAGCGCTGCAACACGGCCACGGCGGGCTGACCGCACCGATGAACGGCAGCGTGGTGCGGGTGCTGGTCGAACCGGGTCAGCAGGTGGCTGCCGGCGAGCTGCTGGTGGTGGTCGAGGCGATGAAAATGGAGCACAGTATTCGCGCTGCCGAGGCCGGCGAGGTCACGGCGATTCACTGCGCCGAGGGCGATCTGGTCGAGGAAGGCCGGGTGCTGGTGGCGCTGCAACCGCTTGCTGAGGAGGCAACGGCATGAGCATGCCGCAACAGGTGCGACTGGTCGAAGTGGGCCCGCGCGATGGCCTGCAGAATGAAAAACAGCCGATCAGCGTTGCCGACAAGGTACGCCTGGTCGATGACCTGAGCGCTGCCGGGCTGCGCTATATCGAAGTCGGCAGCTTCGTCTCGCCCAAGTGGGTGCCGCAGATGGCCGGCTCGGCCGAGGTATTTGCCGCGATACAGCAACAGCCCGGCGTGACCTACGCGGCGCTGGCGCCCAACCTCAAGGGGTTTGAAGGCGCGCTGGAAGCCGGTGTGAAGGAAGTGGCGGTGTTTGCCGCGGCCAGCGAGGGGTTTTCCCAGAAGAACATCAACTGCTCGATTGCCGAGAGTCTGCAGCGCTTCGAACCGATTATGGCGGCGGCCAGGGAGCACGGCGTGCGGGTACGCGGTTATATCTCCTGCGTGCTCGGTTGCCCGATTGATGGCGACGTGGCGCCGGAGCAGGTCGCCGCGATTGCCCGCGAGCTGCTCGACAGCGGCTGCTACGAGGTCTCGCTCGGCGACACCATCGGCGTCGGCACCGCCGGCGATACCCGGCGGCTGATCGAGGTGGTCGGCCGAGACATCGACCGCCGCCTGCTAGCCGGGCATTTTCACGATACCTACGGGCAGGCGCTGGCGAACATTCACGCCAGCCTGCTGGAAGGCGTGGCGGTGTTCGACAGCTCGGTCGCCGGGCTGGGCGGTTGCCCGTATGCCAAGGGCGCGACTGGCAACGTCGCCAGCGAAGACGTGCTCTACCTGCTCAACGGGCTGGGTATCGAGACGGGCGTCGATATGGCCGCGCTGGTGCAGGCCGGTCAGCACATCTGCAACGTGCTCGGCAAAACCAACGGCTCGCGCGTGGCGCGGGCCTTGCTGGCGCGGGAGCAGGCATGAGCACGCCCTTGTGGTCGCCCTCAGCCGAGCGCGTAGCGGCCACGCAGATGGACGCCTTTCGTCGCCGGGTCAATCAGCAACACGGGCTGGCGCTGGCCGATTACACCGCGCTACACCAGTGGAGTATCGATGAACCGGCGGCGTTCTGGGCCTTGCTGGCCGAGTTCTTTGCGGTGGATTTCAGCCAGCCGGCGCAGCAGGTGCTGCGTAACCCGGATGCCATGCCCGGTGCCGAGTGGTTTGCTGGCGCCGAGCTGAATTTCGCCGCGCACCTGCTGCGCCGGCGCGATGACCACGCGGCCCTGGTGGCCATCAGTGAAGACGGTCAGCGCGAGCAACTCAGCTACGCTGAGCTGGCTGCCCGGGTGGCCGGATTGCAGCGGCATCTGCTGGCGCTGGGCGTGGCACCCGGTGACCGTATCGCCGCGCTGATGCCCAACACCTGGCAGACGGTGGTGGGCATGCTTGCCGCCGCCAGCATCGGCGCTATCTGGTCGTCCTGTTCGCCGGACTTTGGCATCCAGGGCGTAGTGGACCGCTTTGGCCAGATCGAACCGCGGGTACTGATTGCCTGCAGCGGCTACCGCTACGCCGGCAAGCAACTGGACATGAGCAGCAAGCTGCGCGAGATACTGCCGCAGCTTACTGGCATGCAGCAGCTGATTCTGGTGCCCTACGGCGGCGTACCGGCGGAGCCAGCGGATTTTGAATCCGTTGTGCCCTGCGTCACCTGGAATCGTGCCTGTACGCCCGGTGGTGAACCCTTGTTCGCTGCCCTGCCGTTCAATCACCCGCTCTATATTCTCTACTCCAGCGGCACCACCGGCGTGCCCAAGTGCATCGTCCACGGCGCTGGCGGCACCCTGCTGCAGCACCTGAAAGAGCACGGGCTGCACACCGACCTGACCCGCGATGACGTGCTGTTCTACTTCACCACCTGCGGCTGGATGATGTGGAACTGGCTGGTCTCCGGCTTGGCGCTGGGCGCGACGCTGGCGCTCTATGATGGCTCACCGTTTGAGCCCTCAGCAGAGTGGCTGATCGACCTGATCGATGCGGAAAATATTAGTATCTTCGGCACCAGCGCCAAGTATCTCGCCGCGCTGGAAAAGGCCGGCGTGGACCCCTCCGCCAGCCATCGGTTAAGCCATCTGAAAACCGTGCTTTCCACCGGTTCGCCGTTGGCGCACGAAGGTTTTGATTACGTCTACCGCTGCTTCAAAAGCGATCTGTGCCTGTCGTCGATCTCCGGCGGCACCGACATTTTTTCCTGCTTTGCCCTGGGCAACCCGACGCTGCCGGTCTGGCGCGGCGAGTTACAGAGCAAGGGGCTGGGTATGGCCGTTGAAGTGTGGGATGACGATGGGCAAGCTATTAGTAGCAGGTTGTTGAAAAGCGTAGGCGAGGCAGGCAGCGCAAGGCAAAAGCAGGCGAAGAAGCGCAGTTTACGTGGTGTAAATGAGCATTCTGAGCCTGCTTTTAACGCCGCGATGGCAACGCAGGTAGGTTTTCAAGGGCCTGCCAAGGGCGAGCTGGTCTGCACGCGCCCCTTCCCCTCCATGCCGTTGGGTTTCTGGCAGGATGAGGACGGCAGTCGCTACCGCGCGGCGTACTTCGAGCGCTTCCCCGGCGTCTGGGCGCACGGCGATTACGCCGAAGAGACCGCCCACGGCGGTATGCTGATCCACGGTCGCTCGGATGCCGTGCTTAACCCCGGCGGCGTGCGCATCGGCACGGCGGAGATCTACCGGCAGGTAGAGAAGGTCGAGGCGGTGCTGGAATCGCTGGCCATTGGTCAGCAGTGGCAGGGTGATGTGCGGGTCGTGCTCTTTGTGCGCTTGCGTGATGGTGTGTTGCTGGATGAAGCGCTGGCGGGTGAGATACGCCAGGTAATCCGCAGCAACACTACGCCGCGTCACGTGCCGGCGAAGATCATCGCCGTGGCTGATATCCCGCGTACCCGCAGCGGCAAGATTGTCGAACTGGCCGTGCGTAATGTGGTGCACGGCCAGGCGGTAAAGAATACCGATGCGCTGGCCAATCCCGAGGCGCTTGAGCTGTTCCGCGACTTGCCGGCGTTGCAGGAGCAATAGCCCCAGCGTCGCTGCAATGGTTAGCGCGGCACGCGGCGAGTGCCGGGCTCCATCCCGGCCATGAGCTTTCCTGACTCAAATAAAGCGCGCGACCGCTCAGTCCCACTCGGGCGCAAAGTCCGGGTTGGCAATACGCTCGCCCTTGTCCAGCTCGCGGATGAAGTTGAGGTCATCGGCGGTGAGCTTCACGCGGTCGGCCTCCAGATTGCTCTCCAGATGCAGTCGCTTGGTGGAGGATGGAATCACCGCGATGCCCTGCAGCATCAGCCAGGCCATGACCACCTGCGGCGGCGTGGCGCCGTGTTCTTCGGCGATGCGGTCCAGGGTTTCGTCTTTCATCACCTTGCCTACCGCCAGTGGCATGTAGGCGGTCAGGTGCAAACCCTCTTCACGGGCGAACTCGACCAGTTTGCGGTTCTGCAGGAAGGGGTGAATCTCTATCTGGTTGGTGGCGATGTTGTCTGGCCCTACCAGTTCAAAGGCTTCATTGAGCTGATCAATGGTGAAGTTGGAAACGCCGGTCAGCCGCGTCATGCCCTGCTCGCGGGCCTTCATCAGCTCACCCAGGTATTCCTGCATGGGCACCTTGCCGCCAGGTGAGGGCCAGTGGATCAGCGTCAGGTCGACCTGGTCGAGCTGCAGCTTGTCGAGGCTTTCGCGCAGGCTGGGGATCAGCTTGCCTTCGCCGAAGTTGTCGGTCCAGATCTTGGTGGTGACAAACAGCTCGCCGCGCGGCACGCCGCTGTCGGCAATGGCGCGGCCCACATCCTGCTCGTTACCGTAGATCTGTGCGGTATCAATGTGCCGATACCCCAGTTCCAGCGCCGTGCTGACGGCCTGGTAGGCGTCATCGCCCTTGAGCCGGAAGGTACCCATGCCGATAGGGGGAATGCTGCTCTCGGAAGTCGAATTCATCATGCGGTGTTCTCCTCGCTGGTGGCAGAGCCGGCGGCGGTAATCGGTATCGCTCGCAGGCTGATTCAGGATGGCGGCGCAGTAACCCCTGCGGGCTGCGCGCCCCTTCAAGTGGTAAGCAAGAGACCGGTGTTGGCCGCAATAATTCCGCCTGGTCGGGCGACCGCCACGGCAGCGGGTGGCGGTGGAGTCACCAGGCGAGGCACAGGCGCTGATAGGCAATCGGCCGCTGGCGCCAGCCGGGCAGGCGCCCAGGGAAGGGGCATCGGCCCGCTGCCAGGGGGGTAAATCGCGGATCAATGGAATTTATCGCCACGCAAACGAGTCATTGAACAGTGGAGTAAAAACCCTGTTCATTTCTGGCGGCTGACTTCAGCCAAGGATAGACCATGACTTTTTTCATATTTCTGTTGGCCTGCGGCGCGGCCGCCACCACCGGCATCATCTTCAAACCGGGGCAGTGGTACGAGACCTTGGACAAGCCCGGTTTTACGCCGCCCAACTGGGCGTTTCCGGTGGCCTGGACGCTTATCTATCTGCTGTTGGCCTGGGTTGGTCATCGTCTGGTGGCGATCCCCGGCAGCCAGGTGCTGCTGGCCCTGTGGGCGGCGCAAATCGCCCTTAACGCGCTCTGGACTCCGGTATTCTTCGGCGCGCACCGGCTGTTCGCCGCGATGCTTATCATCGCCGTGCTCTGGCTGGTGGTCGCCATGATGGTATTGCTGGCGTTCAAGCTGGATGTCATCAGCGGTCTGCTATTGCTGCCCTATCTCGGCTGGCTTAGCGTGGCGGCGGCGCTCAACTTCGCCATCATGCGCCGGAACAGTTGGTGATGAGCGGCCAGCCGGCGTACCTGATGCGCTGGCCCGCCAGCCCGCAGCAGCTGGAGCAGGTGCAGGCTTTCAATAAAAAGCTGGCACGGCTGCCGCGCTTGAAATTGTTCAATCGTGCGGTGCTCCGTCTGGTGCAAGGCTTGCTGCGCGTCAGTCAGCTGGGCGCTGCCTGGCGGCTGCGCAAGCACGGCCTCAGGGCGGAAACGCGGCGGGTCGAGATAGACGGTGTGGCGGTGTCGGTGCGGATCATCCGGCCCGCGACCAGGGCAAAGGGCGTGGTGCTGGATATTCATGGTGGTGCCTGGGTGATCGGCAACGCGCAGATGAATGACAAATTCAATATCGCCATGGTGAAGGAGTGCGAGGTAGCGGTCGTCTCGGTCGATTACCGGCTTGCTGTCTCAGCACCTATGGAGGCGCTGATTGAGGACTGTCTGTGTGCCGCACGCTGGCTGCTGGACGATACCAACAGCGAGTTTGCCGGCCTGCCGGTCACCGTGGTGGGTGAGTCGGCCGGTGGCCATCTTGCGGTCGCGACCTTGCTCCAGCTGAAACGCTGGCCAGCGCTGTTGGCACGGGTGAAGGGGGCTTTGCTCTACTACGGGGTGTACGATCTGACGGGCACACCGAGTGTGCGCGCCGCGCCGCCAGACACGCTGCTGCTGGACGGGCCGGGTATGGTGGATGCCATGCGCATGCTGACGCCGGAGTTGAGCGACGAGCAACGCCGCGCGTCGCCCTTGTCGCCCTTGCATGGCGACTTTACCGGCTTCCCGCCGGCCCTGATGTTTGCCGGCGAGCAGGACCCGCTGCTGGACGATAGCTGTCTGTTGGCCGAGCGGTGGTGCAGGTCAGCCGAGGTGGAATGTCATGTTCTGCCGTCTTCGCCGCACGGGGTGATTCATTTCCCCGTCACGCTGGCCGCTGATGTACTGGCATACGCGCGCAGCTGGATAGCGGCCAGAAACGCCGCCTTCTATCGGCCCAGGTAAGCCCAGCTCCGTGGTCACTCCCTGCAGCGGCGGCTGTGTCTGCGCCCTGAGCTTTTGCGGCTTGGTTTGCAGCGGCGCTACCAGCACAATGGGCAGCAGCGGTGGTAAAGCCTTAAACCGCCCGAGCCAACCCTTGAATCAGGAGCAACCCCATGCGCATTGAACCGCTGCTAGGTACCCGTCTGCCGATCATTCAGGCACCCATGGCTGGGGTGCAGAACAGCGCGCTGGCGCTGGCGGTGTGCCGCGCTGGCGGCCTGGGCTCGTTGCCCTGCGCCATGCTGAGTGCCGAAGCCCTGGTGCAGGAGCTGGAATTGCTCAGCGCCGAGGCGGCAGGCCCCTGGAATCTGAACTTCTTTGCCCACAGCAACCCGCCGGCCGAGGCGGCGCGCGAGCAGCAGTGGCGCGCCGCGCTGGCACCCTACTATGCCGAGCTGGGCCTGGACATCGAGGCCATCAGCGCCGGCGCCGGTCGCCGCCCGTTCGATGCCGCCACGCTGGAGTTGATCGCGCCTTTCCGGCCGCCGGTGGTGAGCTTTCACTTTGGCCTGCCGGAGGCGGCAATCATCGAGCGCATCAAGGGCTGGGGTGGCAAGGTGCTGTCGACCGCTACTACCCTTGCGGAGGGCCGTTGGCTGCAGGCCCATGGCGCGGACGCCGTCATCGCCCAGGGGCTGGAAGCCGGCGGCCATCGTGGCCACTTTCTCTCCACTGACCTGAGCCTGCAGATGGGCACCTTCGCGCTGCTGCCGCAACTGGTCGCGGCGCTGGATATTCCGGTGATTGCCGCCGGCGGAATCGCCGATGCCGATGGCGTGGCGGCCGCCATGGCGTTGGGCGCCGCCGGTGTGCAGCTGGGCACCAGTTACCTGCTGTGCCCGGAGGCGACCACCAGCCAGCTGCATCGCGCCGCATTGCAGAGCGAGGCGGCGCAGCACACCGCGCTGACCAATCTGTTCTCCGGTGGTGCGGCGCGCGGCATCGTCAATCGGGTGATGCGCGAGCTGGGGCCGCTCAGCGAGACGCCACCACCCTTCCCCTTGGCCGGTGGCGCCATCACGCCGCTGCGCAGCGCGGCCGAGCAACGCGGCAGCAGCGATTTTTCACCGCTCTGGTCGGGTCAGAACAACAGCGGCTGCAAGGCTATAACGGCAGCCGAGCTGACGCTTGAGCTGGCGGCAAAAGTAGGCGCCTGAACGTCAGGAGAAACGCATGTCGGGCATGGCAAAAACCCCAGAACCACCGTATTACGCGGTCATCTTCAGTTCGCTGCGTACCGACGGCGACCATGGCTATGGCGCGATGGCTGAGCGCATGCTGGCGCTGGCAGCCCGCCAGGAGGGCTTTCTCGGCGTAGAGTCCGCGCGCGAGGGCCTGGGTATCACGGTGTCTTACTGGGCGAGTGAAGAAGCGATAAAAAACTGGAAGCAAAACGCGGAGCACCTTGAAGCCCAGCGCCTGGGGCATAACACCTGGTACGCCGGGTTCAAGGTGCGCGTGGCGCGGGTCGAGCGGGATTACGGCGGCTGAGCGGATGATCAGTCGCTGCGCCCCGCCGGGTCGTAGCCAGCCGGTGGTTTGTCCAGGTGCGGGCAGTTGCTGCACAGGGCTTTGTCTGGCAGCAGATAGCGAATGCAGCAATGCTTGCGCTCGCGGTGCAGTTCAGGCGCACCGGCGCGTTCACGGTAGCGTACGCAGCCATACAGCGGGTTGCGCAGGCCATCTGGCCGGCTGCTGTCGCTGATCAGTTGCCGCGCCTGCGCCAGCCGCTCGGGGGCGACCGGCAGCTTGGCCACCTCCTCGACAATCCATTCGTAATAATGCCCCACGCTGCTCCAGAACACCTTGGGCGCGACCTTGTAACGCGCCGCCAGGTCGCGGATCAGCACATCCAGGTGGCCATCAAACAGGCTTTCAAAGCGGCTGAAGCCGTCGCGCGGCCCGCTTGACCAGGCCGCGCCCTGATCCGGCAGTTTGAAGGCGCTGGGCAGGCCGTCGTCGCCGACGATCACCGCGACCTCGTTGAAGTGCACCGGCAGCCGCCAGTTGGCCAGCAGGCTGGCTGTGACCACCGGCGCCACCAGCCGCATGAAGTGGTACTTGCCCCAGAGCGAGACCAGCGCGCGTTGATCGGCATTGACGTACTGCGGGGCAAAGCGCTGCAACTGGTCGCTCAGCTGCTCGCTGTTCAGGTAGTCGGCCATGCTGATACCTGGCCTTGGGTCATCGACCAGCGTCAGCCAGTCGCCCAAGGGCGCCAGCGGGCCCTGAAACAGTGAAGCAAGTGCGGCAATCATGCCGGCGTGTCAGCCGTTGGCACGGGGGCGACGGTGAAGGGCACGCAGGGGATCTTTGGCAGTGGGTGGGCAACAGCGGTCATGGACGGCCCCGGGGTGATGAAGCGGGGCCTTAAACTAAACCATTATCATTTATATAAGCAACAGGCTGTCACTGCTGGCCTGGCGTCGTTGCTCTGCGTTGAGCTCCAACAACTGGCCGTTGTCCATGCGCAAAATACGGTCGGCCTGGTCGAAATAGTGATCGTCGTGGGTGATGGCGACCACGGTCTTGCCGGCGGCCTTGAGGGCCGGCAGCAGCTCGCGGTAGAACAGACGGCGGAACAGCGGGTCCTGATCGGCGGCCCATTCGTCGAGCAGCAGCACGTCGCGGTGTTCGAGCAGACCCAGCAGCAGCGCCAGGCGCTTGCGCTGGCCCTGCGACAGGCGGGTATCGAGCAGCCGCCCGGCGGCCACGCGCACCTTGCGGTCCAGGTGCAGCCGGGTCAGCCAGTCACGGGTTTCTTCGGCGTCGGCCTCTTCGCCGGCGGGCCCAAGCAGACGGCTGAACAGGTGGAAGTCGGTAAACACGCTGGCGAACAGCTGGCGGTAGGCGACCCAATGGTCAGCGTCGATTGGTTGATCGTCCAGCAGGATACGCCCGCTGTGCGGGCGATACAGGCCGGTCAGCAGGCGCGCCATGGTGGATTTGCCGCTGCCGTTGCCGCCGATGATGAATACCACCTCGCCGCGCTGCAGTTGCAGGTGCAGCGGACCCACGTCGAAGCCCTCGCCCTCTTCCGCCGGGTAGCGGTAGTTGAGGCCGTCCAGCGTCAGAGTCTGCCAGTCGGGTTGCAGTTTTGCCAGCGGCGGGAAATCAGCCTGATGCGGGCTCAGCGCCAGGGCTTCGAGTTTGTCGAGCGAGACCTGCGCGGTAATCAGGTGCGGCAGGGTGCCCACGGCGGCGACCATGGGCGTGCGCAGAAACAGCATGGTCAGCGCGTAGGTGGCTGCCACGCTGGCGCTGGCCCAGCCCAGCCCGCCAGCGAGAAAGAACACCAGCCCGATCAGCCCCAGAACCATGATGTTGGCCCAGTTACCGGACAGGCCGTGGTACATATCGGCGCGGATGATCTCGCGCTTGTAGGCGTTGGCGTTGTCGTCAAACTCTTCCTGATACAGCCGGTGCGCGCGGTCGCGGTTGAGCGCCAGCTCCTTGCGGCCGTCGATCACATCCTGGTAGTTGCCATACAGCCGGTCTTCGGCCTCGCGCATGCGCTGAATGTGGCGGTGTACGCGGCTGACCAGCAGCCAGCCGACGACAAAGGTCACGCCCAGCCACAGCAGGGTGGTGATAAACAGCGCCGGCGACAGCCAGGCCAGATAGGCAAAGGCGGCGACGGTGAGCGATAGGCCGTAGAGCATTTCCGGCAGGCCGACAAAGGCGATGGTGATATTGCGGATGTCGGTCGACAGGCTGGCCAGAATGCGCGCGCCGCCGATCTGCTCCAGCCGTTCGATATCGGTATCCATCACCCGTTTCACCAACGAGCGGCGCAGGCGATAGACGAAGCGGTGGCTGAGACCATGCAAGCTCAATTGCGCGGCGGTGGCGCAGATCAACAGCAGCACCAGCAAGCCGAGAAAGCCGAGCAGGGCCTGGCCGAGGTCACTGCTACCGGCGATCAGCCGGTTGTTGACGTAGGCGATCACGGCGACGCTCAGCAGGGCGCTGCCCACACTCAGCAGCAGGATGCCCAGCAGGGGCAGGCGATTGTCGCGAAACAGCAGGGCGAGGAGCTTCATGGGCGGGTCCGGGCCGGGAAATCAGCCGGCGATTAAAACACACTTGGGTGCGGGAGGGGCAAGGTCACGGCGGGACAGCTGAAGAACATCCCGGCGTTCCCTGCCGGGTAACCGACTTCAGTCGTCGGCGGCGTCTCTGCTGGTGCTGCAAATGCGGTTGCGACCAGCGTGTTTGGCGCGATATAGCTGACGGTCAGCCTGGTCCAGCAGCTCGTCGCAGTCCCATTCGGGTTCTTCACAGCCGCTGATGCCAGCGCTGAAGCTGCAGCAGAAGGTATGCTCGTCGGTGGAGAATTGCAGCGCGTTGAATGCTTCGCGGATCTCTTCGAGGATCAGCCAGGCGTCGGTGGTGTTGCAATTGGGCAGCACGGCGACAAACTCTTCGCCGCCGTAGCGGCCCAGCCGATCGACCTTGCGCAGGCGCTGGCGCAGCAGGTTGGACAGGGCGCGAATCACGTTGTCGCCAAAGGCGTGGCCGTACTGATCGTTGACCGACTTGAAGTGGTCGATATCGATCATCGCCACGGCCATCGGCTGCTGACAGCGACGGGCGCGTTCGATCTCAATATCGACCTGCTCCTTGATATCGGCGTGCTTGAGCAGGCCGGTCAGGCTGTCGCGGGCCAACGCTTCACTGACCATGCGGGCGCGCTGTGCGCGAGCGTAGACGGTGGTCAGAAGAGCGCTGTCGCTGATCGGTTTGGTAATGAAATCATCACCGGCCTTGAGCAACGCGTCCATCTGCCGTTCGGCATTGGTCTCTGCCGAGAGGTAGACGATGGGCACGCGCAGCCAGTCGTCATTCAGGCGTATCACCTGGGCCAGCTCGGGGCCGCTGTAATCGGGCATGCTGATGTCCATCAGCACCACGTCGGGCAGAAAATTGTGCATCTTCTCGAGCAGCAGGTTGGGGTCCGAGGCGGTGTCGACCAGCATGCCGTTGTTGCCCAGCACCAACTGGTAGCGCGCGGCGAGCTCGGTATCGTCGTCCACGATCAGCACGCGGAAGGGCCCGCCCTGGTGGTTGTTGAAGCTGCGCTCCAGCCGGCTTTCCAGCGACGGCAGGTCTACCGGCTTGGTGAAAAAGCCGCAGGCGCCGGCGCGCACCGCCTGCAGGCGGCTGATGAAATCGTCCTGCGAGCTGATGACCAGCAGCGGTGGGGCCTGCCCGTCGCGTTCGGCAAAGGGCGCCTGCAACAGCATGTTGTGGCCCCTGGGGCTGGTATCGACAATCAGCGCATCCAGTGGCGGGCTGGCATTGGCCAGTTCCTGCTGGTGACGAAACAGACTGATTTGATAACCGAAGCTGGTCAGCGTTTTACTCATCTGCTGCGCCAGCGGCTGCTCTTCGATCAGCAGGCCGATGTGGCGCCCGCCCGCGGTCTGGCGCGCCGCAGTACTCAAGGTTTGTGGTTGCTGCGCGGCCGGCGTGCTGCGTTGCAGCAACATGTGCAGATGCTGGGTGGCGATGGCCAGGGCATCCAGCGCCTTGTGGTCGTAATGCTCACGCTCGAGCTCGTATTGCGCTTGCTGCTCCAGCTCGCGGCAACGGCTGCCGAGGTCGGTATAGCCAAAGGTGCCAGCCGAGCCCGCCAGCTTGTGCAGGCGGTCGCGCAGGTCTTGCAGCACAGGCGCGCCGGGGTTGGCGGTGTGCTGCAACTGGTCAGCCAGCGCCTTCATATCGGCCAGTTCGCTGCGCAGCCGTTCGCGGAATCGTGCTTCCAGGGCCGCCAGCTGGCTGTCCATCAGATCCTGTTTAGTCATGCCAGCTATTCCATATCTCGGTGATTTGCGTGGAAAGAGTCATGGGGTCAAAGGGCTTGATGATGACGCCGGCGGCGCCCAGATCATGGTAACCCGATACCTCCTGGGTTTGTGCTTTGGCAGTCATGAACACCACTGGCACGCCTTCCATGCAGGATAGCTTCTTTAGCTCGACCAGGGTTTGCGGGCCGTCCATGCCGGGCATCATGACGTCCAGCAGCACCAGCTGCGGCGCAAAGCTCGGGGCCTCGGCCAGGCCCTCTGCGCCTGACTCACAGCTTTTGACCGTAAACCCGCCGACTATCTCCAATGCGACGCGGGCAACTTCCTGAATCGACGGGTCATCTTCGATGTGCATGATACGTTCAAGCTTATTCATGGGCCTTTGATCCATTACTGTCGGGCGCGGCAGGGCGCGGGTCTTGAGTGTTGGCAGGCAGTACTCTGGGCAAGCTAACCCAGAAGCGGCTGCCTTGGCCAGGTGTGGAGCTGAAGCCGATGGCGCCGTGCATGGCGCGCACTAGCGAGCGGGTAATGGCCAGCCCCAGACCGGTGCCGCCGCGCTGTCGGGTGGCGGTGGCATCCGCCTGGGCAAAGCGCTGGAAGACATTGGGCTGGAAGGCCAGCGGTATGCCGTCACCGTGATCGGTTATCGTCAGGCGTACCTGCTGCTCGCAGGCCTGGGTTTCGATCTCGACTTGAGCCCCCGGTGGTGAAAACTTGATGGCGTTGGATAGCAGATTGGCCAGCACCTGTTGAAAGCGCTGCGGGTCGGCCATGATGCGCTGGCCACCTGGCTCGGGCAGTCGCAAGTGCACCTCAGCCTCATCCGCCGTCGAGGCAAGCATACGCCGCGCGTCCTGCAGTTGCTGATCGAGATCGAGCGGCTGCAGGCTCAGCTCCAGCTTGCCGGCCTCCAGCTTGTCGATGTCGAGCAGGTCATTGATCAGGGCGGTGAGTCGCTGGCTGTTTTCTTCGGCGGCCTGCAACAGCGACCTGGCCTGTTCGGGCTGGTCGTGCAGTACGCCACTGTTAGCTAGCCGTAGTGCGCCATAAATACTGGTTAGCGGGGTGCGCAGTTCATGGCTGACGGTAGAGACAAAATCGTTTTTCAGCTGTTCGCTGCGCATGCGCTCGGAGATATCGCGCAGGTTCAGCATGAGTTGGCGCTGATCCGGCAAGCCGACACTGGCAGCGGTTACTTCGCAGTGCACGCTGCCGCCGAACTGACGCAGCAACGCCATGTTGCAGTGCCCGGCTTCGGCCATGGCCTGGCTGAGCAAGTCAGGCAGCGCTGCTTGCTCGGCGGCCAGCAGCTCGGCGAAGGGCCGCCCGCGCAGCCGGTCGACGCTGTAGCCCAGTAGTCGTGAGCACTGCGGATTGGCTTCGAGAATCTGCAGGCTGTGCACATCCAGCAGCACGATGGCATCAGAGGACTGGTCGAACTGGCTACGCAGCAGATCGCGCTCGCGTTGTAGCTCCAGCGCCTGCTGTTGCTGGCGCTGGCTCAGTTGATTGAAGGCATGCACCAGATAGCCCACCTCGTCGGTGCGGTTGATCTGGATCGGCTGGATGGGCCGTTCGCCCTCCATCATCTGGGTAATTTGCTGGGCCGCGGCGCTGAGCGGATGCATGGCGCGGCGCAGCAGCAGTACCAGCGCCAGCGCCAACAGCAGGAAGAACACCAGCCCGATGACCAGTTTCTGCGTGAGAATCGGCTCAAGCTTGTCGGTGATCTGCTTCAGTGGCGTCAGGCTGACCACGCGCCAGCCCAGGTGGGGCACGTCGTCGGCAATGAACAGGTCGTCGCCGCCGGTTTCGCTGTTGTGCAGCAGCCCCCGTTTTTGCCCGCTGCGCAGCGCTGCCAGCAAGGGGCTGTCGGCATCGTCCGGCAGCGGCTGCATGGCTAATTTCGGATCGGTGGCGGTGACGTAGATCTGATGCGTGGTATCCAGTACAAACAGGCGCGAGGGCACGCCCAGGGTCAGGTTCACGGCCACATCGAAGAGGTTCTCACGCTCCAGCTCGATCACGCCGGCGATCAGGCCGATGACCTCGCCGCCGGCATTCTTGACCGGCGCGCTGATGCTGATGATGGGCGTGCGCAGGGTGCGCCCCATGATGGGTTTGCTGATGCTGGGTTGGCCGCTGCGCAGGGCTTGCTGAATATGCGGGCGATCGGCGTAGCGGGTTCCCAGGCGACCCTCCACGTGGGTCGATTCGCCGATCGCCACGCCCTGATCGTTGAGCACCAGAATGCCGCCGGGAAAGTAACCGTTGATGTTGTCGCGCTGGCTGGCGATCAGCCGTGCCGCCGCCGGGTAACTGACCCGGCCGCTGAGGGCCAGCTGACCTGCCAGGGTGGCCAGAAACTGCTGGCGAATATCCAGCTCGCGGTCGATCAGCTCAACGGCATTGCGATTGATACGTGCCTGCTGCTCGATCAGCAGATCCTGCATGTCGCTGCGTAACGCCTGCTGGGTTACCCAGCCGGAGAGCACGACTTCGAGCAGGCTGGCACCCAGAATCAATAACAGTATCTTGATCGCCAGGCGGCTGTAACGCGGCTGCTTCATTGCGGCTCCGTACCCGAGGTCAACGGCAGACGAAACCAGAAGGTCGCGCCTTGTCCCAGGGTGGATGATACCCCGACTTCGCCCTGCATGCGCTCAATCAGTTCCTTGCAGATGACCAGACCCAAGCCGGTGCCGCCGCGCTGGCGGGTATCGCCAACGTCCAGCTGGGTGAATTTCTGGAACAGGTTGCCGATCTGTGCGCTATCAATGCCGATGCCCTGATCGATCACGCGCACTTCGACTTGATCGGTCAGTTGCTCGCATTCAACGATCACCTCGCCGTGCTCATGGGAAAACTTGGCGGCGTTGGATAGGTAATTGCTCAGCACCTGCAATAAGCGACGTGGATCAACATACACTTCAGGATTGGCACAGGGTTCCTGCAGTCGCAAGCTCACTTTGTAACGCTGGGCATAGAGTCGGTTGGCTTCCAGCACCTGTTCTAGCAGCGGGCGGAGCGGCTGGTTGCTGCACAGCAGGGGTAGCTTGCCGGCTTCGAGCTTCTCCAGGTCGAGCAGGTCGTTGATCAGTTCGTTGAGTCTGAGCCCGTTGTCGTGGGCGATCTGCAACAGGCGCTGGGCGGCGGCGGGCAGCTCACCACAGGTGCCGCCGCGCAGCAAACTGATGGCGCCGCTGAGTGAGGTAAGCGGGGTACGCAGTTCGTGGCTCACGGTGGCGAGAAACTGGCTTTTCAGCTGGGTGGCCTGGCGCAGCTCGGTGATGTCGTGCATGACCACAATAGCCGACGACTGACGAGTCTGGCGCTCAAGCGGGCCGCCGTTGCAGAGCAGGATGCGCGGCGCCTGACCCTGAGCCTGCAGGCAGATCTCGGCATTCTCCACCTGCTCGCCCTGCCAGGCGCGCAGCAGCGGAATCTCGTTCGGCGGCAACGGTGTGGTGCCATCGGCGCGGTACAGGTCGTAGTACAGGGCCCACTGCTCAGGCGGAATCTTGAGCACATCCAGGCCATGCCAGTCGCGCGCGGTGTTATTGAAAATAGTCAGCTCGCCCGCCTCGTTGCAGACCACCACGCCGGCGTGAATGTTGTCCAGCACGCCTTCCGCCAGCGCGCGTTGCTCGCGTAACTCCCGTTCGCGCTCGGCGCTATGAATCAGCGCCAGTCGCAACTCCAGCTGGTATTCGACCATGCGGGTCAGTCGCTCCAGGGTTTCGCGTTGCACCGCATCCAGCTGTCTCGGTTTGTTGTCTATTACACAAAGCGTGCCTAGCAGGTGGCCCTGGGGCGTACTGATCGGCATGCCGGCGTAGAACCGAATGAAGGGCGCATCAGTGACCAGCGGATTGTGGCTGAAGCGTGAGTCCTGGCGTGCATCGGGCACTTCCATAAGGTGGCCCTGGGCGATGGCGTGGGCGCAAAAGGCGAGATCGCGTGGGGTTTCCAGTGCGTCGAGCCCCACCCGGCTCTTGAACCACTGACGGTGGTCGTCCACCAGCGAAATAAGCGCAATGGGCATCTCCAGCCACAGCGACGCCAGCGCAGTAATGTCGTCGAAGGCCTGCTCGCTGGCGCTGTCCATGACCTGGTACTGCGCCAGCGCTCCCAGTCGTTGCTGCTCTCGTTCGGCTGCAGTGGCGCTCATGGGGTTACCTCGGGATTGTCCGAGCGCCGGTCTGGGGCGTCGTCGTTGGGAGGGGATTGCAGCGGCAGACAACACCAGAAGCGCGAGCCGACTCCCGGCTCGGACTCAAAACCGATGCTGCCGCCCATCTGTTGCACCAATTCCTTGCTGATCGCCAGGCCGAGGCCTGAGCCACCACGCTGACGGGTGCTGGAGCTGTCGACCTGGGAGAACTTCTGGAATATCTGCGCGTGAAAGGCCGGCGGTATACCCGCGCCCTGATCCGTTACGCTGATGCACACCTGGCCGCCCTCTACTTTGCTGCTCAACTGGATGTCACCACCGCTGTGTGAAAACTTGGCGGCGTTGGAGAGAAGGTTGCTCAATACCTGCCCCAGACGCAAGGCGTCGACTCTGACCCAGGCATCGTCCAGCGTGGTGCAGCGTTGGCTCACCTGATACTGATCAGCGTAGCTGCTGTTCAGCTCCAGCGCCTTGTGCAGCAGCGGCCGCAAGGGTTGCACCTGCAGGTCGAATTGAATCTTGCCAGCGGCCAAGCGCTCCATGTCGAGCAGATCGTTGATCAGGGTATTCAGGGACTGGGTGTTCTGCTCGGCAATCCCCAGTAGTTTCTGCATGGCCGCGGGCACCTCGCCGAGTGCACCGCCATTGATCAGCTTGATGGCACCGGAAATGGCGGTAAGCGGGGTGCGCAGTTCGTGGCTGACGGTCGAGACAAACTGCGATTTCAGCTGCTCGACGCGTACCTGCTCGGTGACATCCCAGATGAAGCCGTCGAACCACTTCAGCTGGCCCTGGGCGTCGTATTCGGCGCGACCCTTTTCGCGCACCTGCACAATGTGGCCCTGGGCATGCAGCAGGCGGTAGGTGAGTTCGAAGCTGGCGTCGTCGGCGCTGACGCCGGCGCTGGCCAGCAAGGTGCTGTCAAAGTCATCTGGGTGGATCACGCTGGCATAGCTGCGCCGCTGGTTGTTGATGAAGTCACTGGCCGGGTAACCGGTAATCCGTTCGATTTCCTGGCTCAGGTAGACCATCGTCCATTGCTGGTCTGCCTGGCAGCGGTATACCGCGCCCGGCAGGTTGCTGACCATGCCGCGGTAGCGTGACTCGCTCTTCTGCAGGGCGCGGGTGGTCTGGATCAGATCGGTGATGTCGGTGGCCATGCCGAGAAAGCCGACCAGGCCGCCGTCGCGGTCGGCTATTCGCGTCAAGGTCAGGTTGACCAGGCGATGCGTGCCATCCTTGCGCACGTAGGTACAGGGCAGGGTTTCCGAGCCGCCCTGCCGCGCGCGATAGAAAAATACCTCGCTGCCTTCGACCGGATGCCCGGCCTCAGCACTTAATACCTCGCTATGTCGCTGTATTTCGCTGGGCAAATGGAAGACCGCCGGGGAGAGCTTGCCGATCACTTCGTCGGCACTATAACCAAGTAGCTTTTCTGCGCCGGTATTGAAAAGGGTGATATTGCCGTCCATGTCGGCAGCCATGATGGCTACCTCGCTGGCGGCATCAATCAGCGCGTCGAGGAAGGAGCGCGCTTGACGAATCTCTTCCTGGCGCTGCATTTCGTTGCTGATGTCGGCGTGCGTGCCGCTCATGCGCACTGCCCGGCCCTCGGCATCACGCTCCACCACCTGGCCACGATCCTGCACCCACAGCCAATGGCCGTCGCGGTGCTGCACGCGGCAGCGGCAACTGTAGAACGGCGTTTCTCCGCCCAGGTGGGCGGCCAGCTGCTGATCGAAGTGCGCATGATCCTCGGGGTGAATACGTTGGATCCAGGTCTGCGCCGTCACCGGCTGCAGCTCCTCGGGTTGATAGCCGATCATCTGCGCCCACCGCTCGTTGATCAGCACGGCATCGCTGGCCAGGTCCCACTCCCAAGTGGCGACGCCGGTGGCGTCGATGACCCGCGCCAGGCGCTGTTGCTCGCTGGCGAGCGCCAGTTGAATGCGCTTGCGCGCGGTGATGTCGGCAATAAAGCCATGCCATACGATGCTGCCATTCTCCAGTAACTCCGGGCTGGCAAAACCGGCTACCCACAGCTCACCCTTGAGCGGATGGCGCACACGGTACTCAGCGCGCCAGGTTTTCAGCCGCAAGGCGGAGGCGGTGATGCTCTCGATGACCGAGTCGAGGTCATCCGGATGTACCCGCTCCAGCGCCAGATCGCCGGAATTGGCTGCCTGTTCCGGGGTAATTCCGTAAATTTCGTTGATCCCGGTACTGCTGTAGGGGAACCAGGCCTGGCCGTCTGCCGACAGCTGATACTGGTACACCATACCGGGCAGGTGACGGGTGAGCTTGTTGAAGCGTTGCAGCAAGTCTTCACGCTGCTGCTCGATCTCTGCCTGCTCCAGCAGGCTGCTGATCCAGCGTGCGCTAAGCCGCATGAACTCCAGGTCCACCTCATCGAAGGGTGGGTTGCGCCGCGCACTGCTGGAAAAATTCAGCGTGCCCCAGCGCTCACCAGCAACCAGCAGCGGAATGCCGATGTAGGCCTCCAGGGCAAAGTGCTGATAGCACGGATGGCCGCTGAAGCGTGAGCTGCCCATGGAGTCGATGGCGACCACGTCGTTGGCCTGGTAGGTCAGGCTGCAGTAGGTCTGGTCAAAGTCGAACCGGGTGCCGGGCGTGGGTGGCGCCTCGGCCGCGTAGCTGGCTTCGACGGTGTACACCGCGCCTTCGATTCTGCTGACCAGGCCAAGGCTGAGCTGCAGGTGCTCGCAGCCTAGCTGCAGGGTACGGGCAAGGCGTTCCTGCAGGTTGATGCCGCTGGCGGCGGCCACTTCGTTGAGCGCCCGCAGGGCATGGCGCTGGCGTTCAAGGCGTTGCTGAATCTGATGTTTCTCGGCGTTGTGCCGCAGCGCCTGGATCAGTTGCCCAAGTGTGGCCAGCAGTGGGCCGAGAAACGCCAGCATGTCGCGGTCATAGCCGGCGCTGCGGTTGCCCAGCGCGAGTACCCCGACCAACTGCTGATCGTTGTGAATCGGCATGGCCAGCAGCGCGCTCAGGCCGCTGGTATTGTCCAGCGCCGGCAGCATGACGACCTCACCGCGTTGTAGTAATGGCTCAAACAGCGGCAGGTTGTCGGCCAGCACGCGTGCGGCGCCGGCCGGATCGGCCGGGGGCGGCGCCGCGGCGCTCGGCGAGTCCTGCAGCGTCAGCGCGTAGGGGTGCAGCCGCGTGGCTGAGTCGGCGTCGTGTACGACCTGCGCTACCAGGCCGAAACGGCTGTCGGTCAGCTCGAGGATCTGCTCCAGCAACTGGCCGAAGCCCCGTTCGATCTGATCACGCTGAATGTAAGCCGATTGCGCCTTGGCGATGATCGAGAGTAATTGGCGGCTGCGCTCGCGTTGCTGGCTTTCGGCCAGAATCGCCTGCTGATGACGGGCGCTTTGGCGCCGTTGCGCTGCCCGTGAGGCCAGCATCAGGAAGCTGAGCAACAGCGCGGTGGCCAGGCAGGCCAGCAGCCAGTTGACCAGCAGTCGCGCCTGCTCGCTGCGGTGCGTAGCGGCGGCGGCGGAAATGTCGTGCCAGGCCGCAATCCGTCCGGCGCCCTGGTACTCACTGGCGGTACTGTCTGCGGGTATCAGCGGCAGCCAGGTGACCAGGTAGGCGTGTTCGCCCACCCGCACCTGCTGGTGGCTGGGCGCGGTGACCCTGGTGGGCAGCTCGGCGGCATCCAGCCAGCGGTTGATGTCGGGGTTGGAGTAGCGGCCGAGCAGCCAGCGCCCGTTGGCGGTAGCCGGCAGCAGGCTCTGATCCACCACCGCCGAGGGTGGCACCAGCAGGGCAATCTCGGCATCACCCTCCAGGCTGTCGGCGAAAGGTTTGGGGAGCACGTAGAACCCGACAGCGATGCTGGCGACCACGGGGCTGGCGGCATCGTCCAGCGCGCGGACAGGTACCACCGCGGCCTGACGCAGGCCCTGTTGGTCCAGCTCCAGGCCGCTCTGCTCCTGTGCCGTGGTCTGCGCGCGCAGCAGCAGCGGACGATTGTTGGCGGGCAGGCCGAGCACGGGGTCGGGCACTTGCTGCATGCGCACCAGGGGTTGCGCCGGACTGGCCAGGTGGACCTCCAGCACCTGCGCGCCTGCGCGCTGCAGGATCGACCAGACTCCGCTGAAATCGCGGCGCAGTTGCGCGCGCAGGCGCAGAATCTCGCCCTGGTTTTGCGGCCCGGCCTGGCTCAGTGCCTTGATGCGTCGGATCAGCCGGCGGGTGTCAGGATCTTCGGCCAGGCTGCGGGCGGTCATCAGCGCCTGGTTGCGCAGCGCGACCTGGCTCTGTTCAATGCTGCGTCGGGTAATCTCGGCCTGACTGGCCAGTTGCTCCTGCCACTGCTGCTCGCGTTGTTGCCAGGCGCTACTGGCCAGGAATAGAAAAAACAGACCGAGCGCGATCCCGCCGATCAGATAAACCAGCGGGCCAGCTTTTATATGTGGTGCCTTGGCCATGAACACATCCGCGGGTGACAGCACAGACTGCAGTACGCCGCCTGTGGCTTTTTCAACAGTGACTCAATGGCCTGACAATAGCCCCTGCAGCACCCGGCTGCCAGTGCGGTTGCGCCTACAGGCTGTTGCTCAGGTGGCCGCCGTCGACGTTCAGTACCGTGCCGGTCATGAAGGCGCCGGCCTCGCTGGCCAGCAGCAACAGCGGCCCGTCGAGCTCTTCCAGCTGGCCCAGGCGGCGCATCGGAACCTTGCTGCGGATGTAGTTCTGGCCGTGTTCGGTGTCGAAATAATCGGTGTTCATTTCGGTGCGGAAATAGCCGGGCGCAATCGCATTGACGCGGATGTTCTCGCGCGCCAGCTCCAGCGCCATAGCCTTGGTCAGTTGCACCACGCCGGCCTTGGCCACCGCGTAATGGCTCAACGCGGTACCCACGCGCAGGCCAAGAATGGAGGCAATGTTGATCACGCTGCCGCCCTGCCCGCCCTTGGCCATGGCCACGCAGGCACGGTGCGCGACGCGCCAGGCGCCATCAAGGTTGGTGTCCAGCATGCTGCGCCAGTTGCCCTCGCTCATCTCCAGAAACGGCACCGGATCGCCGATGCCGGCATTGTTGACCAGGATGTCGCACACGCCGAAGGCTTGCTCGGCGGCGCTGAAGCCGGCTTCAACGCTATCGCTGTCGGTTACATCCATGGTCACCGCCAGCGCGCTATGCCCCTGGCTCTTGAGTTCCTCGACCAGCGCAGACAGCCGTTCGGCCCGGCGCGCGGCCACCACCACGCGAGCACCCGCGCTGGCCAGCAGTCGCGCAAAGTGCGCGCCCAGGCCGCTGGAGGCGCCGGTAATCAGGGCGGTTTTACCGGTCAAATCGAAGCGTTGGCTGCTCATGGTGAGGTGTCCTCTCGATGCTGGCTGTTCAGGTTGCCACGGAGTATCCGTCAGCCGGGAGGTTGTTTCCAGCCCAGCAGGTTTGCGTGATGATGCGCAATTCAGCGGATGATCGGGGGCTGCGTTTACCCTTTCAGCAGTGTGCCGTCACTGTCGAGTACCTTGAGGGTGATGGGCAGCGCGCTGACCACGCTTTGCGACACCGTGCAGAACTGTTCGAACTGATCGAGGATGCGCTCCAGCCGTTCAAAAGCGGCCGCGGGGTGGCCCAGATGCAGGGTCACCTCAACCCCGACTATGCGCATGCGGTTCTCCGCGTTGCGCCCCATCAGCCCCACCGCCTCGGTGCGGATGCCGTCGCTGGGCTGGCGAAACTTGCCCAGCGCGAAAATCAGGCTGTCGCTCAGACAGTTGGCCAGGGCGGTGACCAGCAGCTGGGATGGGCTAGGCCCCTGATTGCCGCCGAGCGGCGCCGGTTCGTCGGTGATCAGGCTTGGCGTGCCGTTGCGGTAGTGGGCTGCAAAGCGATAACCCTCCTGCTGCTGAAGGGTGACTTCTACGCGATCTTCACTCATAACCTGCTACCGGTGGGTGGGTCTGCTTGCAAACAATCTATTTTTTTATATATTGTCGGTCAATAGCCTACTTCAAGAGACTGTGTTGCTGTCATGCATAACCAAGCCGATATCCAGCGCCTGCGCAGTTCTGCAGACCAGGCCCATCAATTGCTCAAAGCGCTGGCCAATCGAGACCGCTTGCTGCTGCTCTGCCAACTGGTGGATGGCGAACGCAATGTCGGCGAGCTGGAGGCGCTGCTGGGGATTGTCCAGCCGACTCTGTCCCAGCAGCTGGCGGTGTTGCGCCGCGAAGGGCTGGTCGATACCCGCCGCGAAGGCAAACAGGTCTACTACAGTGTGGCAAGCCGCGAGGCATTAGCCATTCTTCACACGCTCTATGGTCTCTATTGCGCCGAGGAGACGCCAGATGAACATTGATTGGGCCGCGTTCACGCCCTACTCAGCCTTGCTGGGCGGCGCGCTGATTGGCGCCGCCGTTGCCTTGCTGATGCTGTTCAATGGCCGCATTGCGGGCATCAGTGGTTTGCTGGGTCGATTACTGACGTGGCAGGCGGGCAACCGTGAGGCTCTGTTGTTCGTGCTTGGGCTGCTGCTGGCGCCCTGGCTGTATCAGTTGGTTGGCGCGCAGACTGAAGTGCAGGTGACGGCCGGGCCGCTGGCGCTGGTGGTTGCCGGCTTGCTGGTCGGCTTTGGTTCGCGGTTGGGCTCGGGCTGTACCAGTGGTCACGGCGTATGCGGTCTGGCGCGGCTGTCGCCGCGCTCGCTGGTGGCTACTCTGAGCTTTATGGGCGCGGGGTTTGCCTGCGTGTTTGTACTTCGTCACCTGCTGGGAGGCTAAACATGCGGGCAGTGATTGCATTGGCAAGTGGGCTGATCTTTGGCTTGGGTCTGCTGCTCTCGGGCATGGCCAACCCGGCCAAGGTGATTGGCTTTCTTGATCTGGCCGGCGCCTGGGACCCCTCACTGGCGCTGGTGATGCTGGGGGCCATTGGCGTGGCCTTTATCCCGTTGCAGTGGGTGCAGCGCCGCGGCACCACCCTGCGCGGCGAGGCTGCGCAGTTGCCCACTGGCCGACAGATCGACCGCCGCTTGGTGATCGGCAGTCTGCTGTTTGGCGCCGGGTGGGGCGTGGCGGGCTTTTGCCCCGGCCCGGCGCTGGTAGCGGCGGGCGCCCTGGTACCGCAGGCGCTGCTGTTTGTCCTCGCCATGCTCGCCGGCATGGGCCTGTTCGCCTGGTCTGACCGTAGAGCGACAGCATGAGCGATAACCCTCGGCTACAACCCCCCGGCGGTACCGAAATGCTCGCCTGGGTGCGGCATTATCGCCGCGCCTGGCTGAGCGGTGATCTGACCGCCGGTCTGGTGCTGAGCATCATGGTCATCCCGCAGAGCATGGCGTACGCGATGCTCGCCGGCATGCCGGTGCAGGTGGGGCTGTATGCCAGCCTATTGCCGCTGCTGGGCTATGCGCTGTTTGGTAGCAGCATGAGCATGTCGGTCGGCCCGGTAGCGGTCACCGGGCTGATGACCGCTACCCTGCTGGCGCCGCTGGCGAGCATTGGTAGCCCGGATTATCTGCAATTGGCGGTCTGGCTGGCCCTGCTCTCGGGCGGCATGCTGTTTGTATTGGGTCTGTTGCGGCTCGGTTTTCTGGCCAACTTTCTCAGCCACCCGGTGATCAGCGGTTTCATCAGTGGTGCGGCCATTCTCATTCTGTTCAGCCAACTGCCCAGCCTGCTGGGCCGCGAGAGCCTGCCGCACGGGCTGCGGGAGCTGGTGCGCGAATGGCATCTGGTCAACACTCTGGTGCTGGGCATGGGCCTGGCGGCGCTGGCCTGGCTGCTTTACGCGCGCAGCTGGATGGCCGGGCACCTGCGCGGCCTGGGCCTGCCGGGGGCGCTGGCCACCCTGTTGGCACGGCTGGCGCCTATCGTGGTGGTGGTGGTAGCCGTCTGGGCGACCTGGTACTTCGATCTGGCTGCCCATGGGGTGCCGGTGGTCGGCCATCTGCCGGCCGGGCTGCCCGCCTTGGTATGGAGCACGCCGGGGCTGGGCGATTTGCGCCAGCTGCTGCTGCCGGCCGCGCTGATCAGCCTGGTGACCTTTGTCGAGAGCGTCTCCATCGCGCAGTCACTGGCTCGCCGCAAGCGCCAGAGCATCAATCCCGACCGCGAGCTGCTGGGTCTGGGCGCTGCCAACCTGGGCTCGGCGGTCACCGGTGGCTTTGCGGTGGCGGGCGGCTTCTCGCGCTCCAGCGTGAACATCGAGGCTGGCGCCAATACGCCGGTGGCGGGCGTGATTGCCGCGCTGATCATCGGCCTGATTCTGCTCACGGTAGCGCCGCTGTTTGCCTACCTGCCGCTGGTCATGCTGGCCGCGGTGATCATGGTCGCGGTCACACCGCTGATTGATGTACGCAGCCTGATCCGCGCCTGGCGCTATGACCGTGCCGAGGGCCTCACGCTGCTCAGCACCCTGCTTGGCGTGCTGATTCTAGGCGTGGAAGGCGGCATCATCCTTGGCGTGTGCTGGTCGATTGTCGCCCAGCTGTGGCGTGGCAGCCGGCCCCACGTCGCGGTTATCGGCCGGGTGCCGGATACCCATTACTTCCGCAACACCAAGCGCCACCTGGTTGAAACCGTGCCGCAGCTGCTGGCGCTGCGCATCGACGAGAACATCTTCTTTGCCAACACCAAGGCCGTGGAGCAGGCGATCTACCAGGCGCTGGCTGACTACCCCGATACCCGTGAAGTGTTACTGATCCTGTCGGCGGTCAATCATATCGACAGCACCGGGCTGGACATGCTCAGCGAGCTGACCGAAGGCCTCAACGAACGTGGCATTCACCTGCATCTGGCAGAGGTAAAGGGCCCGCTGATGGATCACCTGGAACACACCGACTGGATCACGCGGCAGGTGGATCAACTGTTTCCCAGCACGCACATTGCCTTCAACACCCTGGCCGAGCTGAAACGCCCTGATTAGAGCATGGCAATCTCGGCCCGGCTGCCGTTAACATGACCCCAGGCCTGCTTGAGGCCCAACAAGGAGAGATGCATGAAAACCGTGATTGCCGGCGCCCTGAGCGCCCTTTTGCTGAGCGCTGCCGTAACCGCTCAGGCACAGGTCTCGCCAGAGGACCAGATTGAACTTCGCAAGGCCGGCTTCAGCTACATGGCCTGGAACATGGGCAAACTCAAGGCGCAGGTGATTGAAGGTAGCGTTGAGTACAATCAGGAGCAGGTCGAGGCCGCCGCCAACACCATCGCCGCGATTGCCAATTCCGGCATCGGAGCGCTCTTCGGCCCCGGCACCGAGAAGGACGTGGGCCACCAGCGTACCCGCGTTGACCCTGCCCTGTTCGACAACATGCCAGACGTGGCCAAGCTGGCCGGCAACATGGGCACCGCCGCGAATACCCTGGCTGCCGAGGCAAAAACCGGAGACAAGGACGCCATTCGCGTCGCCTTTGGTGAAGTGGGTAAAACCTGCAAGGCCTGCCATGAGAAGTATCGCCTGGACTGATTAGGCCGGCGCAACGCAAAAGGGGCCGCTGCACTGCAGCGACCCCTTTTTTTGTACCCGGTGTTGGGCTGGCCCAGAGCTACCAGGCGGGTACCGCGGGTGCCGGCGGTGGCGCCGGAATCCAGCCGCCGTAGGCCAGCCAGACCATGCCAATGGCGATAATCAGCGCAACACTCAGTGCCAAACCGCCAGCCGCCTCGTTCTCCGGGTCCTTCATCTGGTGTACCGTCTTGCGGCCATGCAGCATGGGGCCCACCAGCTTTTTTCCGCGCAGCCGGTAGAAGGCAATCGCCGCCAGGTGCAGGCCGATCACGGCATAGATGAACTCTTCAGTGGAACGGTGCCAGCCGCTGACCAGGGCGCTGGTTTCACTCGATACCAGGCGGGTCAGGGGGCCGTAAAAAGCGACGTCGTCGTTGGAGAACAGGCCGGTCAGCGCCTGAAAGCTGAGCAAGCCCAGCATCAGAAAGACCGAGAGCGCACCCAGCGGATTGTGTCCCAGCCCCTGCCAATGGCCGCGAATATAGTCCAGAACCCGTTTCGGAGTAGGGAAGAAACCGCCAAAACGCGCGTAAGTACCGCCCACCAGGCCCCAGACCAGGCGGAAGGTCAGCAGCCCCACTACCGCCAAGCCGAACCGCTCATGCCAGACCATCCAGTTACCACCCAGGCTGACCGTTACCAGAGCACCGATGACGCACAGCGCCAACAGCCAGTGAAACAGACGAAGAGGCAGATCCCAGACGACAACTTGCATGCATTGCTCACTACATTTTTATCCAGCAGCAGAGGCTAACCCCTGAAGCCCAGCGTCGCAACACCCAATACTGGCGTGTTGTGTATTGTCTTTGTGGCGCGCCCCTGTCTCATGGGCTGACAGCCAGCGCTCGCGGTACGAGCAGGTCTTTTCAGGGTGCATGAGACAGTCCGGCTGGCGATCCGTCACGCGTCTGAAATCAGCGCAGAAAAGTAGGTAGAAATGGCGTAAATATCATAATGACATTATTTGCGGGGCTGATTATGATCGCCAAGCTGCTTGCGCAGCACATACTAAAAATAAACGATTGAAGAAGGATTCTTCTGAATGACGTCCATGAAAAAGCTGGCCTTGGCTGCTTCGATTTCTGCCTCCCTGTTGGTCTCTGGCTGCGCCAGTATCGTGAGTGACTCGCAATACCCCGTCGTAGTTAAATCCGAGCCGTCAGGCGCTGAATACCAGATCCGCAATCGCAACGGTAGCTTGGTTCACCAAGGCACCACCCCAAGCACCGTAACCCTTAAGTCAGGCGCTGGGTACTTCAAGGGTGAGCGTTATAAACTGCATTTTTCCAAAGAGGGTTACGAGGATCAGGATTACACCATGGATTCCAGCATGGATGGCTGGTACTGGGGCAACCTCCTGTTTGGCGGCCTGATTGGCATGCTGGCAGTCGATCCCGCCACCGGCGCCATGTACAAATTGCCGCCGGCGAAAACAGCCAACCTGGTGCAGATACCCATGGCGCCGACCGCGCCTGAAGCGGAGGTGGTCAGCTCGGTCAGCGAGTGAGCTAGCGACGCACACTGTTCTAGATCAACACTAAGGGGCGCCACGGCGCCCCTTGGTGTTTTTGTTACTGCGGCATATTGCGCGCCAGCTTGTCGCGCAGCAGCTCCGGGTCGTTGCTCGCGGCCTTGTCCAGCTCGGCCAGCTCCTCGGGGATGTACCAGTGCAGCTTGCTTGCATCGTGGTAACTGGCCCACACCACCTTGGCTACCTCGATCGCTTCAATCAGCCGGAACGGCCCCTTGGTGGGCGCCGTCTGCAAGAATTCGTCCGAGGTCATGCCGGTGCGAATCAGCCCCGGCAGCGCATCGGCGCAGCGAATATCAAAGCGCTTGAATTCGTTCGACCAGGCCTCGGTCAGGCCCTTCACCGCGTGCTTGCTGGCCGAATACACGGCAATCAGTGGCATGCCCATGGTCGCGGACGATGAGGAGGTGTTGAAGCACAGCGCATTGGGCGTGGCCTTCAGCAGCGGCAGCGCGGCGTGGGTGCCGTTGAGTACGCCAATCACGTTCACGTTGATGATCTTCAGCTGATCCTCGAACGACATCTCATCGAAAAAGCCGCGCATGATGATGCCGGCATTGTTGAAAAGCACATCCATACGGCCATCGGTAGCGGCGCCAAAGGAGGCGACCGCCGCCTCAAACTGCGCCTTGTCGCTCACATCCAGCGTCTGGGTGATACAGTTGTCGGCGCCCAGCTCTTGCTGCAGCGCGTCCAGCCCGGCCTGGTTGACGTCGAAGGCACCGATGAACCAGCCCTGTTGGTGAAACAAACGCGCTGTTTCACGCCCCATGCCGGAGGCGGCACCGGTGATGAAGATGGATTGACGGCCAGCGGCTTGGGACATGTTTGGGGCTCTCTTGTTGGTGTTGTGGATGGGGTGACGTTAGCACTGGTGGGGTGGCTTGGGAGCCAAGGGGTGGTTTGGTGATTATTGGGGAATCATTGGGGTGATGGCGGGTGCAGCATGTTTTGGGGCTTGTGCCTGGGATCGGTCTTGGTGGGCAGCTCGTCTCTGTTTTTCGCCTTGCTGGCGAGTTAGAGGGGAATGCTTGCCCATTCCCCTCTAACAACTCCCCAGGGCACCCAGCTGCGCGGCCCTGCGGGTTCGCTGCGTTGCTCAAGCTGCCGGGGACACTTGCAAACTCGCTGCGCTCAGACACCGCAAGCGCCTTTTTCCCGGCAGCTCTGCGCTACTCGCCCGCGCAGATGGGATTTGGGTCCGAGTGGTGCCGGATAGTTCTGCTTAACGCCCGGCTTTGGGGCGGACTTGTAGCCGCGAAGCGGCGGAAAGGCCGTCCCAGCCCCGCAGGGGCGACAACAGCCGATTGTTAGGACTTCCGCTTTGCTGAGCCATGGCCAAAGTGTTCGGAGAGCGGCTCTTCACAACGGTGAATGATCTCTCCGGTTTTTGGATCGGTCACTATTTCTTGGTACGTATCATTGTCACGGTCAATAGTTCTCGTTTTATGAACCATGCTTTGTAATTTATGGCTCCGTTGCCACCCAACAAACGTTTCCCACCGAACTTTTCTTTTTCCGGGATGCTTGGGATCTTTGGACTGAGCACCCCATGAGTCGTAGAGATTAACTCCTTCAAACATCGACATATTTATATATCTTTCCGTTGAACCACAGCTCGGACATGGATAATTTTTGTTAGCTGTTAAGGCTTCATCAAGCTGAAAGTGACAGTCTTTGCAGAAAGTGCCGTCTTCATTTCGCATGTATCTGTCCTAACAGTGATTAGATAGAACGCTGCGTTAATACGCGGTATAACGTGCGTGGAAAATAACTAGATACTTGTTTTTTATCAGTCACTTGTGCGTGCTCATGCTGTTATTCCTCACGTTAAACTGCGTGCGATATAAGTCCATTATGGCTGCGCACGCGCGTCACAACGCTGCCTTGGCCAGCAACGGGCGGGGCGTTTGGTTTTGTGGGTTGGGGTCGTCAGGAATCCGTGCCTCCAGAAAGGGGTCTGTAAAAAACAGTTACTGGCATAGTGCTACGCTTTGGTTGGTTTGCCAACCCTGTTTTTGACCAGTGGCGGTTGCGGTTAACCCTTCTCCCTTGTGAGCCGAATAGCGGCTTTATTCGGCTCACGGACTCGTCGTTCTTCGCTACATATCGTTGACCTCTGCTGCGGGGTGAGCGGCTGACGCTGTGCGGGCCACCGAAACAATTCCTCACGAATTCCCCACTTTATTTCACTGCGCGACATCCGTAATGCCTGCTCGGGGGTATAGCCTGCAGGGACGGAACGGCGATTGAGTACAGGAAGCGGGTATGGCAGACAGCGAGTTTGATTACGAGGGCACTCTGGAGGCCTGTGCGCGGGGTGATAAGGGCGCGTTTGCGCGGCTTTATCAGCGCGAGGCGGGGCAGTTGCTGGGGTTGGCCATTACCTTGCTGGGGCGGCGGGATCAGGCGGAGGACTGTTTGCACGATGCGCTGGTGAAGGTGTGGCACAACGCGGATCGTTTTGATCGCTCGCTGGGTCAGGGCCGTGCCTGGATTTACAGCATTCTGCGTTACCGGGCGCTGAATCAGTTGCGCAGTCGCGGGCGGCTGGTTGATACCGACGACGGCTTTATCGAGCAGATGGCCGATGACGGTGCGCAGGCAGAAGACATCGCCAGCGAGCAGTCGGACGGCCGTGAGCTGCGGCGTTGTTTGCGGCAGCTGGAGCGCCCACGTCGCCATCCGATCCTCTTGGCCTTTTACCGGGGCCTGACCCATGAACAGATTGCCAGTCGGCTGTCCACGCCGCTGGGCACTATCAAGGGACGTATCCGCGCCGGACTACGCGCATTGCAGGAGTGTTTGCAGGCATGATTCCAGAGGCAATTGAGCCGCGTCGGGCGTTGATCGGCGAATACGTGCTGGGCCTGCTCGAAGAGCCGGAGGCCAGCGAGGTGCGCGCGTTGATTGCCCGCGACCGCGAGGCCGCGCGCATGGCGCTGGAGTGGGAGCAACATCTGCTGGAACTGGCGGACGAGCTGCCAGCGCAAAGCCCTTCGTTGGTATTGTGGGAGCGGGTGCAGCAGAGCCTGGGTTGGGCCCCTGCAGCGCAGGCTAACGCCGCTGAGGGTGCCGCCGGTTGGTGGAACAGCCTTGGCCTGTGGCGCTTGACCAGCGGCGCGCTGGCGCTGCTGGTACTGCTCAGTTGGCTGCCCGGTGTGCTGCGTGATGCACCGAGCGGCGACAGCTTCACCGCCGTGCTGCAGGTACCGGGTGAAAGCGCCAAGCCGGGCTGGGTGGTGACGGTCGATGGCGATGGCACGCTGAAGCTGCAATCGCTGGTGGCCGACGCCATACCGGCGGGTCGCAGCGTGCAGTTCTGGACGCTGATCGACCCCAAGGACGGGCCGCGTTCACTGGGCCTGATCGAGCCGGGCAAGGGCGTTACCCTGAGTGCCGAGCAGATTGGCGCCGTGCAGGCCGGGCAGCTGTTTGAGCTGACGCTGGAGCCGCAGGGCGGCTCGCCGTTGGATCGACCTACCGGGCCGGTGTTGTATATCGGGCGGGCGGTACTGATCGCGAGTAACTAGGCGGTATCTGCGCCTGGCTGGCGAGCAGCGCCGCCGGGTGCCGGGGGCGTCAGGGGGAGATGGGCAAGCCTCTTCCTCTTTCTGGCCGGGAGGCGTAACCGGCACTCAACTGGCCAGCCAATCCCCGGAAATCGCTGGCTGCTGAGCTTTATCAGGGGGCGGCGCAAATGCGGCGCCGCAAAATTTATTTTCATCCGCCGACATCCAAACCCAATCCCCGCGGGTATTAGCTAACAGGTGACTTACAAAGCACCCAGCTGGATGGGCCAAGCCCATCACCCATTGAATGCGAGGAATCACAGATGAATACGTTCAACAAACTGCTCCTGACCACCTCACTCACACTCGCCGCCGGCACTGCCAGCGCCGCCCACCTGCTGGCGCTGAGCGAAGACGGCATGCTGCACAAAATCGACAGCGATACCCTCAAAGTGACCGCCAGTATGCAAGTAGATGGCGCCAGCGACTTGCGCGGCATAGACGTACGCCCTGCCAACGGCACGCTCTACGCCCTCGGCGGCGGTGACCAGCTGTACACCATTGATGCCGCCACCGGCAAAGCCACCGTCGGCGCCAAGCTGAGTTCAGCGCTGCCGGGCAGTGAGCATGCAGTCGTCGACTTCAACCCCAAGGCCGACCGCCTGCGTTTGCTGGCCGCCGATGGCACCAACTACCGCGTCAACGTAGAAACCGGTGAAGTCGCCACCGACGGTAGCGTGGCCTACGCTGCCGATTTCAAGCACGACAACATGATGGAAAAAGTGGTGGCCGGCGCTTACACCGACTCTTTCGCCGGCACCGAAAAAACCGAGCTTTACACCATCGACCTTTCCAGCGGCATGCTGATGCTGCAGGATCCGCCGAACGACGGCGTACAGAAACCGGTAGGTGAACTGGCCAAAGGCCTGGACGCCGCGGCGATGGACATCGCCAGCGACGGCAAAGGTGGCAACACCGCCTACGTACTGGCCAACGGCACCCTGCACACCGTGGACCTGAAAACCGGCACACCCACCGCGCTGGGGATGGTTGCCGACCTGCCAGAGAACATTATCGATATCGCCGTATGGCCTGAGATGTAATTCGGTTATTGCAGCCGTAACCAGAAACCCCGCGCCATTGCGCGGGGTTTTTTGTTGAATGGCTGTCGTCCTGGCCACCAGGCTCGTGCGCATTCAGAGGACCCGCTAACGTCGCCTACAACGAAAAGTGTCGCGCTCAAGAGGGTCGATCTCCAAGCCTGGCATTTGAGCCGATTAGCCGGTAAATTCGGCTCATAACGTGAGCCGAATAGAGTGGCTATTCAGCTCATTAACTGTTGGGAAGCCGATGCAAACAGCATTCTGGATATGGCAGCAAGCGGATTGGCCGCGCTTTGTATGGCAAACGGAGCGCCTGGCGCCGTTGCTGCGTGCCTGTACTCAGGCTCAGGGCCGACTGCTGGGGATGGCGGGCGCGGTCGAGGCCGACGAAGAGGCGCGCACTAGTCTGGATGCACTGCTGCAGAACATCATTACATCCTCCGCGATCGAGGGCGAAACGCTTAACGTGCAGTCGGTGCGGTCATCCCTCGCACGGCGGCTGGGTTTGGCGCCCGAGGGCAAAGTCAGCGCGCGCAGTGAGGGGCTGGCAGACCTCATGCTGGATGCCACCACCAATCTGGCGCAACCCCTGAGTGCCGAGCGGCTGTTTGCCTGGCATGCCTGTTTGTTCCCCAGCCAAGGGGCGTCGCTGTCGCGTCCGATTCACGTGGCGGCGTTGCGTGGCGATGATCCCATGCAGGTGGTTTCCGGCAGATTGGACAACCCCAAGGTGCATTTTGAAGCACCACCACGTGAAGGGCTGGAATTGGCGCTGGATGCCTTCCTGACCTGGTTTGACGCAAGCCGTCGCGACGACACGCTTGATCCGTTGTTGCGCGCGGGTATCGCGCATTTCTGGTTTGTCACCCTGCACCCGTTTGACGACGGCAATGGCCGACTCACCCGCGCCATCACCGATCTGGCGCTGGCCCAAGCCGAGCCGCAGGCTATTCGGCTACATGCCATGTCGGCCAGTATCCTGGCCAACCGGGCGGGCTACTACCGCATTCTGGAAGCCAGCCAAAGAGGCGGATTGGACATTACCGATTGGCTGGAGTGGTTTCTCACTACCCTGCTGCACAGCCTGCAGGAGGCGTTGGCGCGTATTGAGCGGCTGCTTGCAAAGGCGCGTTACTGGCAAAAGCGCCGCACCCTGGCCTTGTCTGTCGAGCAAAAAAAGGTATTAAACCGATTGCTGGATGGCGGCGAGCGCGGTTTCGAACAGGGCATCAGCGCAGCGCAATATCAGGCCGTGGCCAAGGTATCCAAGGCGACGGCAACGCGGCATCTGGCTGACTTGCTGGACAAGGGCTGCATCGAGCGCCTGCCGGGCGGTGGGCGGAGTACGCGGTATCAGGTCCGGTGGGGTTGATTGCGCTGCGAGTTTATAAAGGCCTCGCATCGTGGCCGGGAGGGTCGAGTTCCAACTCGACCAGCCGCGCTCACACCACCGCCTTACCCAACAACAACCCCCCCGTCACCACCAGCAACGAATAAATCACCTGCCGAAAGCGCTGCTCGTTCAGGCGGTGATGCAGAAACTCGCCCAGCAGTACGCCGATCACCAGTAGCGGCAGGTAGCTGAGAATATGCGGCACGCTGGGCAGCAGGCTGCCGTCGAGCAGGAACAGGAGGGTCATGCTGCTGTTGAGGCCAAACCAGACGCTGATCAGGGTGGCGCGCAGTTTGCTCTTGTCCAGTGTGGTGCCGGCCAGGGCGTAGACCAGCAGCGGGCCGCCGGAGGCGAACAGGCCGTGGGTGACGCCGGCGCCGAGCGTTAGGCTGCGGCTGAGCCAGCCGGGATGGGCGGCACTTTCATGGCCGCGAAACAGGCGCAGTAATTCACGCCCGGCAAACCAGAGCACCAGCAGACCGAACAGTCCCTTGAGCAGCTGGCCGTCGAGCCAAGGCCGCAGGCCGTAGCCAAGCAGCATGCCGAGCAGCATCAGCGGCAGAATCAGCTTGAGCAGCAACGACCATTGGATGTGCTGACGGTTGCGCCAGGCCAGATAGCCGCTCATGAAGATATTCAACGGCACCAGAACCGGTAGCATCTCGGGGATGGGCAGCAGCAGTGCGCCGAGTGACAGTGCTATAACGATGCTGCCGAAGCCGGTAATGGCTTCGATGGTATAAGCCAGCAGGATAAAGACACCCAGCCAGATCCAGGGGTCGACGATCATTGAGCCCTCAACTTAGCTCTCCGGCAAAACGTTTGCGTACCTGACGCAAGTAAAGCGCCGGGGCGAAGCGCCAGAGCAGGCTGCCGAATTTCGACACCGGCTCGGGCAGCAGCCAACGTTGCCCGTTTGCGAGCGCTTTGTCGATCAGTTCTACCATCCATTCCGCGCTGCGCATGCCGCCGACCATGGAGCGCGCGTGGCTGGCGGGCTTGCCATCCTTGCCCAGGGCGTTGTGCTCGATGGGCGTGTCGAGAAAGCTGGGGTAGACCATCAACACGTGGATGCCGTCGGCTTCCAGCTCCAGCCGCAGCACCTCGAAGAACTGGGTCAGCGCGCCCTTGGCGGCGCAGTAGGCGGCGCGCCCCGGCACCGGCATCCAGCCGGCCATGGAGCCGATGCAGAGAATCTCGCCACGGCTGGCGCGCAGCAGCGGCAACGCCGCCATGGTCAGTTCCACCGGGCCCTGCCAGTCGACCGCCATGACCTTGCGGAACACCGCCGGGTCAGTCTTGTGCGCGGGTGAGCGGTGGGTAATACCGGCGTTGTTGACCAGCCTATCCAGCCGGCCAAACTTTTGTTCGGTGGCGCCGATCAGGCGCTGGATGTCTTCGGCCTGGGTGATGTCGGCGACCACCGTGAGCACCCGCTCTGGCGCGTTGAGCTGAGCTTCGCGCTCGGCCAGCAGTTCGGCGTTGATATCGGCCAGTACTAACTGGTGGCCGGCGGCAAACCAGCGCTGCGCCATGGCCCAGCCCAGGCCGGAGGCGGCACCGGTGATCAATATTGTCTTCATGTTGGCGTATTCTTTTATTGTTGTTTGATGTGAGCTGAACAGTTCCTGCGCTGCAAAGTCGCTCCGCCCGGGAAGGTCGAGTTCCAACTCGACCCGCGAGCGCGCCGCAGCACCTTGGCCGAGTAGGAACTCGGCCTTCCCGTCAGCGCCGCAGCCCCCGGGCTTCGACAAAAAAATCGAAGGTCTCGGCCGAGGTTTTCTGCAGCTGATAGCCGAACTCGTTCTTCAGCCGCTGATTGCTCAGCACCGGGCGGTAGCGCAGAAAGTTGATCTGCTCGGGGCCGGTGGGTTTGCCTAGCCATTTGGCGACTTGCAGTGCGCTCTTCAGCACCCAGGGCGCAAGAGTGAGCGTCGGCTTGTTCAGCCGTTGGGCGATTTCGCGCATAGTCAGGGCGCCATCGCCGGCCATGTTGTAAATGCCGCGCTTGTCTTCGCGGATGCCCATTTCCATGGCGGCAAGCACGTCCTGATCCCAGATGAACACAAAGGGCGAGTCGCTGCCCTTGATGGTCAGTACGCGCTTGGCTTCAAACAGCCCGGTGATCTGGTTGCGGGTGTCCGTGCCCAGCACGGTGCCGGGGCGGAAGATCAGTTGCTGCAGCTCGGGGTGGTTGCTGCGGAAGGTGGCCAGCAACTCTTCCACCTGCCGCTTGTGATCGGAATAGGCAAACTCGGCGTTGCCGCGAATGGCGTCGCCTTCGTCAATCCAGGTCGGATTGTCTGGGTAATAGCCGTAGGCCGCACCCGAGCTGGTGACCGTCAGGTGCTGCACGCCGGCTTCGATGCAGGCGCGCAGTACGTTGCGGGTGCCGTTGACGTCGATATCAAAGTCACGTTCGCGGTCCTTCGAGGCTTGCAGAACGGAGGCCAGGTGCACCACGTGGGTGATCTGCTTTTGCTTCAGCAGCGCCGCCAGTTCGCGGTCGCGGATATCCATGATCTGCAGTGGGAAGTCGACGTCATCGCGGCTGCGCAGGTCGGTGCCCACCACGTGATAATCCTTGGCCAGGCGGTTCCCGAGCTGATGGCCGATGTAACCGGCCGCGCCGGTGATAAGAATGCGTTTGCTCATGCTTACAGGCTCTGTTCTGCGCCGCGCTGGGCGGCAAGGTGTTGTGCGTGTTCGGCGGCGCGGCGGCTCTGGCGTGACCAGATCTGAGACAGGGTCAGCCCGGAAACCAGATGCCAGGTGCCCCAGAAGGCAGTGATCAGCATCATGCCGCCGGCCTCGGGGAAAAAGGTGAAGAGGATTACCAGCCCCAGCCCGGAGTTCTGAATACCCACCTCCATGGTCACCGCGCGGCGGTCGGCCACCGGCAGCTTCATCAGCCGCGCCATGCCGTACCCCAGCGACAGCGCCAGCAGGTTGTGCGCCACCACCAGCCAGAAGAAGCTGTTGAAGCGCTCGATAAACAGCGCGAAGTTGTTGCTGAAGGCAATGCCGACAAAGCCCAGAAATACCAGCAACGAGATCACCCGCAGCGGCTTTTCACTGCGCTGGGCCAGCTGCGGCCAGCGCCGGCCACTGAGCATGCCGAGAACCAGCGGCACCGCCAGCACCAGCAGCACGATCAGCAGAATGCTGCCCGGCTCCAGGCTGATCTGCGTGAGGTAGGCGCGGGTATGCGGGTTGAGCCAGCCGTAGAAGGCAAAGTTGAGCGGTGTTAGCACGGTGGCAGCCAGGCTGGAGATAGCCGTCATGCTGACCGACACCGCCACGTTGCCCTTGCCCAGCCAGGTCATCACGTTGGAGAAGCTGCCGCCGGGGCAGGAGGCAACCAGGATCATGCCCAGCGCCAGCTCGGGGTCAATGCGCAGCACCCAGGTCAGCAGGCAGGTGGCCAGCGGCAGCAGCAGAAACTGCGCAAACAGACCGGCCACCGGTGCTACCGGCGCCTTGAGGAGGCGTTTGAAGTCGTCCAGCTTGAGCGTCAGCGAGACGCCAAACATCATCCCGGCCATGATGATGTTGAGCAGAATCAGGCTGGCCGGATCAAATTGGATCGGCAGCGCGCCGCTCATGTGGCGGCTACCGGCTGCGGCGCGTGCTGCTCAAGCCCGGCTTCAAGCTCGGCAATGTGCTGCTTGAGGGCCGCCAGGTAGGCATCCTTGTTGACGTAGTAGGCCATGCGCGCCAGCTTGATGTAGTCGTAGCCGCCGTCCAGACTGGCTGTGGCCTGCGTGCGCTTGATCTGGTCAAAGGTGAGCGCGGCGGCGCTGCACTGCTGGCGCTGGTGAATGTAGAGCGCGGCCAATCGCGCTTGCAGATTGCGCCCTTCCCAGCCCAGCCCGGCCGCTTCGATCATGCCCATCATGAATAGGTTGTGGTATTCGGGGTGGAACACGTTGAGGTACAGCTGCGGCGCGTCAAGCTGGGCCGGCCAGTTCAGATGCTGACGGTCCACAAAGGGATAATCGAGCTGGTAGCCAGTGGCGAGCAGGATCAGGTCGTACTCGGCGCTTTCGCCGTCGACAAAATCCACTTCATTGCCGTTCAGGCCCTGAATGTCGCGGCGCGCCTTGATATCGCCATGCCCCAGGTGATGCAGAATCAGCGAGTTGACCACCGGGTGCGACTCGTACAGGCGGTAGTCCGGGTCGGGCAGGCCGTAATCCGATGGCTTGCCCATGATGAAGCGGATCAGCGCCGCATCCACGCGTTGTTTGAGTTTGCGCGGCAGCTTGAACTTGCCGCCCAGGGTATCGATAGGCCGACCCTTGAGAAACTTGGGCAGAAAGTAATAGCCGCGGCGCAGGCTCATATCCACCGATTTGGCATGGTGCACCGCATCCACGGCAATGTCGGCGCCCGAGTTGCCGCAGCCGACGATGAGCACGCGCTTGTCCTTGAATACCGAAGGGTCGCGGTACTCGCTGGAGTGCATGATGCGGCCAGCGAACTCGCCCGGCAGCTGTGGCCGGTTGGGCGTGTGCAGGGTGCCGTTGGCAATCAGCACGCCTTCCACGTGGCGGCTTTGCTGCTCACCGTTGCGCTCGGTCACCAGCTGCCAACCACCGCTCTGCGGGCTGATGCTGATCACCCGGGTGTTGAATTCGTAGTGGCGATACAGATCAAAATGCGTGGCGTAGTCGCGGAAATAGCGTTTCAGTTCGCTGTGGTGCGGGTAGCTGGCCACCTCCTCGCCCATGGGGAACTCGGCGAACTCGGTCATCCGCTTGGAGGAAATCAGGTGCGCGGTCTCGTACATGGTGCTGTGCGGGTTGTCGATGTCCCACAGGCCGCCCACATCGTTGTTCAGCTCCAGGCCGACGAAGGGGATATCCAGTTTCTGCAGGTTGCGGGCCGTGGCCAGACCCATGGGGCCGGCGCCAATGACAGCGTACATGTGGTGTGCTCCGATCAGGGACATTGTTGTTATGATGCAGAGTCTAGCTAATCAGCCTGTGCGGGTATCGCACCAAACGGGACAGGAAACCGGCAATTCACGCCATGTCAGACGACACCCACAGCGTCACCCCACTCTACGCCCAGGCGCTGCTGCAGTCCGCAGCGCGGCATGGCGTGGCTCTGCCCGCGCACTTGTGTTCGCGGCTGCAGGCGCGCGAGCGCATACCGCTGGCGGTGCAGGATGAACTCTGGGAAAGCTATTGCGCCCTGCTGCCCGACCCGCTTGCCGGGCTGCGCCTGGGGCTGGATATTCAGGTGGGGCATCTCGATAGCGCCGGCATGCTGCTGGTCACCTGCGACACTCTGGGCGAGGCGCTGGAGCAATTGGTGGAGTACGCCCCGGTGATTGGTGCCGGCGGTGATTTCAGCCTGCAGCAGCAGGGCGCACTGGCCTGGATCGAATACCAGCCGCATCTGGCGGTACGTCAGGCCGAGCGAGTCGAGGCCGTGCTGGCCACGCAGCTGAACCTGACGCGCTGGTCGACCGGCGGGCGCTTCCAGCCGCATAGCATTCACTTTGCCCATGCGCCGCTCAGCGCAGAAGCCGACTACCGTGAGCTGGTCGATTGCCCGCTACAGTTCAACGCCGGCCACAACCGCCTCAGCTTCAGCGTCGACCAGCTGTCGCTGCCACTGATTCAGGCCAACAGCGCGCTGCGTGAGCATCTGCGCCAGCTGGCCGATGAAACGCTCGAAGCCCTCGGCCAGCACAGCCTCAGCGCCGAAGTCCAGCGCGCCGTGCGGCTGCAGCCGCGCTGGGGCAAGGAGCGCATCGCCGAGCAATTGAACATCAGCGGTCGCCACCTGAACCGCAAACTGGCCGAGGAAGGCCTGTCGTTCAAGGCGCTGCGCGAGAACGTGCTGCAGGAAATGGCCTGCCAGGCGTTACAGGGCAAGCAGAGCGTGGCGCACATTGCCGAACAGCTCGGCTTTTCGGACGAGAACGCCTTCGTTCGCGCCTTCCGCCGCTGGCAGGGCATGACCCCGGCGCGTTACCGGCAAGGTTGATTGCCAGGGTTGAGAACTAGAGGGTCTCGCCAGCGGGGCGCGGCGTTGCCGGTAAGGTCTGACAGCATCTCTAGCGCCGTGGCCAGCCCCACCGCCGCTGGCCGGGAGGCACCCGCCTCCCTTCCGGTTCCGGCTTGAGGGTCAGTCTTTCCAGAACTCGAAGTGCACCTGGGCGGATTCTTCTTCCAGTAGCGGGCCAACCACCTCGACCTTGCGCTGACCGGACTCGAACACGGTGCGGCAGGGCAGATCCAGGGTGGGGTTTTCCGGGTGGTTGCCGGTGAGTTCTTTCAGGCGCTTTTCGCTGGCGCCGTAGACCACGCGGCCAACGCCGGCCCAGTACACCGCGCCGGCGCACATGGCGCAGGGCTCGGCGGAGGTGTACATGGTGCAGCCGGCCAGCACTTCTGGTGAGTAAGTGGTGTTGGCGCGGGTCATCAGCACCCGCTCGGCGTGGCCGGTCATGTCGTGATCGGGCAGGAAAGCGTTGAGCTGCTCCATCAGCACCTTGCCGTCGGCATCGACGAGGATGGCAGCGAAGGGGTGGATGCCCTGCTCGGCGGCTTGTTCGGCCAGGCGGAAGCTGTCACGCAGAAAGTGGATGTCGCGTTCGGTATGGCTCACAAAAATGGTCCTTGTTGCATCTATTGCTGGATGTAGGGCGTGGCCGGGCAGTGTTTGTAATGCCCGGCAGCGACTTATTTTTTCTTCGGCAGGCTCCAGGCGAAGAAGATCTGCTGGGTCCATTGCACCGACTTGAACAGCAGCAGGCTGACAATGGCGAGGAAGAACAGACCGGCAAAGGCCTGCGGAATCTTGAAGAACGAGGTCGAGAACTGGATGAAATAGCCGAGCCCTTCTTCGGCGGCGACAAACTCGGCCACCACGGCGCCGATGATCGCCAAGGTGATCGCTACCTTGAGGCCGCTGAAGATGTGCGGAATCGCGTAGGGAATGCGGATCTGCCAGGTTTCGCGGCGGGTCGGTGCATCCAGCGAGCGGCTCAGCTCGATCAGTTCTCCCGGCGTCTCGTTGATCCCGGTGGCGGTAGAGACCACCAGCGGGAAGAAGGTCAGCAGGCAGGTAATCAGCACGCGCGAGGGATCGTCCGAGCCCATCATGACGATGATCAGCGGCGCGACCGCGACCACCGGCGTGGACTGGATCACCACCAGCAGCGGGTAGAGGGTGCGCGAGAGAAACTCCGAGCGCATCATGGCAATGGCCAACGGAATGGCGATCACGATCGACAGCGCAAAGCCCATCAGCGCCACGCGCAGCGTAGCCCACAGATGCATCATCCAGCGGCTGAATTCAACGTCGAAAAAGGCGCTGAAAATCGCCGAGGGTGCCGGCAATACGTAGGTCGGCAGCTCGAAGACGCGGCAAACCACCTCCCAGAGCACGATCAAGCCCACAAAGAATAGCCAGGGCGAGAGGTTCAACAGCAGCGCGCGGCGCGCGGCGGCGTCAGTGGGCGTCTGGCTCATAGATATGTTTCCTTATGCGGTCAGTCAGCTCGCTGAAGCGGGGATGTTTGATGGTCTCGGGGCTGCGCGGGCGCGGCAGGTCTACTTCTATCAGGTCCAGCACACTGCCGGGTCGCTTGCTCATGACCAATACGCGGTCGGCCAGCAATACGGCTTCGGAAATCGAGTGGGTGATGAACAGCACCGTCTTGGGCTGTTCGTCCCAGATTTTCAGCAGATCGAAACCGATCTGTTCACGGGTCATGGCATCCAGTGCGGAGAATGGTTCGTCCATCAGCAGAATGTCGGGATTGAGCAGCAGCGCGCGGACAATGCCCACACGCTGTTGCATGCCGCCGGACAACTCGTCCGGCATCTTGTCGGCAAAGGCCTCGAGCCCAGCCATGGCCAGCAACTCGTTGGCGCGCTTTTCATCCTGCGCGCCATAGCGGCCAAACTTGTGCTTGAGCGGAAAGAGCACATTCTTGCGAACGCTCAGCCACGGCAGCAGGGTCGGCTTTTGAAACACGATGCCAACGTCGTCACGGGGGCCGTTGACCTGCTTGCCGAATACGCTGACTTCACCCTCGCTCGGCACCAACAGGCCGGACACCATGCGCAGCAAGGTACTCTTGCCGCAGCCGGAGGGGCCCACCACCGCCACAAACTCGTGGCGGTTGATGTCGAGGTCGATGTTCTGCACCGCCATCGGACTGCCGGGGGTGGGGTCGTAGCGATGACCCACTCCCGCCATCCGCACAAAGGCGCGTTCGCTAGTGTGCTCCATGTGTTACTCCGCAGCAGGCATGAAGTCGCGGTTGACGATGGTTTCCGGATCAAGCGAGTCGACGCTCAGCTCGTTGGCCTCGGCGACCCACTTCCAGGTGGTGGCGATGCGCTCGGGCGTCATGCTGCCCAGGCCGTCGGCCTTGCTGATGTCGTTGAACACCAGTTCCATGGAGTCGCCGATTTGTGCGGTAGCAACGGCGGCGTCGACTTCAGGCACCATGGTGTGCAGGTCAGCTGCGGCCTTTTCCGGGTGCTCATTGGTAAAGCGCAGCGACTTGTCGAAGGCACGCATGAAGCGCTTGGCCACGTCCGGGCGCTCGCCGAGGAACTTGTCGCTGGCGACCACAGCGGAGCTGTACAGCGAGAGACCGGCGTCGGACCAGCGGATCACGTTGATGTCCTTGCCGGCGGCCGCGGCCTGTTGCTTGAACAGGGCGATGTTGGTGACCCAGGCGATGATGGCGTCGGTGTTGCCGGTGACCAGCATCGGGCCCAGGGCGCCCGGATCGGATTTGGTCAGGCTGACCGCGTCAGCGGGCATATCGTTGGCTTTCAGCACCAGCGGCAGGAAAGCATTGGATGAGGTGAACGGTGAGGTGGCGACCTTTTTGCCAGCGATGTCGCTGAAGCTCTCGATGCCGGAGTCAGACAGCGAGAAGAAAGCGTGCGGGCCCTGGTTGAAGATCATGTAAACGGCGCTGACCGGCACGGTATCCTGCGCGCGGGCGGCCATCAGGGCGCCAATGTCGGCACTGCCGATGTCGGCCTGCCCGGTGGCGATCTTGGTGATAGCGTCGGTGGAGCCGCGGCCGCTGGCGATGCTGACCTCCAGCCCCTCGTCGGCAAAGAAGCCCTGCTGTACGCCAACGTAGACCGGGGCCTTGTCGCCACCGGGCAACCAGTCGAGCTGGTAGGTAACCTTATCGGCAGCTGCTGCCATACCGCTGGCAGACATGGCGATGACCATCGCCAGAACGCCGGATGCTTTCTTTAACATAGTCTTTCTCCACAGGGGTTTAGTGTTTGGCTTTATATCCTGACCACTTGGGCAGGTTTTAGTGATGAAGAGCAAATTGCGGGCCAGCTTGGCGTGGTGCCAGTAAATACGCCGCAAAACCCTGCAATCAGCGGGTTCAGGCTCGCAGCGCGGCGGCTACAGAGGTAGCCAGCGCGGGCCAGGGTCAGGAATTGTGCACAGAGTTGGTGCGCCGCCCCATGGCTGGGCGCGACCGGAGTGCGCCCAGCCACGGGGCTGGCGCCTCAGCTGCCGGTGGTTTCGGCCTCGCGCCGCGTGCGCAGCGCCTGTCGCCGATCGCCCAGGCCGACTACCAGAATGCCCCCGGCTATCAGCGCAAAGCCCACCAGGTCGGTATGGGTAGCCTGTTCGTGCAGAAACAGACTGGAGGTGAGCAGCCCTACCGCCGGCACTGCCGCCGAGCTGACCGAGAGGCTCACTGCCGGCAGCGAGCGGATCGCCGCTACCTGCGCCGCGACACAAAGGCCGGAGGCCACCGCACCGCTGAAAACCAGCTGCCAGGCGAACGCCGGCTCCCAGATAATTGCGCGCGGGTCCTCAAAGAAGAGCGCGAAGGGCGTGAGTACCACCACCGACACCAGCACCTGCCAGGGGATCAGCGACAGCACGTCGCCCTGCCAGTGGTGCTTGCGCACGTGGATCAACCCCACCGTCCAGACCAGGGTGGCGAGCATGATAAGGCCGCCGCCAATGAACACCTTGGGATCATCCCAACCCAGCGACAGCGGGTTGAATACCGTCAGCAGACCCGCCAGCCCCAGGCCCACGCCCAATGCGCGTGGTGCGGTAAAGCGCTCCCCCAGGAACAGCGCCGCCGCCGGCACCACCCAGATCGGCGTGGTATAGGCGAGGATCGCCGCCCGTCCGGCGGGCAGAAACTGCAGCCCCAGGGTCACCAAAGAGATGAACGCCATGTTCTGCAATACACCGACCGAGAACAGCACCGGCCAATCGGCGCGCGGCGGCAGGCGCAGAATGCCCATGGCTGCGGCGATGCTGAACATGGTGATCGCGCCCAGCGCCATGCGCATGGCGGTGAACAGCAGCGGTGGGCTGTTTTCCAGCCCCAGCTTGAGGATCGGGAAGTTCAACCCCCAGGCCAGTGCCGTAAAGCCCAGCAGCAGGTAACCCAGGCCAAAGGAATAGCGCTGCGTGGCTGGGTTGATGCGGCTCAATGTTCCACTTCCAGCGCGCTCTCGTGCCAGTTGCGCAGGGCGCGGTCAGACAGCCAGACCATCAGCGCGAACAGCGCAATACCGGTCAGGGTAATCAGTACCAGCGCGGCAAACATGCGCGGAATCTGCAGGTTGTAGCCCGATTGCAGAATCAGGTAGGCGAGGCCGGCCTTGGCGCCGCCGGTGCCGGCGACAAATTCCGCTACCACGGCGCCAATCAGTGCCAGACCGCAGCTGATCCGCAGCCCGCCAAAGAAGTACGGCAACGCGCCGGGGATGCGCAGCCGGGTCAGCTCCTGCCAGCGGCTGGTGCGGTACATGCGGAACATGCTGAGCAGGTTGGGATCAACGCTGCGCAGGCCCAGGGTGGTGTTGGAAATGATCGGGAAGATGGCAATGATCACCGCACACACGGTCAGCGCCCAGGTGGTGTCATCGACCCAGATGATAATCAGCGGGGCAATAGCCACCACCGGCGTCACCTGCAGCAGTACCGCGTAGGGGAACAGACTCAGCTCGATCCACTTGCTCTGGATAAACAGCAGGGAGGCGGCGACGCCCAGCACCACGGCAATCACGAAGGCCAGCAGGGTGATCTTCAGCGTCATCATCAGCGCGTTGAGCAGGGTGGCCCAGTCGGTGACCAGCGATTTCATGATCTCGATTGGCCCCGGCAGTATGTACTTGGGCATTTCAAAGGCCACCACGGCGATCTGCCAGAACAGCAGAAAGAACACGCCCACCACCAGCGGCGCGGCGATCTTGACGAAGTTTTCGTTCTGAATCAGCGGCGCTTTCATGCCGATTTCTCCTGCGTTGCACCCGTGCTTGCGCCCATGGCGCTGGCGCGCTCCAGTGCCTGTGAGACCTGACGGCAATAACCGGCAAACTCGGTAGAGACGCGGAAATCGGCATTGCGCGGGAAGGGTTGGTCGATCTTGATGTCGTCGACGATGCGCCCGGGGCGCGCCGCCATCACCACCACGCGGCTTGATAGATACACCGCCTCATAAACGCTGTGGGTGACGAAGACGATGGTCCAGCCGTTTTTCTGCCACAGTTTGAGCACGTCATCGTTGAGTTTGTTGCGGGTCATCTCGTCCAGCGCGCCGAAGGGTTCATCCATCAGCAACAGGTTTGGCTCGGTGACCATGGCGCGGGCAATCGAGGCACGCATCTGCATACCGCCGGACAGCTCGCGCGGGAAGGCGTTGTCGAAACCCTTGAGGCCGACCATCTCCAGCGCCTGGTCGATCTTCTGCTCGGTCGCCGGGCCGCTCTGGTGCTCCAGATCCAGCGGCAGGCGCACATTCTTGCGTACCCGTGCCCAAGGCATCAGGGTGGCGTTCTGAAACACGAAGGCCAGCTTGCGGCCCTTGTCGCCGACGACGTCGTAGTCCTGTTCCCAGAACTTGACGCTGCCGGTGGTCACATCGCCCAGTCCGGCCATGATGCGCAGCAGGGTACTCTTGCCGCAGCCGGAGGGCCCCAGCAGGCTGACGAATTCGCCCTGGCGTACGGTCAGATCCGCGCCCTTGAGCGCGACCGTGCCGTTGGCGTAGATCTTGTTCACGCCTTCCACCTGCAGCACCGGGCGACCGTTGCTGCTGCCGGCCTTGGCGCTTGGCTCATCGGCGGGCACCGGATTGCTGGGTTTCAGGGGGGTGACTCTGGAAGAGGTCATCTTGTGCTCCCGTGGGCGGCCTGCCGGGCAGGCCACCGTTATCTGGAAAGGGTCAGGTTGCTGCCGTTCAGGGCAGCACCGGCTCCTTGGGCAGGAAGTCGAGGCTGTAGACGTCGTTGATGTCCAGGTCCTTGTCCACCAGACCGGCAGTCAGCATGAACTCGCGGATCTTGGCCCAGCGCGCATCGGTCATCACGCCAATGCCGCCGCTGGTTGCGTCGCCGCCGGTGACCAGACCGTATTCCTTCATCTTCTCGATGCCGTAGGCGATCTGCTCATCGGTCATTTCCGGGTTGGCTTCCTGAATCAGCTCGTTGCCCGGTGCCGGGTCGTTGAAGTAGCTCGCCCAGCCTTCCATGCTGGCCTGTACAAAGCGGCGCACCAGATCAGGATTTTCCTCGATCATCTTGTCGGTGGTTTCGATGGTGGTGGCGTAGGCCGGGTAGCCGTAGTCGGCGAGCAGGAAGACAGACGGCTTCACACCGGCTTTTTCCATCGCAAAGGGCTCGGACGAGAGGTAGCCCTGCTGCACGATGCTGTCGTCAGCCAAGAAGGGCGCCACGCTGAAGGTATAGGGGCGAATCATGTCATCGGTGTAGCCATACTTGGACTTCAGCCAGGGCCAGAAGGTGGTGTTGGCGAAGGCGGCGATGTACACCGGCAGGCCCTCTTCCTTGATCTGCTCCAGCGAGGTGATGTTGGGGTGGGCGATCAGCGCCTGGGGGTCACCCTGAAAGGCCGCGGCCACGGTTTTTACCGGCAGACCCTCTTCCACCGCCTTGATGTTGCCGATCGGGTAGCCCATGGAAAAGTCGCGCTTGCCGGCCACCAGCAACTGCATGCCATTGACCTGCGGGCCGCCCATTTCGATGGAGACATCCAGACCGTACTTTTCATAAATCCCGGTGGCCTTGGCCTGATAGAAACCGCCATGCTCGGCCTGGGCGAACCAGTTGGTACCAAACACCACTTCGTCCAGATCGGCTGCCATGGCAGGTGATGAAAGACTGCCGGCCACCGCCAGCGAACCGGCCAGCAGTGACAGGCTGCGTTTGGCGGAGGAGATCAGGGGCTTACGTGTGTCGCGCATATTCATACTCCAGTGGATTTTATTAGCTGACCATTTATTCAATATTTTCTGGAGAGCAAGCAGCGTGCCACATGGCTGAAAGCGCTTGTTTTGTATTTCCTGATCAATTGGTCAGTAAATTTATGCACTGGATTGCGACAGTGATCACGATGGCTGCACCGTCAGTGCGCAAAAAATGATCACCGTCGTCGCATGCGTGAACGGAGCACCGTCAGTGCGCCTGACCCGCGGCCAGGTCAACCGAGGACGGTTCCGGGATGATCTGTGCGGCCAGCCTCGCCACCCTGGCACCGAGCGCACGGCCGATCGCCAGCTCACCGGCATCTACTCCCAGGCTGCCGTCAAAGCCGGTCACGGCAGAGGCGCCGTAGGGCGAGCCGCCGCTGCGGGTGTGTACCAGTTCCGGCACGCTGTGCGGTACGCCCGCGAGTACCATGCCGTGCTGCAAAAACGGCAGCAGCAGATTGAGCAGGGTCATTTCGTTGCCCGAGTGCATGCCCCCAGTAGAGGTGAAGGCTGCGCCTACCTTGCCGATCAGCGCGCCCTGGCGCCACAGCGGCGCAACCTCGTCGATAAAGGCGCGCAGTGGCGTGCTCATCAGGCCGTAGCGCGTGGGCGAGCCCCAGATGATGCCCGTGGCCCACTCAAGATCGGCCGCGTTGGCCTGCGGCAGGCTGCGGTATTCGGTCTGCGCGGCGATGAAATCGGCACGTTCGGTATCCACGCTGAATTCCGGCTCGCTGAGCGCCACACGGCACAGGCGTACCTCTGCCTGCTCAGCGGCGGCGCCTTCAGCGATGGCCTTGGCCAGTGCCAATGTGCTGCCATAACGGGAGTCGACAACGATGCAGATGCGCGACGGTTTCATGAATGCTCCTCGGGTAATTGATGGTGGATTGGTGCGCCGGTAAAGGAATTCGGCACGCCGCTGCGCATTGGCATGCAATATGAATACCTGACCAGCTGGACAGTAAAAATGAGCAGGGCAACCTGCACTCACCAGAGAGGAGACCAGGCAACCATGGCGGCACAGCAATCATCCCCGGCACACGGCCTGCCGATCATCGACCTGAGCGCGCTGTTCGCCGCTTCGGCCGAGGCCAAGGCGGCAGTAGGTCGCGCCCTGCGCGAGGCCTGCGAGCACACCGGGTTTTTCTATATCAGCGGCCATGGCATTGATCCGGCGCTGATTCAGCGTGTTATTGTGCAATCGCAGGCCTTCTTTGCCCAGCCCATGGCGACCAAGCTGCAGACCGACAAGGCGCAATCCAAGGCCAACCGCGGCTATGAAAAGCTCGGCGGGCAAACGCTGGAGCCGGGTATGCCGCCGGACCTGAAGGAGGGCTTCTATATCGGTGAAGAACTGGCCGAGGATCACCCGCGGGTGCTGGCCGGGCGCTTCAATCAAGGGCCGAATCAGTGGCCGGTCGAGCTGCCTGCGTTCCGCCCGGCGATGCAGGGTTACTACGACGCCATGCTGACGCTGAGTGAGCGGATCATGGCCGGGCTGGCGCTGTCGTTGCAGCTGCCGGAAGACTTCTTCGCCGATTTCTGCCATGAGCCGTTGTGCACCCTGCGCTTGCTGCACTACCCGCCGCAACCGGCCAAACCCCTGCCCGGTGAAAAGGGCTGCGGCGCGCATACCGACTTTGGCGGCATCACCATATTGCTGCTGGATGACAAGCCCGGCCTGCAAGTGTGGGATGCCAAGGGTGAACGCTGGATGGATGCGCCGCCGATCCCCGGTACCTTTGTGGTCAATCTGGGCGACATGATCGCGCGCTGGACCAACGACCGCTACCGCTCCACCCTGCACCGGGTGGTGAACACCTCTGGCGCCGAGCGCTATTCGGTGCCCTTCTTCTACAGTGGCGCTCCCGAACACGAGGTGCGCTGCCTGCCGGTTTGTCTGGCGGCGGGTGAGTCGCCCAAGTACCCGGCCACCACGGTCGAACAGCACCTGCAGGATATGTACCGGAGGACCTATGTCTGAGCAGCCCACCTTCGTCCTGATTCACGGCGCCTGGGCTGGCAGCTGGGTTTGGGACAGTCTGCGCGCTGTGCTGCAAGGCCAGGGCCACAACGTGGTCACCCCGGATATGCCAGGCAACTCGCGTAACCCCGCCACGCCCGAGCAAATCACCATGGCGGGCTGCTTGCGTGCGGTGGAAGACAGCTGCGCCGGTGTCAGCGGACCGCTGCTGATCGTCGGGCATTCCGGCGGCGGCGTGATTGCCACCCAGGCAGCCGAGGCACTGGCCGAGCGAGTGGCGGGCGTCGCCTACATTGCCGGCATGATGCTGCCCAGCGGCCTGGGTTTTGCCGAGCTGGCCGCAGAAGCGCAAAAGACTCACCCCGAGGCCGTCGGTATCTGGCCCTATCTGCGCTGGAGCGAGGATCGCCAATGGTCCAGCGTGCCCGCCGAGACGGTCTGCGAGGTATTTTTGCAGGACTTGCCGCGTGAGCAGGCAATGGCGGCGGCGCAGCTGTTTTGCGCCCAGCCGGAAGGCACCCGCGCGCTGGTGGCTGAATGGACGCCGGAGCGCTTTGGCCGCCTGCCGCGTCTGTATATCGAGGCCACCCAGGACAGGTCAGTCGTCCTGCCGGTACAGCGGCGCATGCAGCTGCTGGTGCCGGGGGCCGAGGTGGTCAGCCTGGATTGTGGGCACGTCCCGCAGGTGGTGGCGACCGATGCGGTTGCCGATGCGCTGCTGGCGTTCGCCAGCTAAACGGGAAGGCCGAGTTCCAACTCGGCCACGCAGGATGTGCGGTGGTCTGGTGGTCGAGCAGATGCTCGACCTTCCCAGTGTTTACTCCGCGCCGTACAGAGCCTTGACGAAGGTCAGATCAAAGGCCTTCTGCCACTCCAGATCCGCCGGCAAGGTCTCGGCCTTGACCATATCGTCGAAGAACGACTGCCAGTGCGCCTCGGTCATGTTGCCGTATTTTCCACCCTCGGCATCGCCGGCCAGCAGAATATTGTCTTCCTGCAGCTTGGCGATGCTGTAGGCCAGCAGGTCGTCCTGCATCTCGGGGTTATCCTGCTTGATCAGCGCATTCGCCGGCGCGGGGTCCTTGAAGTAGGCGGCCCAGCCCTCGGCGGTAGCCATTACCATCGCCTGCACCACCTCGGGATTCTCATCCACCATCTTCTGCGTGACGTCCAGCGTGCAGGAGTAAGCGCCCCAACCAAAGTCCGCTAGCAGCAGGCTCTTGCCCTTCACACCGGCCTTGTCGAGAAAGTAGCCATCGTTGGTGATGTAGCCCTGCTGCACCGCCTCGGGGTCAGCGATAAACGGCCCCAAGCTGTAATCGTAGGGACGTAGCTGATCGTCACTATAGCCAAATTCGGCTTTCATCCAGGGCCAGTAGGCAACCCGGCCGGCGGTGGGCATGCGAATGCCCTTGCCTTCCAGGTCGGCCAAGGTGTCGACTCCGGCGCCCTCGTGCACGATCAGCGTCTGCGGGTCTTTCTGGAACCAGGCCGCGACCGTGACCATGGGGATATCCTGCTTGACCGCGTTCAGCGACTGCAGCGCATAGCCCATGCTGAAGTCGGTCTTGCCGGCCATCAGCAACTGCACGTTGTTCACCTGCGGTCCGCCCATCTTGATGGTCACATCCAGCCCGTGTTGCTCGTAGATGCCGGCGGCCTTGGCGGCGTACAGCCCACCGTGTTCGGCCTGGGCATACCAGGTGGTGGTGACGGTGATAGGCGTCAGGTCGGCAGCGCTTGCGCTCGCGGCGCTGAAGCCCAGGGCAAGCGCCAGGGCGGTGAGTTTCAATCCTCTTTGTTGCATGGGTGGTGCTCCTGTAAGGGTGAATCAGTAAGTGGCGTTGAGGCGTTCAAGCAGATGCTCCCCCGCGCTAATCGGCGGGTAGCGCGGCGGGTTCTCGGCATCGCTGCAGGTACTGATACAACGGATGTCGGCGTTGTGATTCGGGTGGCAAAAGAAGGCGATGGAATAGCGCTCGCGGTTGCTGGAGCGCAGGTTGACCTTGTGCGGCGTTGAGCAGAACACGTGATTGGTCCAGCGTTGCATCAGGTCGCCGGTGTTCACCACCACGGTGCCGGGAATCGGCGTGGCGGCGATCCAGTCACCGGCGCGAGTGCGCACTTCCAGCCCGCCGGCATCATCCTGAAACAGCAGGGTAATACTGCCGTAATCGGTATGTTCGCCCGCGCGACTCTCGCCGCCCTGGGCGCTGAAGTCCGCCGGTAGCGCCGGGTAGTGCAGCAACCGCAGCGTGTGGTGATGCTGATCATGGGCGCTGACGAAAAAGTCTTGCGATTGCTGCAGCGCCAAGGCAAAGGCCTGCAGCACGCGGTCAGCGGTAGCCACGCACTGCTGCAGAAAATCCTCCATCTGCGGTCGAAAGGCGGGCAGCTCGGCGGGCCACATATTACGCGGCCCCTCTGGCTGCTCGGGTGCCAGATTGAAGGCTTCCTTCAGGTCGCCGGGCTTGTTTGGATCGAGCCGTTCGCGGCGCACGCCCACGTAGCCACGGTTACTCTCGGCGTTCTGCCAGGCAACCGCCTGCTTGGCATCGTCGCTCAAGGCAAACAAGGCCTGCGAATCGGCAAAGGCTTGCTGCAAGCTGGCCTGCGGCATGCCGCAGCCGGCCAGGTAAAAGAAGCCCCAGTCGCTGCTGGCCTGGCGCATCTGCCGCGCCACCTCGGCGCGGGCGGCGGCGTCGCCGTCGATGAAGGGGGAAAAGTCGATTACCGGTATTGAGTCTGTTGTCATCAGTGTCTCCTGTTGCGGGTACATGCACCGCCGCCTGGCGGCGGTGGATTAATGCGACCTGCGGTTTAGTCCTCGAACCCGTGTTCAGGACGACACGACTCATAACCTGACCAGTCACGCAAGAATTGAAAAAGCAAGGGCTGTGCCAAGCCCTCTGGCACGGGAATGACTGCGCGATTGCGCGCCAAAACAGCCTGCTAATGCACTGATACTGTGCTGATATGAGGGCTATGGCACCCAATCTGCGCGGTTTTACAGCGGCCCCGGAATTGCATGTCGCGCGATATGGGGAATTTTTGTCCCACTGGTCAACATAACGAAATATCGAGGAATCGCATGTCACCCACTCTGCTGCTCAAGAACGCGCTGGTCATCGCCACCCTGGATGACGAGCAACGTGAAATAGCCAACGGCTCCGTGTTTATTCGCGGCAACCGCGTCGAAGCGGTCGGCCCCGCCAGTGAGCTGCCAGACACCGCTGACAAGGTCATCGACATGACCGGTCACGTGCTGATTCCGGGCCTGATCAACACCCATCACCACATGTTCCAGTCGCTCACCCGTGCCCTGCCCGCCGCGCAGGATGCCGAGCTGTTCGACTGGCTCACCGCCCTCTTCCCGGTCTGGCAGAACATCACCCCGGCCATGCAGCGCGCTGCCACCCGCACCGCGATGGCCGAGCTGATGCTGTCGGGGTGCACCACGGCCGCGGATCACGCCTACCTGTATGTGAACGGCACCCGGCTGGACGACAGCGTGCAGGCCGCCGAGGAAATGGGTATGCGCTTTCACGCCGTGCGCGGCGCCATGAGTCTGGGCCAGAGCAAGGGCGGGCTGCCGCCGGATGCACTGGTCGAGCAGGATGAAGATGCGATCCTCACCGAGATGCGTCGGGTCGTGGAAGAGCTGCACGACGCCACGTCAGACGCCATGATCAAGGTCGCGCTCGGCCCCTGCTCACCCTTCACCGTGACCACCGACCTGATGCGCGAAGGTGCTGCTTTGGCGCGCTCCTACGGCGTTGGCCTGCACACCCACACCGCCGAAAACGCCAAGGACCTTGCCTTCAGCAAGGAGCGCTATGGCATGACCCCCACCGAATACACCGAGTCGGTCGGCTGGGTCGGGGCAGACGTATGGCACGCCCACTGCGTGCATCTGGATGACCCGGGCATCGCCCTGTTCGCCCGCACCGGCACCGGCGTCGCCCACTGCCCTTGCTCCAACATGCGCCTGGCCTCCGGCATCGCGCCAATCCGCAAGATGCGCGATGCTGGCGTAAAGGTTGGCCTGGGCGTGGACGGCAGCGCCTCCAACGACACCAACAACCTGCTCGACGAGACTCGTCAGGCGATGCTCTCAGCGCGGGTGCGGGATGAAGATCCCGGCGCCATGAGTGCGCGTGAAGCCTTGTTTATCGCCACCCGTGGCGGCGCTGAAGTACTTGGCCGTGCCGATATGCTGGGTCGTATTCAACCCGGTTACTGCGCCGACATCATCGCCTTCCGCACCGACGACATCGCCATGGCGGGTGCGCTGGTTGATCCGCTGGCCGCGCTGGTGTTCTGCACGCCGCAGCGGGTGGCGCACAGCATCATCAATGGGCGGCAGGTAGTTGAGGATGGGCGGCTTTTGACGCGGGAGATTCCGTTGATTATTGAGGAACATAATCGGTTGGCGCGGGAGTTGGTGTTAGGCAAGTGAGTGGCGCTGGTGCGCTCTCTACTTGATCGTTCCCCCGCTCCAGCGTAGTAACGCTTTGCTAGTCGCTCTGCGTCCGTCTCGTAACGCGGCGGAGTGTTCAAGTCAGCCTTTCGCCTGATGGCGAGCAGGGGGAAATGCTTGGCCATTTCCCCCTGCACCCCCTAGGCCACCCCAACTACACGGCCCTGCTGGTTCGCTGCGTTGCTCGGGCTGGCGGGGCCCTGCGGAACTCGCTTCGCTCAGACAGTCCTCGGGCTTATTCCCGCCAGACCTGCGCTACTCGCCCGCGTAGACGGGGATTTGGGGTTCGAGTTGTGCTCACTTGTTTTGCCAGGTTTTGACGTATTCGGATTGTCTTCCAACTACGGATTGCCAAACGTTAACGCTGGCCGCAATATCGGGTTCTTACTCATCACAGCTTAATTACGCTTGAGGCATGGATGCCACGATCTCTATCCATATCCCCACCTTTCCGAGTCATACCTTGCATGCGTCTGTGGGTTGGTCTTTGTGTGCTCAAGGAACGCGAAGTCGTATGAAGTCCGTCATTTTCATCCATGCTTCGCTTTTCCTGCTGGGCTCTGTGATGGGTTTTTTTATGCAGTATGAGAGCTCTGCAGGTCGCGGATTTTGGGATTCTGTGGCTGCCTTCCCGCTCGGAGTTGCGACGGTAGTTCTGGTTGGGGGCGGAGCTTCGCTCGCCAGCAGGCACCATCTGCTGGCGAGCACATTCTGGCTTTACTATCTCTGCGCCGTACTTTTCTTTGGTATTGCTTTGGGCATGACAGGTCAGTACCTGTTTAAAGGGGCTGATTGGCAAACACCGCTTTGGGTTTTTAGTAGCTGTTTGGGGTGTCTGGTCGGTCATGCTGGGGTGGCCAGAATCCACAGAGTACGACATGGCAGGGACATCTGGGATACCCCCAAGCCTGAATAACGACTGACTGTGAAATTAAGACGCTGGTGGTGTTATTGATCCAGCCTTTCGCCCTGATGACGAGAGGGGGAAATGCATGGCCATTTTCCCCTGCACCCCCCTAGGCCACCCCAACTACGCGGCCCTGCGGGTTCGCTGCGTTGCTCGCCCGCGTAGACGGGGATTATGAGCCCGTGCATGGTTCACATGCTTTTTCAGGATTTCTTATCTCTAGCGTGAACCTAGAATAATTTTTATTTGATCCCCAGTTACTTCTTTTCTCGCGCGCGCGTAGACGGGACCTTGGGGTAGGCCCCCACGCTGGTATGGCGACCGGGGTGGGCTCCAATCACTTCTCTATTTTCTTCCGTACCTCTTACCCAATAGCAAAACCGAAAAAAAAGCCACTATGACGGCCACACCGGCAATCAGCCCGTACCCCTCCTCAACTTTACCTCTTACGGTAAATTCCCCAAATATTGCGACTAGCACGAAAGTAAAAAGAATCCCAAGAATCCATACAGCCCATGCTTTCGCTTTACTTGACGCCCGTGGAAGATAAATGACCATAGCTCCGGTTGTAATACCAAAAAGCACATGCAGCAAAACGAAAATAATCACTGTTATCCTCCGCAACTACAGCTAGACATGCCACTGGAGGCACGCATGCCGCCGTAGTTGTTCGGCAATATCATGTTAAAACACCCGCCATCGCATTAGCTTCCATTCCACCTATGGCAAGGCTTCTTGGAATTGCTTTCGCCGATTTTGCTCCGCCATACCACATGCTCTTGCCCACCTGGAAACCAAGTGCATGGCCATAAGCTCCACTCAAGCCTCCCACAACATTCTGTGTAATTTGGGATCAGATGACATTAATTCTGAGCAAGCAACATTAGCGCATTTCCTTGCAACTATCGTTAAGCTGCTTCGAAGTCCAGAGGGTGGAGCCCATCCAAATTGATCGTATTGCGGGCCACCCAGAGGTCGTACATATCTTGCATCACCAACCAGCTTTCAGGGGCACGCCCAAGAACTTTGGATAGCCGCAAAGCCATTTCCGGGCTCACACCGCTAGCCCCTTTGAGCAAGCGAGACAACGTAGAGGGTGAACCCCCCAGGCTGGACGCGAGCTGACGGGAACTGATGCCGAAAGGCTCAAGGTAAATCTCCCGAATGAAATTGCCGGGATGCGGCGGCTTATGCATAGTCTTCATAATCAAACCTTAGCGTGTTGCGCATCGCGCAACAACCGTGTTTGATTCTGAATACATGCGACATCCACGCGGTAGGCTGGTCTCCTTGCCTCACCAGTAAGCCGAAAAGCGAACTACCAGTCTGCATATCAATTAGCTAGGCAGCATTCGTTCAGACACTTGATTTTAGGGATGGCAGGTATGGACGCGGAGCGTTCAGGGATGCGTTACCGCGCAGGAGCGTGGGAACGATCAAAATGGGATAGCGGTTGCTTTTGGTTCGAGTCCAAAGAGAGACCAGAATGCACGGCCCCCTTTCCCGTTTACCCGGGCGAGTAGCGCAGGGCTGGCGGGAAAAAGATGGGCGGGGTGTCTGAGCGAAGCGAGTTTGCGAGCATCCCCGTCAGACCGGGCAACGCAGCGAACCCGAAGGGTCGCGTAGTCGGGTGCCCCGGGGGATTGCCAAGGGGGGCCGGGCAAGCGGCCCCCCTTGGCTCGCCAGGTAGGCGAGAAACGAATCATCAGCTTGCACATCAATGAGCGAAAACTTCAGCAATTCAGTTGTTTACGCATAGCAGACCGTAGGTAAGACCCAGGTGCGTTCTGAGTTGCGTTACCTCGCCGGGGGGTTGGGAATGATCCAATTGGAGACCTGCCCCCGCTCATCTCAACGTCTAGGCTTATCCCACCAACCGTCGTAAATACAGGCAGTCACCAGTTGCCTGCGCTGCGCGGTATACAGTTGCCGCGAGTAGCCCTGGTCTTGGCTCAGGTTCTCAAGATATTCCGGCAAAGCTCCGTTAGCAGTCTCTGCGTAAACACCTGACTTGCCACCCTCAATCACGTGCTGCAGGTTATCGGTATGCGCACTGATGATATTTCTCAACGCTTGCACCGCGGGCGCAGCCGGTCGCAGGGAAGGGTCGGGGTGATTGGCGATGTAAAACAGAATATCCGCAGAGTTCAAATAGGCTAACGAGAACACGCTATCGACCCGCAACGCATGAAAATAGGTGACGACGGGGTAGGCGCCGTATTTGCTGGAAAAGTCTGTGCCGTCCGATTGGATTGAAAACAGATACTGCCAAACGTAATCCACGTTTTCCTTGGAGTTCAGCTGCCTGATCAGCTCATCCGGCTTGGCGGCAAGCGTATTCAGCTTCAGGGCAATCTGCTTCCTTTCCAACGCAACTGGTACCACAGCGATAATGTAAGACAGCCCCAAGGAGGTCAGTAAAGTACCGGTCGATACTGCCAAGGTAGCGTAAAGAGTCCACGGAAAGCCGCGTGCGGTAAAGTCACCGTAACCCAGCCCGCTGATGGTGACGCCCGTAAAGTATAAGGTTTGCAGGTCCGAGGCGAAGATGGTCGTGGAGTCGTTGACTACTGCACCGCTTACCGAGTTGAACACCAAAAACCAGCCGAGATACAGCATCGCGTACCACAGCAGCACCACCAGAACCATCAAAGCAGGGCCGCATACAGTCAGCAGTCTGTGCTGCGGTTTGCGGCGATGGAGCATCAGTAAAACGCGCCAGATCTTTTGCGTGACAAAGGTAGTGCCGGGCCCGCCACCTTGCAGGCCCAATATCGTTACCAACGCATCGAACAGCGTAAACAGAATGAGAAGAAGCCCAAAGAGGGCGACGAGGATGTCGACAATGGTCATGTGATATCCGTTAGGCGATGCCGGGCGGTGAGTGCGATTGAAAAAGCCAAAGCAACTAACCGAGCTGCCTTGGCTTCAATGGGTTCATCGCGTGAGACTTCGCGAGTGCCGTTGAATTCCCCTTCGGTATTGGAGAGCTGCCAATACCCTTGTCTGCATGGCGAAAAAACTGCGAAAAATGGGGTCAGATTAGAGTGTCTCGTCGGTCGTTTGAGTGTGCGTTACAAAGAATGACCAGAGCCCACGCACCCCCAATCCCGTTTATGCGGGCGAGTAGCGCAGGGCTGCCGCGCAAGCGGCCCCGCTTGGCGCGCGAGATAGGCGGGAAGCGCGCTATCGGTTTGTACATTAATTAGCTAGGAAGCGGTCGTTAAGAGTGTTGGGTTGGCAGGTAGGGCCGTAGAGGGTCCGAGGCTGCATTCCCACGCAGAGCGTGGGAACGATCAGTGCACGGTCACCGCAGAAGTGGCACGCAGAGGCTTACTCCGGCGCTGGAATATCCAACCCCCGCTGCACCGCGGGCCGCGCCATAAAGGCGTCGTACACCCGCCGCACGTTGGTGAACTGCTCAAAATCCACCAGTGGCCCCGCCTCATAAAACTCCAGCATCCCCCGAATCCAAGGGAACACCGCGATATCGGCAATGCTGTATTGGCCGCCCATGATCCAGTCCTTGTCTTTCAGCTGACGGTCAAGCACACCCAGCAACCGCAGGGTTTCATCGATGTAGCGTCGCCGTGGGCGTGGGTCTTGTACTTCCTTGCCGTCGAACTTCACGAAGTAGCCGAGCTGGCCGAACATGGGGCCTATGCCGCCGATCTGGAAAAGCAGCCATTGGATGCACTTGAGACGCTCGGCTGGGTCGCGTGGCACCAGCTGGCCGCTTTTTTCTGCCAGATAGAGCAGGATAGCGCCGGACTCGAACAGCGCCAGTGGCTGGCCGTGGGGGCCGTTGGGGTCAAGAATCGCGGGGATCTTGTTGTTCGGGCTGACCGAGAGGAATTCAGGCGTATGTTGATCGCCCCGGCCAAAATCTACCCGATGCGGCTCATAGGCCAGCTCGATCTCCTCCAGCATGATGGAGGCTTTTACGCCGTTGGGGGTTGGCAGCGAGTAGAGCTGCAGGCGCTCGGGATGGGTCGCTGGCCACTTTTCGGTGACGGCGTAACTGGACAGGTTGGACATGTTGCCTCCGCTGAATTGGAGAGGATGTGGGCAAGGCGGGGTTGCGCGATGCGACGCACGTTTTCCGCCGGTAACCCTGATAAGCTTTTGGAGTCCTATGCAGGTAACTTGTTCAATTTTTGCGGAGGTGAAAAAGTGCAGAACTGGAATGATGTGATTGCCCGCGCGACCAACGGTAACCCTGAGCCAGAGCGCCGCGTACAAAAAAGCGAGGCCGAGTGGCGTGCGCAGTTGAGCGAGGAGGAGTACCGGGTGACCCGTCAGGCGGGTACCGAGCGGGCGTTCAGTTCAGAGATGTGCAGTCTGTTCGAGCCGGGTATCTACGCCTGTGTGTGCTGTGGCACCGAGCTGTTTGATGCCAGCCACAAGTTTGAATCGCACAGCGGCTGGCCGTCGTTTACCCAGCCGCTGAAAGACAATGTGGTGGCTTGCAAGATGGACAATAGCCACGGCATGCAACGCGTGGAGAACACCTGCAATGTCTGCGATGCGCACCTGGGGCATGTGTTCCCCGATGGGCCACCGCCGACCGGCCTGCGTTTTTGCATGAATGCGGTGGCGTTGAAGAAGGTCGGTTAACGGGTTTTGCGCCGTGATGATACACGGCGCAGGCATTACATTGCGTCAGCGTCTGTGCGGTGCTCGTAGGTGGCGTTCAGGCGGTGTGTCAGGTACTCGGCGCAGGTAATCGGCGGGTACTTGGGCTGCTCGTTCGGCACTATGTCGCGCGGGTCGACGACGGCATCCGGATCGACTTCCAGGAAGAAGGCAATCGAGTAGCGCTCCTGCTCCGGCGGCTTGACCCGGTGCGGGGTTGAGACATAGGTGTCGTTGCTCCAGCGCATCAGGCAGTCGCCGATGTTGCAGACGAAGGCGCCAGGAATGTGCGGCGCATCTATCCAGTTGCCCTGGCGGGTAGCCACCTGCAGGCCGGCGACCTTGTCGGTGGCCAGCAGGGTAACGTTGCCGTAATCGGTGTGCGCGCCGGCGCCGCCGTCTTCACGGGTGATTTCACCGGCGCTGGCCGGGTAGCGCAGCATGCGCAGGGTGGCGATGGGCTCTTGCAGGTGCGCGTCGAAGAAGTCTTCGCGCAGCCCCAGGTCGATGCTGAAGCCGCGGTGAATCAGCCGGCCAAGATCCAGGCAGGCGTCAAAGTAACCCAGCATGGCGCTGCGCCAACCCTCTACCGGCGGCCAGAAATTCACTCCGCGAAACGGCTTGCCGGCGACCACCTCGGGGTGATCCTCGGGAAAGTCGGTGCCGATGTTGAAGGCTTCCTTCATGTCGGCGCCGGCCTCGGGATTGAGCTTTTCATCGGCCATGGCCACGTAGCCACGGTTATGCGGTGACAGTTTGATCGACAGCGCCTGCTTGCTTTCCAGCGGCAGGGCGAAGAAGGTCTTGGCGTTGTCGAACGCGCCGCTCATGACGGCCTCGGGAATGCCGTGGTCGATGGCGTAGAAAAAACCGACGTCGCGGCAGGCCTTGCCCAGCTCGGCGGCGGTGGCGGCGCGAACAGCCGGGTCGTCGCTGCGCAGGCCGGCGACGGAGATAATCGGTAGTGAGGTCATGGTATGGACTCCCGTAGGACCTTAAAGCATGGACGTGCGCAGGTGGCTGATATCGCGACACTGCTGAAATAGCGCCAGACCCTGCTGCTGGGCTTCGGCGATCAGGCTGGCCTCGCTGACGCGGGTGGCGCGGCCATCGGCAAGCAGCTGGCGGCCATCGACCCACACGGCGGCCACATTCTGCGTGCCGGCGGCAAATACCAGGTTCCACAGTAGATTGCCGCCACTGTTGGTCAGTTCCGCTGGGGTCAGGTTGGGGCTGGCCAGATCCAGCAGCAACAGGTCGGCCTGCTTGCCGACCTCCAGCGAGCCGATGCGGTCGCCCAGGCCCAGCGCGCGTGCGCCGTTGATGGTGGCCATGCGCAGCATCTGATCGGCTGGCAGCACGGTGGCGTCCAGCCGGGTGGCTTTCTGAATCAGCGAGGCAAACTTCATTTCCTCAAACAGGCTCAGGCTGTTGTTGCATACCGGGCCGTCGGTACCCAGGCCGACGGTGATGCCGGCGGCGAGCATCTCTGGTACGCGGGCCACGCCGCTGGCTAGTTTGGCGTTGCTGATCGGGCAGTGGCTGATGCTGGTGCCGGTATCGGCGATACGCTTGATCTCGTCGTCGTTCAGCCACACGCAATGGGCCAGCAGGGTGCGTTCGCCGAGAATCCCGTAATGATCCAGCTGGGCAATCGAGCGGCGGCCAAAATGCGCGCTGACAGCGTCGTCTTCTTCCTTTTGCTCGCAGGCGTGGGTGTGGATGCCTACACCATATTCAGCCTGACACTCCAGCGCTTCGCGGTAGGCGTCGGGGGTGCAGTAGAACAGATGCTCCAGGCCCATCCACACCTGTATGCGACCGTTCTGGGTGCCGTGGTGGCTGTGGATCAGCGCGCGGTTCTCGGCGCGGGTGGCGAAAAAGTCTTTGCCCGCTTCGTCGGCCACATAGGGTGCGAGATTGACCCGAATGCCGACCTCGTCCGCGGCCTCGGCGCAGCGGTGCATGAAGCGGTACATGTCCATCACGCAGGTGGTGCCGCTCTTCAGCGCTTCCAGATAACACAGGCGGGCCGAGTGATAGGCGTACTCCTCGGTTAGCGCGCGGTGCTCCAACTGGTAGTAGGGCAGCCAGTCCATCAGCTGCATGTTCTCGGTCACCCCGCGCATCAGGCTGGAGTGCGAATGGGCGTCGATCAGCCCCGGCAGCAGCGCATGGCCGCTGGCGTCTATGGTCGGGATACCCGGCGGAATGATCAGTTGATCGCTGGGGCCGACGGCGCTGATGCGGCCGTCCTCAACGATCAGGGTGCCACGGGGAATGACCCGGTTATCGGGGTCTACGGTGAAAATGGCTGCATCGCGCAGCGCAAACTGGCTCATCTGTACCTCGGCGGTCAGGAGCGCGGCGGGCTCAGAGGCTGTCCGGCTGTAACACTAGGGTTGGGTTAGGGTAATGGGGTTGCCATTGTCGCCGCAGCGCCGGCGGATTGCCACCGGGGCCGCGTCGGCAAGGCGCACACCGCTCATTTTTTCGGCGGCTCGAGGCCACAGCCGCGCAGTATTACTTCGGTGAGAAAGTCGGCCGCGTGGTCAAAGTCTTTCTGCTCGTATTCGGCCTTGTTCTCGACCATCAGAATCTGTACCTGAAAGTCGGAGTAGTGCTGCGTCGAGGACCAGATCAGGAAAATCAGCTGCACCGGGTCGACCGGCGCCATGCGGCCCTGGTCGATCCATTGCTGCATCACGCCGGCGCGGCCACGCACCCATTCGCGCATATTGGTGCGCAGGTGGGTCATCAGAAAGGGCGCGCCCTGGATGATCTCCATGGCGAACAGGCGCGAGGCCAACGGGTGGGTTCTTGAGGTCTCCACCTTGGTACGAATGAAGGCGGCGATCGCTTCGGCGGGATCGTCGTCGACGGTCACGCTGGAGAACAGGGTGTTCCAGCGTGCAAGAATGTCGTCGAACATGGCGGCATATATCTTCTTCTTGTTGCTGAAGTAATACAGCACGTTCGATTTGGGTAGTTCGGCACGTTCGGCAATGTTTTGGATGGTAGCGCCGCGAAAACCGTGCAGGGCAAATTCCTGCTCCGCTGCGGCCAGAATCAACTCGTGGTTGCGCTCACGAATCTTTCCGGGACGGTAGGTCTTGGATTTGGCAGTGGCGGTGGTCATCAGTCCTGTCTTCCGTGCAAGGGGCGTACTGGTAACAACGGCCCGGTTTACACCGGGCCGTTGTGGTCGATCAGAAGTGCCATTTTACCAGCGCACTGACGGCGCTTTCGGTGTCCATTACGTCGTCGTTCAGGCCGTACTTGTTGTTCCAGTAAGAGTACTCGATACCGGCGTACAGCACCTTGGGCGCGTTGAAGTAGTTACCTACGTCCAGCTTCAGCTGCGGGTTGAAGTGGAAATCGGACTTGTGGTCGTCTTCTGCGGTAGACCAGTCGATGTAACCGTCGAACAGGATGCGGGTAGCGCCAAACTCCATGGGCATGCCCCAGACCACAGTAGCTTGATAGTCGTCGTCGGTTTCGCTGTTCCACACGCGGTAGAAGCTGGTCTTGAAGTACTGCATGCCAGGGACGTTCCAGATGATGCCGGGGCCAACCATGTAGTTGTTGACGTTGGTGCCGCCGCCATTTTCGTACTGACCGGCCAGGGTGAAGTCCTTGATCACGTTACCAACGCTCAGGTCTTTGCCCAGTGCCCAGCTCAGGTTCATGTCAGGCGCAAACTCGCCATACAGGTCATCAGAGTCTGCGTCCTTGCCGTGACCCTGATTGCGGTCAAAGAAGAAGAAGGTGCTGCCCCAGTTGTGACCGGTCGCGTTCTCGAAAGTGAAATAGGTGTCGGTACGTTTCTGCTTGCCGAACGCCTGATAGTCATCGCTGTAGAGGATCGACAGGCTGGAGTCGGAGAAATACTTCTCGGCGTGTGCTGCAGGGACGAAGGCGGCTGCGATGCAGGCGGCAATCAGGGTTTTACGCATTGTGCTCATGTAATGCTCCTAATAATCCAAGATATGGTTTTTTGATTGGCATAGTGGGTGTTACTCGTTATTTGCTCGGCCTATAAGGTTGGCCGATTGATAGCGGTGTGTTGAGCCGCGTCCGGGTGGGATTCCAGGACAGCAGCACAAGCACCAGAATGGTGACCACATAGGGCAGCATGGCCAGCAGCTCGGTCGAGCTCTGCCAGCCAAGGCCCTGCAGTACCAAATGCAGGATGCTGGCGGCGCCAAACAGGTAGGCCCCCAGCAGTACACGTTCGGGTTTCCAGGTGGCGAACACCACCAGCGCCAGCGCGATCCAGCCCCGCCCGGCGGTCATGTTTTCGGTCCACATTGGGGTGTAGGCCAGCGACAGGTAGGCGCCCGCCAGCCCGGCCATGGCGCCGCCAAAGGCGACCGCCAGATAGCGCACCTGCAATACGCGCAGACCGTTGGCATTGGCCGCTTCGGGGGACTCGCCGACGGCACGCAGGATCAGGCCGCCGCGGGTGTAACGCAAAAAGCAGAACACCAGCACGAAGATCACCAGCGAGGCGTAGACCAGAATGTCCTGGGTGAACAGCACGGTGCCCAGTACCGGAATGTCAGACAGCAGCGGGATGGCGACCTTGTCGAAGCCGTCGATGGCCTGACCGACATAGCCGCTGCCGACGAAGGAGCTGAGGCCCACGCCGAAGATGGTCAGCGCCAGGCCGGCGGCATACTGGTTGGCTGCCAGGGTGACGGCCATCAGCGCGAACAGCATCGACATCATGACGCCGCCGAGCATCGCCGCCAGCACGCCAATCGCCAGGCTGCCGGAGGTGACAGCAGCCATGAAGCCGATCACCGCGCCCATCAGCATCATGCCTTCCTGGCCCAGGTTGAGTACGCCGGAGCGTTCGCACACCAGTTCACCCAAGGCGACCAGCAGCAGCGGGGTGCCGGCAATCACGGTGGCGGCCAATACGTTGGTAAGCAGTACGGCGTCCATCTCAAGCCTCCCCGGCGCTGGCCGCGGGGGCGCGGCGAAAACGAATGCGGTAGTGAATAAAGGCGTCACAGGTCAGCAGATAAAACAGCAGCAAGCCCTGAAACAGCCCGGTAATCGCCTTGGGCAGGTTCATCGCGATCTGCAGCATCTCGCCGCCCATGAAGGTCAGCGCCAGCAGCGCGGCAGCCAGAATGATGCCCACTGCCTGCATGCGGCCGAGAAACACCACAATGATGGCGGTATAGCCGTACCCCGGCGAGACCTGTGGCACCAGCTGGCCCAGCGGCCCGGTCACCTCGCTGGCGCCCGCCAGACCGGCCAGGCCCCCGGCCAGAATGAACGCCAGTAGGGTCAGACGTTTGGCCGGGAAGCCGGCGAAGGCGGCGGCGCGCTCATCCTGCCCCAACACCTTGAGCTGAAAGCCGATGAAGGTACGCGCAAACAGCACGCCCACGGCCACGGCGGCCAGCAGCGCAAACAGCAGGCCAATGTGCAGGCGGGTATCGGGGATCAGCTTGGGCAGCAGCGCCGCGGCGGCAAACATTTCCGACTGCGGAAAGCCAAAGCCGTAGGGGTCTTTCAACGGGCCGTGCACTGCGTACAACAGCAGGTTCAGGGCGATGTAATTGAGCATGATGGTGGTGAGGATTTCGTTGCAGTGAAACTGCGTCTTCAACACCCCGGCCAGCAGTGCCCAGAGTGCACCGGCAATAATGCCGGCCAGCAGGACTACGGGCAGCACCCAGAAACCGCTTTGCGAGCTGAGCTGCAGCGCCGCGACGCTGGCCCACAGCGAACCCATGAGGAAGTGGCCCTCGGCGCCGATGTTCCAGATCTTGGCGCGGTAACAGATGGTCAGCCCGGCGGCGCAGAGCAGCAGCGGCGCCATCTTCAACCCAAGTTCGGCCCAGCCCTGGGCATCGCTCAGCGGGATCAGGAAAAAGAAGGTCAGGCCTTCGATCGGGTCCTTGCCGAGTGCCATGAACAGGAACAGCCCGGTAATAACAGTAAGAACCAATGCCAGCAAAGGAGAAGCCCATTGCATGGCGCGGGAGTCGACGGCGCGACGCTCAAGCGACAGCATGGTTGTTCTCCAGAGGTGTAGCGGTGGTAGCAGGGAAGTCGCCGGCCATCCATTGGCCGAGTTTCTCAATGGTGAGTTCGCTGGTGGGCACCAGCGGGGACAGCTTGCCGGCACAGATCGCGCCCATGCGGCCACACAGCTGGAACAGCTCGTCCAGGTCCTCGGAGATCAGCAGCACCGCGGCGCCGTCGTCACGCAGTTTGACCAGCGCCTCGTGAATCGCCACGGCGGAGCCCACGTCCACGCCCCAGGTCGGGTGCGAGGCGACCAGCAGCTTGGGCTGCTGCAAGGCCTCACGGCCGATGATGAATTTTTGCAGGTTGCCGCCCGACAGGCTGGTCGCAGCGCTGTCGATACTGGCGGTACGCACGCCAAATTGCTCGACTACCCGGCTGGCATACTCGCGCACCTTGCCAAGGCTGACCCAGCCCTTGCTGGTCAGGCCCTGGCCGGAGGCGGTCAGCAGACTGTTATCGACCAGCGACATGGACGGCACCGCGCCGCGGCCCAGGCGCTCTTCCGGCACCACGGCAACGCCCAGGCCACGGCGTACCGCCGGGCCGGTATCGCCGATGCTGATGCCTTTGAGCTGCAGGCTGTTGTGGCTGACGTTGACCTCGCCAGACAGCGCCCGCAGCAGCTCGTCCTGGCCGTTGCCGGCTACCCCGGCAATACCGACGATCTCGCCGGCGCGCAGCGCCATGCTGATGTTCTCGAGGCTGGTGCCGAAGGGGTCGCGGGTCTGGTAGTTCAGGTTGTCGGCCTGCAGCAGCAGCTCACCGGGCTCGCTGGGGTCGACCTGGGTCGACAGCGGCGTTTCGTTACCGACCATCATGCGGGCGATATCGTCAGTGGTAATCTCGCCGGGATTGCACTCACCGGTTACCCGGCCCTGGCGCAATACCGTGGCGCGGTGGCAGAGGTCACGCACTTCCTGCAGCTTGTGGCTGATAAACAGAATGCTGCAGCCTTCCTTCGACAGTTGGCGCAGGGTGCGGAACAGCACCTGTACTTCCTGTGGGGTAAGGACCGAGGTGGGCTCGTCAAGAATCAGCAACGAGCTATCCTGAATAAGACAGCGGACGATTTCGACGCGCTGGCGCTCGCCAATCGACAGGGTGTTGACGAAGCGCCGTGGGTCGAGCGCCATGCCGTAATGCTCGGAGACTTCACGAATGCGCGCATCCAGCTTGCTACGATCACGCGCCTGGGCGGCAGGCAGACTGAGCGCGATGTTCTCGGCGACGGTGAGCGTTTCAAACAGCGAGAAATGCTGGAAGACCATGCCAATACCCAGTTCGCGGGCGTGGGCCGGTCCTTGCAAGGTGAGCGGGTGCCCGTTCCAGGTAATGCTGCCGGCGTCGGGCTGGATCACTCCGTAGATGATCTTCATCAGGGTGCTCTTGCCTGCGCCGTTCTCACCCAGCAGGGCGTGTATTTCACCGGCCTGGACTGACAGGTGGACACCGTCGTTTGCCCGGCAGCCGGGGTACTCCTTAACGATGTTTTCCAGTCTCAAGCGTTCTGCGGTTGCCATTCAGCATCCTCAATTAAAATAAACTGACCAACCAATCAACATTTTGTCTGTGAGCAATTTGCTTGCCAAAAGCGCGAAAATATAAAAAATCATATTTTCAGACTAGTTGGTCAAGTTTTTGCAAATACCAACGCATAGCCTGCACCGGCCCTATATAGGCACTGGAGCAGACCTCCCGCCGGAAACCGGCGAATCGTGGATAGCGCGGAGACGACAGTGATTGAGTTTTATCTAAATGGGCAGCCGCAAAAACTTGACCAGACTGACCCAAACCTGAGCATTTTAGACTGGCTGCGCACCAAAATGCGGCTTTGCGGCACAAAAGAGGGCTGCGCCTCGGGTGATTGTGGCGCCTGCACCGTGCTGCTGGGCAGTCTGGATGCGCAGGACCAATGGCAGTATGTGGCCATGAATAGCTGCATTGGCCTGGTCGGCGCCTTGCACGGCAAGCACCTGGTGACCGTGGATGCGTTGCAGCAGGAGCCGGCGCACCCGGTCCAGACCGCCATGGTCGAATGCAACGGTTCGCAGTGCGGCTTCTGTACGCCCGGTATCGTCATGTCGCTGGTGGGTCTGCATCAGCAGGTGGCGGGTGCCGGCAGCAGTGCCAACGCACACCAGTTGATGGAGGCGCTGGCCGGTAACCTGTGCCGTTGTACCGGTTACCGTCCGATCGTTGAGGCGGGTGCGCGCACGTTGGTAGATAGCGTGCAGCAGTGGGACGGCAACGCGCTGTTCAGCCCGGCTGCCAGCGCCGAGTTCAAGGCCGCCAGCCAGCAGGCGGCGGTGCTGCAGGATGAGGCAGGTAACCGCTTTACTGCGCCGCTATCGCTCGCTGACCTGCGCGCGCAGCTGGCGGCGAATCCGCAGGCGCGGCTGGTCGCTGGCAGCACCGATCTGGCGCTGGAAATTACCCAGCAGCTGAAGACCCTGCCGCAGCTGATTTCTGTCGAGCAGGTGGCCGAGCTGCATGAGCTGGAGCAGGACGAGCAAAACCTGACCATCGGGTCGGCCCTGCGCTATGTCGAGTTCGGGCCCTTGCTCAATCAGTACTGGCCGGCCTTCGCGCCCATGCTCGAACGTCTGGGTTCGCTGCAGATTCGCAATCGCGGCACCCTGGGCGGAAATATCGGCAATGCCTCGCCGATTGGCGATATGCCGCCGCCGCTGATCGCCCTGGGCGCCGAGCTGCAGCTGGACGGCACCGACGGTAGCCGCTGGCTGGCGCTGGAAGATTTCTTTCTGGATTATAAGAAAACCGCCCTGCAGCCCGGCGAGTTCATCCGCGCGGTGCGCGTGGCCAAGCCAGCCGCCAACGAGCGGCTGTTCATCTACAAGATTTCCAAGCGCCTGGATGACGATATCTCTGCCGTGCTGGCCGCGTTCTGGCTGCGTCTGGACGGCGAGCAGATTGCGGACTGCCGCCTGGCCTATGGCGGCATGGCGGGTATCCCCAAACGTGCCCTGGCCGCAGAAGCGGCACTTCGCGGCCAGCGCTTTGCCGAGCCGGCAGTCAAGGCAGCGGCTGCCGCGCTGGCGCAGGATTTCACCCCCATGTCGGATGTGCGCGCCTCGGCCGCCTACCGCCAGCAGGTGGCCGGCAACCTGTTGCTCCGAGCCCTCTACGAATACCGCGCGCCCACCAGCGGCGGCGCTGCACTGATGGTGACCGACTATGCGTAAGCTACCCCGTGATATCTCCCGCCAAAGCGGCCAGGCCGTGGGCATCGCCGGTCAGAGCGCGCTGCACGACAGCGCCTGGCTGCACGTCCGTGGTCAGGCCCGTTATATTGACGATCTGCGCGAGCCGGAAGGCCTGCTGCACGCGGCCGTCGGCCACAGCGAGCAGGCCCATGCCCGGGTGCTGAGCATGGATCTGAGCGCGGTGCGCGCCTATCCCGGCGTGGTTGCCGTGATCACCCTGGCCGATGTGCCCGGCCACACCGACATCGGCCCGGTGTTCCCCGGTGACCCGGTGCTGGCCAGCGAGCTGGTCGAGCACATTGGACAGCCGATCTTTGCGGTAGCCGCCACCAGCCATAGCGCTGCGCGCAAGGCTGCGCGGCTGGCCAAGGTCGAATACGAAACCTTGCCGGCGATCCTCAATACCCGCGAGGCGCTGGATAAATCCTTCTTTGTGCGGCCCAGCCACACCCAGCAGCGCGGCGACCCGGATCAGGCGCTGGCCCAGGCGCCGCATCGCCTGCAGGGCGAAATCAATGTCGGCGGCCAGGAGCACTTCTATCTGGAAAGCCAGGCCGCTCTGGCCGAGCCGCAGGAAGACGGCGGCATGTTTGTACATACCTCCAGCCAGCATCCCTCCGAGGTACAGAAACTGGTGGCCGAGGTGCTTGGCCTGCCGATTCACTCAGTCCAGACCGAGGTACGCCGCATGGGCGGCGGCTTTGGCGGCAAGGAAACCCAGGCTGCGGCGCTGGGCTGTGTTGCCGCCTTGCTGGCCAATGTCACCGGCAAGCCGGTGAAGTACCGCCTGTCCCGGCCTGACGACATGGTGCAGACCGGCAAGCGCCATGACTTTCTCAATACCTACGACATCGGCTTTGATGATCAGGGCCTGATTCAGGGCGCCGAGATCATAGTGGCCGGCCGCTGCGGCTTCTCGCCGGACCTGTCCAACGCCATTGTCGAGCGCGCCATGTTCCACTCCGACAACGGCTACTACCTGGATCAGGCGCGCGTTACCGGGCATTGCTGCAAGACGCACACGGTCTCGAACACCGCCTTCCGCGGCTTCGGCGGGCCGCAGGGCATGATGGTGATCGAGCAGGCGGTGGATGATATCGCCCGCCATCTGCAGCTCGACCCGCTGGATGTGCGCAAGCACAACCTCTATCGCCCCGGCCGCGACACCACCCATTACGGTCAGGTGATCGAGCAGCACATACTGCCGGAGCTGGTGGCGCAGCTGGAGGCGAGTTCGGACTACCGTACGCGCCGCGAGGAGATCACCGCGTTCAACCAGCAGAGCCCGATTCTCAAGCGTGGGCTGGCGCTGACGCCGGTGAAGTTCGGCATCTCCTTTACCGCCAAGCATCTGAATCAGGCCGGCGCGCTCGTGCTGATCTATACCGACGGCAGCCTGCACGTGAACCACGGCGGCACCGAGATGGGCCAGGGCCTGTACATCAAGATTGCGCAGGTGGTCGCGGCGGCGTTCCAGGTGGATGTCGACAAGGTCAAGGTCTCGGCCACGCGCACCGACAAGGTCCCCAACACCTCGCCGACTGCGGCGTCTTCCGGCTCCGACCTCAACGGCATGGCGGCGCTGGATGCCTGCGAGAAGATCAAGGCCGGTCTGGTGGCCTTTGCTGCCGAGCAGTATGGGTGCAAGCCCGAACAGGTGCGTTTCGAGAACAATCAGGTGGTCGCCGGTGAAGCGCGGCTGGACTGGGCCGAGTTTGTGCAGAAGGCCTACATGAACCGCGTGTCGCTGTCGTCCAGCGGCTTCTACGCCACGCCGAAGATTCACTACGACTTTGCCACCGGCCAGGGCCATCCGTTCCTCTACTACGCCAACGGCGCGGCCTGCTCCGAGGTGGTGCTCGATACCCTCACCGGTGAGTACCGCGTGCTGCGCACCGACATCCTGCACGACGTGGGGCAGTCGCTGAATCCGGCTATCGACATCGGCCAGATCGAAGGCGGTTTTGTGCAGGGCATGGGCTGGCTGACCACCGAAGAGCTGGTGTACAGCGACGAGGGCCGGCTGATGACCACTGGCCCTGCCACCTACAAGATTCCGGCGGTGAGCGACACGCCGCCCGATCTGCGCGTCAACCTGCTGCCGGCCAGCCCCAACCGCGAGGCCACGGTGTTCCGCTCCAAGGCCGTCGGCGAGCCACCGCTGATGCTCGGTATCGCCGTGTGGAGCGCGCTGCGCGACGCGGTGGCCAGCCTCAATGACTACCGTTACAGCCCGCCGCTGGATACCCCGGCCACGCCCGAGCGCATGCTCGCGGCGGTCAATGCGGCCCGCCGCTGGGCCAGCGTCGAGCAGGAGGCCTCGTGATGGACAAACGCATGCTCTGGTATCAAGCCGTCGCCGACTGCGAGCGGCGCGGCGAACCCTATGTGCTGGTCACCGTGGTGGGCGTGGCCGGCTCAGTGCCGCGTGAGCCCTCAAGCAAGATGGTGGTCACCGGCGAGCATACCTTCGACACCATCGGCGGCGGCCATCTGGAGTATCTGGTCACCGCGCGGGCCCGTGAGCAGTTGGCGGCAGCGCGTTACGAGACCCAGCTGGAGCACTTCCCGCTCGGGGCCAGCCTCGGCCAGTGCTGCGGCGGCAGTGTTTCAGTGCTGCTGGAAGGTCAGCGCGGCAGCGATGCGCGCCTGGTGGTGTTCGGCGCCGGGCATGTGGCCCAGGCGCTGATGGCCATCATGGGCCAGTTGCCGTGGCAGGTGACCTGGGTGGATTCGCGCGCGGAGACGTTTCCGGCGGAGATACCGGCCAACGTGCGCCGCCACCATACCGACGACCCAGTGGCCGATGTCGCCGAACTCTGCGCCGACAGCCACGTGCTGATTCTGACGCATAACCATCAACTGGATTACGACCTGTGCCGCGCGCTGCTGAATGCCGGCCATGCCGCCAGCGTCGGCTTGATCGGCTCGCAGACCAAGGCCGAGCGCTTCCGTCAGCGGCTGCTGCACCGTGGCTACAGTGAAGCGCAGATCGACAGCATCCGCTGCCCGGTCGGGCGCTCCGACGTGCCTGGCAAACGCCCCATGGAAGTGGCCGTATCGATCAGCGCCGAGCTACTCAGTCTTGCCGCCGTGGCGACGCCACCTGCCCGTCGCCGCGGTGTCAGCTGGCCCGCGCTGCGCGATCTGATGAAACAGGCTGAGGTCACCGAGGCCAGCCCCAATACCCCGCCCGTGGAGGCGAAATGACGCTGCAAGAACTCAACGCACTACCGGCGGCAGACGCCCTTACCCTGTTTCGCGACTGCTGCGCGGCGGATGCCTGGGCCCAGCCCATGGTCGAGTCGCGCCCCTACGCCTCGGCCGAAGCGCTGCACGGCACCGCCCGCGCGCTCTGGCCCAACCTGCACGAGACCGACTGGCTGGTGGCCTTTGAGGCGCATCCGAAGATCGGCGATATCAAGAGCCTGAAAGCCAAGTACGCCAGCACCGAGGCGCTGGCCAGCGGCGAGCAGTCCGGCGCGCGGGTGGCACCCGACGCCGTGCTGCAACGGCTGAAGGAAGGCAACGACGCCTACCACACTAAATTCGGCTTCATCTTCATCGTCTGCGCCACCGGCAAAAGCGCCGAGCAGATGCTGGAACTACTGGAACAACGCCTGCCCAATACCCGCGAAGAGGAAATCCGCATCGCCGCTGCGGAGCAGGCCAAGATCACCCATATTCGTCTGGATAAACTGCTATGAGCACCAAGAGTCCGATCACTACCCACATTCTGGATCTCGGCGGCGGCTGCCCGGCTGCCGGCGTCGCCATCACCCTGGAGCGTCAGACCGACAGCGGCTGGCAGACTCTGGCCGAGGCCACTACCGATGCTGACGGCCGCGTGCTCAACGGCTTTGGCAGCGAGGCCCCGGCCGGTGTCTACCGGCTGACCTTCGATACCGACGGTTACTACGCGCAGCAGGGCCTGGAGTGCTTCTATCCGGCCGTGACCATCGCCTTCAAGCTGACCGATACCACTGCCCATTACCACGTGCCGCTGCTGCTGAACCAGTGGGGCTACTCGACTTACCGGGGGAGCTGATGACCGCTACCAATACCACTGCGGCGCCCTTCCCGGCTGGCTGCACAGCCGTTCGCGGCCCGCTGTTGCACTTTATTGCCGAGCCGGGCCTGAACGCGCCCGACCCGAGCGCCCATGAGTATCACGCTGATGGCCTGCTGGTGGTCGCCGAGGGTCGCGTGCTGGCCAACGGCGCGGCGGCGGAGCTGCTGCCCCGCCTGCCGGCTGGCACCGAGGTAGAGCAGTATCCGGACAGCCTGATCATCCCCGGACTGATCGATACCCACGTACACATGCCGCAACTGGCGGTGCTGGCGAGCTACGGTACCCAACTGCTGGAGTGGCTGGAGACCTATACCTTCCCCACCGAAGCGCGCTTTGCCGATGCCGCCTGGGCGGCGGATCAGTCGCAGCTGTTTCTCGACCTGCTGCTGACCCACGGTACTACCTCGGCGCTGGTGTTCAGCACCTCGCACAAGGTCGCCGCCGAAGCGCTGTTCAGCGCCGCTGAGGGCTACAACATGGCGATCACCAGCGGCAAGGTGATGATGGATTGCCACGCCCCGGATGGCGTGCGCGATGAGACCGAGGCCAGTTACCAGGAGAGCCGCGAGCTGATCGAGCGCTGGCACGGCCAGGGTCGCCAGCGCTACGCCGTCACCCCGCGCTTTGCCGCGACCTCCACGGCGCAGCAGCTGACCTACGCCGGCCAGTTGCTCGCCGAATACCCCGACGTATTGATGCAGACCCACTGGGCCGAGAACCACGCCGAGATCGCCTGGATCAAGGAGCTGTTCCCCGAGCGCAGCAGCTATCTGGATGTGTACGACCACTTTGGCCTGCTGGGCGCGCGCAGCGTGCTGGCGCACGGCATTCACATCGACGACGGCGACCGCGCTCGGCTGGCGGAAACCGGCACCCGCATCGCCTTCTGCCCCACCTCCAACACCTTCCTCGGCAGTGGTCTGTTCGATCTGGCCAGCGCTCGCGCGGCAGAGGTGGAGGTAGGCCTGGCCACCGACGTGGGCGGCGGCACCAGCCTGTCGATGCTTGCCACCATGGCCGAGGCCTACAAGGTCTGCCAGCTGCGCGGCCAGAGCCTGAATCCGTTTCAGGCCTTCTACATGGCGACCCTGGGCAATGCCCGCGTGCTGCATCAGGACGACAGCACCGGCAACCTGGCGCCGGGCAAATACGCCGACTTTCTGATTCTCGATCGCAGCGCCAGCCCGGCACTGCGCCTCAAGCACGAGCCCGAGCGTGCGCTGCAGGCCATGCTGTTCGATCTGATGATCCTGGGTGACGACCGCGCCATCCGCCGTACCTATATTGCCGGGCAGTGCCGGTATGACCGCGACAGTGTAAAAGGAGCTGCCCTCAATGCATGCATATCTGGCTGAATGGCTGAGTCTGATCATCCGCTGGTTCCATGTGATCGCCGGCGTAGCCTGGATCGGCGCCTCCTTCTACTTCATCTGGCTCGACAACAACCTGCGCGAGCCGCCGGAATGGAAGAAGCAGAAAGGCATCAAGGGTGACCTCTGGGCGATTCACGGTGGCGGCTTTTACGAGGTCGCCAAGTATCACGTTGGCCCGGAAAAGATGCCCACCGAGCTGCACTGGTTCAAATGGGAGGCCTACAGCACCCTGATGAGCGGTCTGGCGTTGCTGTTTGCGGTCTACTACTTCGGCAATCCCGGCTATCTGGTCGACCCGAGCAAGCTGGAGCTCAGCACTTTTGGCGCCATCGCCATCGGTATGGGTACCCTGCTGGGGGTGATGGCGATTTACGAGGCGCTGATCCGCAGCCCCTTGGCCAAGCACGGCCTGGCCTTTGGTGTGGTGCTGTTTCTGATACTGGTCGGTGTGTCCTGGGGCATGTTCCAGGTATTTGCCGGGCGCGGTGCGTTCATTCACGTTGGGGCAGTGATCGGTACCATCATGGTGGCCAACGTGTTCCTCGGCATCGTGCCGGCGCAGCGCGCGCTGGTCAGCGCGGTAGAGGAAGGCCGCAAACCGGATGATCACGTGGTCATGCTGGCGCAACGCGCCATGGTGCGCTCGCGCCACAACAACTACCTGACGCTGCCGGTCATTTTCATCATGATCAGCAACCACTATCCGATGTTCTACGGCCACGAATACGGCTGGGCCGTGCTGGCTGCCATCGGCGCTATCACCGCCTACGCGCGGCACTTCTTCAACCTGCGCCACCAGCACATCACCAAGCCGTCGATCCTCGTCATCAGCGCATTGGCAACCCTGCTATTGATCTGGGCGATGGCACCCAGTGCGCCCGAAGCGCCTGCGCCGGCCGTAGATAGCCAGGGTGAGCCGGTAGCCGTCACACCGGTAGCCGATGCCGAGGTGCAACAGCTGTTGGCCACCCACTGCATAGCCTGCCATGCAGCCCAGCCGAGCAGCCCGGCCTTTCAGGCGCCGCCAGCCGGCATCACCCTGGAAAATCTGCAGCAGCTGAAACAGCACAGTGCCAAGGTGCAGCAGGCTGCTGTGAATACTCAGTACATGCCGCTCGGCAACATGACCGGCATCACCCCCGAGGAGCGCAGCCTGCTGGGGCAATGGTTGCGGGAGAATCCTTGAGCCGCAAGCTAGAAGCTGGACGGTGGATGGTGTGGAAGGCCGGGGTTCATCCCGGCCAGCGGTGCAGGTCGAGCGGGAGCTTGCCGGTGACGGCAGACCTGATTTCAACTGGCCCACGCCTCCAGCAAGGCCAGTTGCTCGGGTACTCCACAGTGCTATATACCGGCTGCAGAGATATTGGTCGGTCTCGCGCGCTGCAGTGCGAAGGGAAGCTGAAACGCAGAATGTTAGTTCCAGTGAGTCGGATGCTGTATAGGTTGATATGCCCGCTCGGCTAAGGGAAAAGTCGAATCCATGAGTATCTTCAAGATTACCGTTTTGCTGGTTTGCTTGTGTGCGTTCATCTTGACGGGATGTGCGCCAGGCTATGCGGTTCCGAAGGGAGCGCCTGCAGCGTCGCTGGCGTTTGATCTGAGTTCTGATTCAGAGGGAACAACATCCCGCTATTTCAATATATTCGCCTACGAAGCGTCGGATTGTGAGCAGTCGCCATTGGGCTCAAGTATGGGTCACGTGATGTTTGCGGGCTCTCGTGAAATGGTTGGTCCGATAGATGTTGCTGCTGACAGACGACTGACCTTTGCGGTGTCGTACCTGGAGTCTCGGTTGAACCAGAACCGAGGGTGCAGTTTTACTGCCACATTCACACCGCGCAAGGCGGAGCGGTATCAGGTGCTTTTTTCTGCAACCAATCAATCGCTGAATTGCGAAATGAAAATCTCAGACCAGTACGGAGCCGATGTGGACTTTCATAGTCCTGCTGCATCCTGTGCCAGTTCGTATGCTGGTTCAGAGGAGAATGGGCAAGGCGGGATCAGCGAAAGCGCCGTTCGACCCTACATACAAACGGCGCCTTATTCTAGATAGAAGGTTATACGGGTAACTGTTCGGCGTTGCGGGCTAAATTGCCGGGCGTTGAGTCCAAGCTGGCGCGGCACGCGGTTATTTCACGGCAAATGTAGATGCTCTAGCTGTTAACGCTGCCACTGCGCGAGCAACTCCAGTTGCTCGCGTCTCACTTGCTGCTGAGTGATCGGCTGTATTCGCAACTGCTGTCCCGGTGCGCACTGCGCCAACCGTGCCAGTGACAGCGGTGTGAGGGCGCCGAGGCGTGGGTAGCCGCCGATGGTTTGGCGGTCGTTCAGCAGAATGATGGGTTGGCCGTCTGGCGGTACCTGCACTGCACCCAGCGGGATGCCTTCGGAGATCAGCGCCGCGCCCTGATAACGCAGCGTTGGGCCGGTCAGGCGCATGCCCATGCGGTCAGCGCGTTGATCCAGAGTCCAGCTTTGGTTGCACAGCTGAAACAGGCTGGCGCCGCTGAACTGGCTGCTTTGTGCGCCGAGCAGCAGTTGCAGCGTCACCGCGCTGCTGTAATCGGGAATCGCCTCTGGCGGCATTGTTTGGCTAACTGCAGGCTGCGCCGAATAGGTCAGTTGATCGCCGGGTTTTAGCCCTTTGCCGTCGCCATGCAAACCACCCAGGCCTTCACGCATAACGGTTGCGATGGCGCCCAATACCGGGCTGGCGACAAAGCCGCCGCTGGCAGCCAGATAGGCACGCACGCCGCAGCGCGGGCGGTTGAAACTGAGTTGCTGGCCGGCCTGTATAGAAAAGGCCTGCCAGGGCGCAAGCGGCTGCTGGTCGAGCTGGGCATCCAGATCGGCGCCGGTCAGCGCCAGCCAGCCATCGGCTTCAGCCTTGAGGGTCAGGCCGCCGAGCGGAATCTCGATCACGCCGGCATTCAGCGGATTGCCCAGCAGCCAGTTGGCCCAGTGCTGGGCGATCCAGTCCAGCGCGCCGCCCTGGGTGACGCCCAGATGCCGCACGCCAAAGCGGCCGCCGTCCTGCAGCTGGGCGAAGCCCAGGGTCTGCTCCACGCGCAGGCGGCTCATGCGTCAGCTTCCATAGGGCTGGGATCGCCACCCAGGCGCTCAAACTCGGCCCTACCAATGGCGACAAAGCGCACGCTGTCGCCGGGTTTCAGCAGACTGTATCCCTCGCGGTCACGATCAAACAGGGCCAATGGACAGCGGCCAATCAGGTTCCAGCCGCCGGGCGAGACCAGCGGATACACCGCCGTCTGCCGTTCGGCGATGCCCACGCTGCCGCGCGGTACCCGTTGCCGGGGCGTCGCCAGCCGTGGCGCGGCGATGCTGGGGTCGACCAGGCCCATATAAGCAAAGCCGGGCGTGAAGCCGAGGGTAAAGACCTGGTAATCGCGGCTGCAGTGGTGCTCGATCACCTGCGCGGTGCTGCAGCCAGCACGTTGCGCCAACGGCGCCAGATCTGGCCCGACGCTGGGGTGATACCACACCGGTAGTTCGTGGCGCTGGCCGGTCTCGCTTGCGGCCAGCGGCTGCAGTCCAATCAGTGCATTGGCGATACCTTCGCGGGCCTGCGCTTCGCTCAGTTGCAGGCCGTCGTAATGCAGCATCAGCGTGGTGTAGGAGGGCACCAGATCAATCAGCTGCGCGCCAAAAGCGCTGTGCAGGCGCTCGGCGGCGGCCATCAGCCAGGGCATGTTGGCCTCGTCGATGGCGTCGAACAATCGCAGCATCAGACAATCCCAGGCGACGCTTTCAATGCGCGGTGTCACAACGCATCCAAAGCGGCACGAATGCGCGCCACTACCGCCACGGACTCAGCGTTGTCGCCGTGTACGCAGAGGCTGTCGGCCTGCAGCAGCAGCGCACTGCCGTCCCTGGCGCATAGCGCCTCGCCACGGGCAAAGGTCAGCGCCTGCTGCAGAATGCGTTCTGGAGCGTGGTGCACGGCGCCCCGTTGATTGCGTGGCAGTAGATAGCCGTCGGCGTCGTAACCGCGGTCGGCGAAGGCTTCGAACCACAGGCTGATGCCCTGCTCTGCTGCCAGCGCCTCGGCCTCGCGATTGTCCCGCCGAGCCAGCAGCATCAGCGGCACGCTGGCGTCGAAAGCAGCCACCGCGCGCATCACCGCGCGCAGCAGTTCAGGCTGGCGCATCATGTCGTTGTAGAGGGCGCCGTGCGGTTTGACGTAGCTCAGGGCGGTGCCCTCAGCGCGGCACATGGCCTGCAAGGCGCCCAGCTGATACAGCAGCAGGTCTTCGACTTCCTGCGCGGAGCAGTTCATCGAGCGCCGCCCGAAGCCGACCAGATCCGGGTAGGACGGGTGCGCGCCGATGCGCACGTTATGTTGCACCGCCAGCGCCACGGTGCGGCGCATGATGCTCGGGTCCGAGGCGTGGAAGCCGCAGGCGATGTTGGCGCAATCCACGTGTGGCATCACCGCCTCGTCCATGCCCATGGTCCAGGCGCCGAAGCTTTCGCCCATGTCGCAATTGAGCAGGATTTTTTGCATGAGGTTCTGGGTCCTGTGTTGTCGGCAGCGGCAATAACAATGAACGAAATGCCGCGACTGCTGCCCGAACTAGGGTGTATTCATGCTGTTCGACGCCAATCGCCTCGTACAGCCGCCACTTCTGTTAGACAAGAGAGGGACAATATGAAGATTCTCATGGTTCTCACCTCGCACGACAAGCTTGGCGATACCGGCAACAAAACCGGCTTCTGGCTGGAAGAGTTCGCCGCGCCCTATTACGTGCTGAAAGACGCCGGTGCCGAGATCACCCTGGCCTCGCCCAAGGGCGGTCAGCCACCGCTCGATCCGAAGAGCGCCGAGCCGGATGCGCAGACCGAGGCCACCAAGCGGTTTGACGCCGATGCCGCCGCCAAGGCGCAACTGGCCGATACCAAAACCCTTGGCAGCGTCTCGGCCAGTGATTTTGATGCGGTCTTCTATCCCGGCGGCCACGGCCCCATGTGGGATTTGCACAACGACGCCGACTCGCTGGCCCTGCTGGAAGCCTTCGCCAAGGCCGATAAACCGATCGGTGCCGTCTGTCACGCCCCTGCCGCCCTGGTAAATGCCAAGGGCAAGGACGGTGAATACCTGATCGGCGCCAAGCGGGTGACCGGGTTTTCCAACTCCGAGGAAGATGGCGTTGGCCTGAGCGATGTGGTGCCCTTCTTGCTGGAAGACGCGCTCAAGGAAAAGGGCGGCGTCTACAGCAAGGGTGAAGACTGGGGCGAATACGTGCTGGTCGATGGCCTGCTGGTGACCGGGCAGAATCCGGGCTCCTCGGAAAAGGCAGCGCAGGAGCTACTGACCCTGCTCAAGGTGATGCCGAGCCACTGAGTTTTCGGCCACCTGGCTGAAGTAAAAAAGGGCGCTCGGTGAGCGCCCTTTTTGCTAACTGCAGCCTGCTCAGCTGAGAATCATATTGGTCGCTGTCGCATAGGCATACAGCGAGCCGGTCTCGTCGCGCAGGTAGCCCTCGGAGATTACCAGCCGGCGGGTTTTGTTGATCACCTTGCCCTCGGCAATCAGCGTCTTGTTGAAGGGGACCGGCTTGCACATCTTCACGTTCAGCTCGATGGTGCCGTAGCTCTGCCCGGCTTCCAGCGTGGTGTGTGCCGAGCAGCCGGTGACCGAATCCATCACCGTCGCGGCAAAGCCGCCGTGCACGCCGCCCAGTGGGTTGGTGTGGGTTTCGTTGGCGGTGGCTTCAAACACCACGCGGCCTTCTTCGGCCAACTTGATCTGCATGGGAATGGTCTTGGAAATCGGCGCCAGCGGCAGCTTGCCAGCGGCAGCGGCCTGCATGATTTGCAGGCCGGTCATGTCTTTCAGGTTCATGGCGGTGTCCTTGTCAGTTTCAGAGGGTGTCAGGCGGCGCGGGCCGCTTGATCGAGTTGGTCAAACCAGTCCAGCGCGTCCTGCCAGAGGGGCTGTGCGTGCGGACGAAAATAGCCCATGTGGCCCAGCGGCTTGAGTTGGCGGCTCGCCGGATCAACGGTGATGGCCCGGTAATCGGCGCTGCGGTAGGCCGACATGAAGGCGTCGCGCGAGGCGGGTGAAGCCCAGAGATCGTCGGTGGCACTGACGGCGGTCAGCGGCGTGGTGATCGTCGCAAAGCGGGCTTCGAGACCCGGCATGTGCGGGTCTTCAAAGAAGTAGCGTGGATAGCGGCACCAGTGTTTCCACTTCTGATACACACCCTTGGGCAGGTCTTCGCCCATGCCCAGCTTGCGCCACGCCAGGTAGCCCTTGCTGCGCACAATCAGCGGGCCGATCACCCGCCACATCAGCAATACGCGCAGCTGCTCACCGCGCGGCATCCAGCCGTGCCAGCCGGCACCGGTGCCAAAGGTATATAAACCTTGGATGGCCTGGTGGTTGGGTAGCAGTCCAAAGGCATGCCCGCCGAAGGAGTGGCCGACCATGTACAGCGGCAGCTCGCTGCGGCTCAGGTACTCCACAGCGGCGGCCAGATCCTGCTCTGCCCAGTCCAGATAATCCATGTCGAAGCCGCGCAGGCTGGCCGGCGCCGAGCCGCCGATGCCACGGTAATCCAGCGTCAGGGTGGTGTAGCCGCGGCTGGCGGCGTACTCGGCAAACCGCCGGTAGAAGCCCTGGGGCACGCCGGTGGCGCTGCCGACCAGCAGCTGGCCGATGGGCTGGTTTGCCGGGTAGAGGGTGGCGCTGAGCACATAGCCGTCGGCGGCGGTCAGCGTCAGTGGCTGCGGGGTGCTGGGTTTATCGCTCATGCTGAAAGACCTTCTGTTGCAGTCGTACCTGCGTCAGTAATGCGCGGAAGGCACGCTCCAGCGGCAGGGTGTCGCCCGCCACACGGGCCATGATCAACCCGCCTTCGTAGCTGGAAAACAGCAAGGCGGCCAGATCCTGACTGTAATCGGCCGGGTAGCCAGCGGCGCTGATATGCGCGGCGAACTGCTGTTGCACCCGGTTGAAGGCGCGGTTGATCGCCAGGCGCAGATCCAGGTCGTCCGGGCTGCTGTCCAGCGCGGCCGAGGCGAGCGGGCAGCCGAGGCTGAACTGGCTGGCTTCCATGCGCTGCAGCGCGCTTTCGATCCAATGCGCGACCGCGTCCAGCGGGTCGGCGTGTTCGCTGAACAGGCGCGTGAAAAAGCGCTCCAGCTGATCGGCGGTTTGCGCGATGGCGGCTAGCGCCAGCTCTTCCTTGCCGCCAGGAAAATGGTGATAGAGGCTACCCTTGGGCGCCTTTGCCAGGCTGAGCAGCTGGGTCAGACCGGTGCCGTGCAGGCCGTTGCGTTGCAACGACCTTTGCATGGTATTGATCAGTCTGCTGCGGGTATCTTGAGTGTTCATGCTGCTATTTATAGACTGATCGGTCTATTGAGTAAATAGTATTGCCGGTTTTTGTTTGCCTTATAGGCTTTCTTTGCGGCCGATACGCTGCCACAGCACAAACAACGGCTCCGCCAGAAACATCACCAGGAATAACCGCAGCACCTGCAAGGCAGTAACCAGAGCGACCGATAGGTGCAGCGCCTCTGCGGTCAGGCACAACTCGGTGATACCGCCGGGCATCATGCCGAGCATCAGGCTGATGCGATCGACCTGGCCGAACTGGCTGAGCAAGGTCGCGGCGCCGGCGGCCACCAGCATGGCCAGCAGGGTGAAGGCCAATACCCGCAGCAGAAAGGCCGGCGCCTTGCGGAAAAAGGCGCGATCGAAATGGCAACCGAGCGCGCTGCCGATCAGCCACTGTCCGGCGTCGCTGGCGCCGGGCGGCAGGGCGATGTTGATATCCAGCAGCACGCCACCGGCCGCGCAGACGATCAACGGGCCCAGCATCCATGGGTTGGGCTGGCGCAGGCGACGCAGCAGTACGGCCAGTAGACCGCCCAGTGGCAGTAGCCAGGCGAGAATATTCAGGTTGGTCGGCAACGCCGCCGGCGCCGCAACGGGCGGCAGGGCCCAGGTAAAGAGCGCCGGAATCAGCAGCACCACCATCAGCAAGCGCAGGCTGTGGGCGGCGACCACATTGGCAATATTCGCCTGGTGGCGCGCACCGATCACCGCCATCTCGCTGGCGCCGCCGGGCATGCTGGCGAAGTAGGCGGTGGCGCGGTCGTAGCCGGCGCGGGTCAGCAGGTTGATGCCGATCAGGCTGAGCAGAAAGGTGCCGCAGGCACCCAGCAGAATCAGTCCCAGATGGCTGAGTACCTGCTCAAAGACGGGCGTGGTGAAATGCAGGCCAATGGCGCTGGCGACGATCAATTGCCCGGTCTGCCGTGAGCCGGCAGGCGGGCTACAGAGCACGCCGCTGCAGCGCAGCAGGATGACCGCCAGCAGCGAGCCGGTCATCCAGGGCAGTGGCCAGCCCATCAGGCTGGCGAGAAAACCACCCAGTGCCCCGCCGAGCGGAGCACTGGCAAACAGCAGCCAGCGGCGCGGGCCAGCCGTCTCAGGCATTGGCCAGCGCCAGTTGGCGCTTGGCGCGGTAACGACGCCAGAACGGCAACGCCACCATCACCGCGACCAGCGCCCACAGGCCGATGGCAATCGGGCTGGAGAACAGGATGCCCAGGTCGCCATTGGAGATCGACAGCGCGCGGCGCAGGTTGCTTTCCATCATGTCGCCAAGGATGAAGCCCAGCAGCAGAGCCGACAGCGGGAAGTCCAGCTTGCGCAGCAGGTAGCCGAAGATGCCGATGGCGATCATCAGGAACAGGTCGAAGGTGGTCGCGTGCACTGCGTAGACGCCAATCGAGGTGATGATGGCGATGGCCGGCACCAGGGTCCAGTTGGGGACCGACAGAATGCGCGTGAACACCTTGATCATCGGCACGTTTATCACAATCAGGATGGTATTGGCGATAAACAGCGAGGCAATCAGACCCCAGACGATGTCGGGCTGGTTCTGGAACAGCAGCGGGCCGGGGGTAATGTTGTACAGCGTCAGCGCGCCGAGCATGACTGCGGTGGTGCCGGAGCCGGGGATGCCGAGGGTCAGCATGGGGATCATCGAGCCGCAGGCCGAGGCGCTGTTGGCGGTTTCCGGCGCGGCCAGACCGCGCAGATCGCCGTCACCGAAGCGGCCACTGTCGCCCGCGAGCTTTTTCTCCGACATGTAACTGACGGCACTGGCCAGGGTGGCGCCCGCGCCCGGCAGCACGCCGAAGATAAAGCCCATGACGCCACTGCGCAGGTTGGTGGCCAGTACCGAGCCGCCTTCCTTGAGGTTGAACAGCATGCGACCGCTGGTTTTCAGCGCGGTCTGGCCGTGGTGGGTGCGCTCCAGCAGCATGAGAATCTCGCTGATGCTGAACAGACCCAGTACCAGTACGACAAACTGGATGCCGTCAGACAGGCCCAGGCTGCCGAAGGTAAAGCGGTAGACGCCGCTGTTGGCGTCGATGCCGACGCACGACAGCATCAGGCCGATCAGCACCGCGACCGCGGTTTTCACCGGCTTGTCGCCGGCCATGCCGGCCAGACAGACGATGGCGAAGACCATCAGCATGAAGTATTCGGCCGGCCCGAAGGAGACCGCCCACTTTGCCAGCAGCGGCGCAAAGATGATCACCCCCAGGGTGGCAATCATGCCGCCGACGAAGGAACTCCAGGCCGAGATGGACAGCGCGATACCCGCCTTGCCCTGTCGCGCCAGCGGGTAGCCGTCCAGGGTGGTCATGACTGCCGACGCTTCACCGGGAATGTTCAGCAAAATCGAGGAAATACGCCCGCCGTACTCGCAGCCTAGATAGACCGAGGCGAGCAGGATCAGCGCGGTTTCCGGCGGCAGGCCAAGGGCAAAGGCGACCGGAATCAGTAGCGCCACGCCATTGATCGGACCCAAGCCCGGCAGCAGGCCGACGATGGTGCCAATGGTCGTGCCGGCCAGCGCGGTAATCAGATTGTTGGGGCTCAGCGCGACGTCGAAGCCCTGTCCGAGATATTGCAAGGTATCCATGATCAGATCTCCAGATCGGACAGCACGCCAAGCGGCAGCGGCACGTCCAGAATGCGGTCAAAGAGGAAGTACAGACCCACGCCCAGCACCACGGCGAGTACCGCGCTGGGCAGCCAGCGGCCGCCAAACAGACGGGCCATACCCAGAGCAAAGAGAATGGCGCTGGGTACGAAGCCCAGGGTCTCGAACAGCGAGGCCAGCGCCAGCAGCAGCGCCAGGCACACCGCCACCTTGACCAGCATGGGCTTGGTCAGCGCCGGCTCATCGCTCGGGCTGCTTTCCAGGGCCGGCTTGATCAGCAGTACCAGCGCGCCGAGGGCAAGCAGAATCAGCAGCATCAGCGGGTAGGCGCGCGGCCCTACGGGTTCGTAGGAGAAGGGTGCATGGAAGCCCCAGGCAATGGTGCCGAGGCACAGGCAAGCCAGCAGCAGGCCCGCCGCAAACAGACGTTGATAAAGCATGGTGGTGTCCTCGCCGGCGCAGCGCGGGCCGGGCGGCCGCGCGCTGGCAAGCTGTTACTGAATGGCGGTTAGGGTTGCTGAACCAGGCCGAACTCGGAGGCGAGCGCCTTGTATTGACCTACTTGCTGTTTGACGTAGGTATCCAGCTCGTCGCCGGTCATGGCGAAGGGGAATAGCTCGCGCTGGGTGCGCAGGGTGGCGAAGTCATCGGAGGCGAGCAGCTCGTCAAAGCTGTTCTTCCACCAGGCAAAGTCCTCATCGCTGACCTCCGGCCCCATATAGAAACCGCGTACCACCGGCCAGCTGACGTCATAACCCTGCTCTTTGGCGGTGGGAATGTCCTCGACGGTCTCGCCCGGCAGACGCTCATCGGCAAGGATCGCCAGAATGCGGATGCCGCCGCTCTCGATGTGCGGAATGGAGTCGGAAATATCCGTGCTGGCGACCTGAATGTGGCCGCCCAGCAGGGCGGTGGCCAACTCGCCGCCGCCTTCCATCGCCACGTAACGCAGGGCGCGCGGATTGATGCCGGCGGCGCGGGCTACCAGGGCGGTCTGCATCCAGTCCTGACTGCCGACGGTGCCGCCGGAGCCGATGACGACCTTGGCGGGGTCTTTCTTCAGCGCGGCAACCAGGTCGTCCAGCGTCTTGAATTCGGAGTCGGCGCGCACGGCGATGGCGCCGTAACTGGTACCTACCGCCGCCAGCCATTTCACGGCGCTTTCGTCATAGCGGCCGAACTTGCCCTGCGCCAGGTTCAGCAGCGAACCGGTGGAGAAGGCGGTGATGGTGCCGGGCTCGTCGGCGCGCTGGGCCACCACGGCGTTGTAGGCCACGGCGCCGATGCCACCGGGCATGTAGGTCACGCGCATGGGGCGGCTCAGGTGCTTGCCGTCGAGCAGCGCGCTTTGCGCCAGTTTGCAGGTCAGGTCGAAGCCGCCGCCGGGCGAGGCCGGGGCAATGCACTCGGGGCGCTTGGGTTCGTCGGCCAGGGTGTAGCCGGCCATGCCGAAACACAGGGCGGCGAGCAGGGCAGAGTGAATAGCTGATTTCATCGCGGAACTCCTCATAGCTTTTATTCTAGGTGATTGCGTCGCGTTGGCTTACCAGATCGGCAAGGCGTAGCTGACGATCAGGCGGTTCTCATCGGCGTCGCGGGCAAAGTCCGAGCGGTAGCTCGCGTTGCGCCAGCGCAGGCCGAGATTTTTCAGTGCGCCATCCTGGAACACGTACTGCAGCTCGGTGTTGCGTTCCCACTCCGAACCATTGCCACCGGCGGCCGGTTTGGCGTCGTCACCGCTGATGTAGCGGCTCATGAAGCTCAGACCGGGGATGCCCAGGGCGGCAAAGTCATAGTCGTAGCGGAGCTGCCAGGAGCGCTCGTTGGCTTCAGCAAAGTCGTTGATCTGCACGAAGTTGACCAGAAAGGGGTTACTGCCATCGATATAGGGAAAGGCGTTGTCGCCGTGCATCTGCTGCAGCGCGGCGCTCAGCTCGTGGCCGCTCAGGGCATAGCCGACGCGGCCCTGCCAGGCCTGGTTGTCGATCTTGCCGGCAGTAGCGCTGCCCTGATCATCGGAGATCGCGACGCGCAGCTCGCTGCTTAACTCACCTGCCCCCAGCGCGGTGCTGTGGTTCAGGCCAAAAACCTGTTGGCGGTAGATATCATCCAGTTGTGCCAGGTAATAACTGCCCGCCAGGCTGGTGCTGAATTGGTAATTCAGACCGGCCCAATCAAAATTGTCGGCATTGAATGAACCGCCAAAGCGCTGGTTGCGGTTATTCAGTGCCATGTCTTCGGCATCGGTGGAGTCGCGCTCGGTGGTCTTGGTGAGACGGCCCAGCTCGATGTCGAGTTTGTCGAATTCGTGGATATCCACACGGCCGCCCTGAAAGGTCTGCGGCAGAATGCGGCTGGTGTTGGGCTGCAGCACCGGGTTTTTCGGCATCAGGGTGCCCAGCTGCAGCTCGGATGCGGAGTAGCGCGCCTTGGCGGTCAGCCCCAGCTTGCTGTATTCATCGGCGGCGCGGCCATCGTCGTGGGTCGGCAGCAGGCCGGTGCCGGTACGATCCGGGCTGGAGTCCAGCTTGACGCCCAGCATGGCCTTGGCATCCAGACCGAAACCCACGGCGCCCTCGGTGTAGCCGGACTGCAGGTCGAGAATGAAACCCTGCGCCCACTCTTCGCGCTTGGATTGGCCAGTGCCTTCACGAAAGTCGCGGTTGAAGTAGATGTTGCTGGTGCTGAGTTTGGCGCTGCTGTCTTCGACAAAACCGTCGGCCAGGGCGACGGGGGCGAGCAGCAGGCTGCCAGTGGCGATCAGAGCGCCAGGCAGTAGCCGGCTGTATGCGGGTGCTGTGGTCATGCGCTTACTCCATTGTTTTTTTTGTGGTGATGCCTACGTACGGTGGGTGACCGTCGGGCGATGCTAATGCGGCAACCTTTCAGCAACCTTTCATGCGCAAGGCCAGCAATTGCGCGCTGTCGGCGGCCGACGGGCGGTGTACACTCAGCCGATCAGAAGCCTGGCAAGAGAGAACGGCAGTGCGAATTCTGCTGGTAGAAGACGATCCCGAGTTGGCCGAAAGCCTGGCGCGCGTGCTCAAGCACGGGGGCTGGACCGTGGACAGCCTGCACGACGGTGTGGCCGCCGATCTGGCCCTGCGCAGCGAGGATTACGCCCTGGCGATCCTCGATGTGGGGCTGCCGCGCCTGGACGGTTTTGAGGTGCTGCGCAAATTGCGTGAGCGCGGCCAGACGCTGGCTGTGCTGATGCTGACTGCCCGTGGCGAAGTCGCCGACCGGGTGCGCGGGCTGAATCTGGGCGCCGACGATTACCTGGCAAAGCCCTTCGAGCTGAGCGAGCTGGAAGCGCGGGTCAATGCCTTGCTGCGCCGCAGCCTGATGGGCGGCGAGCGTCAGCAGCAATGCGGCGCGCTGGTCTACGACCTGAACGACCGGCGCTTCAGCCTCGGTGCCGAGGTGTTGGCCTTGCCCTCACGTGAACACGCGGTATTGGAAAACCTGATCGCCCGCCCCGGCCGGTTGATGAGCAAGGAACAACTGGCCGGCAAGGTATTTGGTCTGGATCAGGACGCCAGCCTTGATGCGATTGAAATCTACATCTCGCGCCTGCGCCGCAAGCTGGAGGGCAGCGGCGTGCGCATCGTCACCTTTCGCGGTCTGGGTTATCTGCTGGAGGCCGAGGCGTGAGACTGACCGGCAGCCTGCGCGGTCGGCTGTTATTACGCCTGGCGCTGGTGCTCTCGCTGCTGCTGATCCTGGCCAGTAGCGCCGCCTACTGGAACGCGCGGCGCGCCGCCGATACCGCCTATGACCGCTCTTTGCTGTCCTCGGCGCGGGCAATTGCCGAGCGGCTGTACGATGAGGACGGCGAGCTCTCGGTCGAGGTGCCCTACATCGCCCTCGACAACTTCGCCTACGACATCACCGGGCGGCTCTACTATCAGGTACTCGACCTGCAGGGGCGCTCGGTCTCCGGCTATGAAGACCTGCCACCGGCTGACGCCAGCATCGCTCTGACTGACGATTACCCTGCCCTGGCGCGCTTCTACAACGCCGAGTACCGCAATACCGGCGTGCGCCTGGTCAGCCTGCTGCAACCCATCAGCGGCGCCAGCAACCAGGGTATGGCCGAGATTCGGGTGGCCGAAACCCTCGAAGCGCGCGAACGCATGGCGCGTAACTTGTTGCGCCAATCGCTGATCAATCTGGGCGTGCTGGCCGCCAGCGCGCTCTTGCTGGCCTGGCTGGCGGTCACTGCGGCGCTGCGCCCGCTGCAACGGCTGCGGCTGGAAGTCGCCGAGCGGCGCAGCGACGATCTGCGGCCCATCGAGACCGAAGGCTTGCAGCGCGAGGTGCGACCGCTGGTAGATGCGATCAATCACTTTACCGGTCGCCTGCGCGAGAACTTTGAACGCCAGCGCGACTTTATAGCCGAGGCGTCGCACGAGCTGCGCACCCCGCTGGCGGCGCTCAAGGCGCGCATTGAGCTGGGCCTGCGCAGCGAGCAACCGGCGGATTGGCGCCAGGCACTGCACGAGGCTGAACACAGCACCGACCGTACTATTCAGTTGGCCAACCGTTTGCTGTCGATGGCGCGGATCGAACGCGGTGCCCGCGCAGTAGCCGAGGGCAGTGCCGAACTGGTGCCCATGGCGCCGCTGGTACAGGAGCTGGCGCTGGCGATGGCGCCGCTGGCGCACAGCCATGCGGTCGCGCTGGCGCTGGAGGTAGAACAGGAGTTTGCGGTCTGGGGTGAGCCCACGCTGTTGCAGGAGTTGCTCGGTAATCTGATTGATAACGCGCTGCAGCATACGCCGCAGGGTGGCCAGATCATTCTGCGGTTGAGCGCTGGGCGGCAGCTGGAAGTGGAAGACAACGGCCCCGGCATACCGCAACAGGAACGCGACCGGGTATTCGAGCGCTTTTATCACCAGAGCCCGGAAGGCACCGGGCTGGGGCTGTCGATTGTCGGCGAGATCTGCCGCGCGCACCGCGCCGAGATCAGCCTGCACGAGGCCACCTCGGGCGGCCTGCTGGTGCGGGTCAGCTTCCCGGCCTGAGACGCGCCGGGGGCTTACTTGGCCGGATGCCACTCGTACTGGCGGAAAACCTCATCCACCGGGGTCTTTGCAACGTGGTTGGTGTAATTGCTCATCACCTTTTGTGCCAGACCCAGGATGACTTCGAGTACCTGGCGCTGCGCGTATCCGGCGGCGTAGAAGGCGTCCAGATCGGCCTTATCCACTTCACCGCGCTTGCGCACCATGGCCAGCGTGAAAGTACGCAGGGCTTCCAGCTTGCTGTCGGGCAGCGGGGTTTCGTTGCGCAGTGCCTCGGTAATCTCGTCCGATACCTTCATCATCTTGGCGATGCCGGTGTGGGCCGGTACGCAGTAGTGGCAGGCGTGTTCGACGTTGATCGTCTGCCATACCACGGTCAGCTCGTCGGCGTTGAAGCTGCTGTCCTGAAACAGGCCGTGCAGTACCTGATAGCCATCCAGCAGACCGGGCGCCTCGGCCATGACCTTGTGCAGGCCGGGAATGCGGCCAAAACCTTTCTCTGACTTGTCCAGCAGTGCCTTGGAGGCTTCCGGGGCTGAGGTTTTGTCGTGCAAAGTGAAATCTGACATGGGATCTCCCGAGGTCGGTAGAGGGAATTTTTTGAGCAACTGCTCAAGTAAACTCACCCTAGCTGTATTTGAGTGATCGTTCAAGTTATTATTGAGCGCTTGTTCAAGCATCGCTGCAGTAGCCTTGCAACGCCTCGCACGACTGCGCGCCCCCAGGAGCCGACCATGCCCAGACCTGCCCGCCACGACCGCAGCATTGCGCTGGATAAAGCCGTCGATCTGTTTTGGCAGCGTGGCTACCACGCCACCTCGATGAAGCACATAGAGCAGGCGCTGGATATGCGCCCCGGTAGCCTGTATGCCACCTTTGGTAGCAAACGTGAATTGTTCAGCGAAACCCTGACGCGCTACGCGCAGTGGATGGGCGAGGAGCTGGCGCAGTGCCTGGCCGCCGAGGGTAATTTGGTGGCCGGTTTCCAGCAGTATTTGCGTAATCTGGCCGGCCCCTGCCTGGTACGTGAGGGTATGCCGCCGCGCGCCTGCATGGTGATCAAGACCTTGCTGGAGGTGAACGCCGAGGAGCCCGCGCTGCAACAACAGGCGAATCAGGTGCTCGACCAGATGGAAAAGCTGTTTACCGAGCAACTGACGCGCGCCCAGGCGCAGGGCGAGCTGCGCGCGGAGGTGGACTGCGCGCGGCTGGCGCGCCTGCTGCAGGGTCAGGTGATCGGGCTGCGCAGTTTTGCCCAGCGCGACACCGACCCGGCGCACATCGAGGCACTTGCCGAGGACATGGGTGCCCTCTTTCTGCCCTATCTCGCCAGATCAAGCGCGTAAGCGCACATTTAATTATGGTTGTCATGCTATACAGGTGATTTAAATTATGGTTATCATTTAACCGTAATCACTGTCCCTGTCCCAGAGGAAAACAGCATGAAATCCATCGTCATTGCCGGTTATGTTCGCTCTCCATTCCAGTTTGCGCGCAAGGGTGCGCTGGTCAACCTACGGCCCGACGACCTAGCCGCGCAGGTGCTGGCAGGCCTGGTGGCTCGCCTTGATCTTGATCCTGCGCTGCTGGAAGACGTGATCATGGGTTGCGCCTACCCCGAAGCGGAACAGGGCACCAATATCGCGCGTATCGCCAGCTTCCGGGCGGGTTTCCCCGAGACGCTGGGCGGCGTTACGGTCAATCGCTTTTGCGGCTCTTCGATGACGGCCATTCATTTCGCCGCCGGCCAGCTGATGCTGGGCGCGGGCGAGGCGTATATTGCCGCCGGGGTGGAATCGATGACGCGGGTGCCTATGGGTGGCTTCAACCCCTCCCCCAACCCGCAGTTGCTGCAGAGCTACCCCGAGGTTTACATGGCCATGGGGCACACCGCCGAAGAGGTTGCTCGGCGCTTTGACATCAGCCGTGAGGAGCAGGATGAACTGGCCGTGTTGTCGCACGCCAAGGCCGCGAAGGCGCGTGAGGCCGGCCTGCTGATGGATGAGCTGGTAGCCATAGACACGCCCGATGGCCAGGTTACCGAAGACGGCTGTATTCGTCCGGGCACCAACCTGGAGGCCCTGTCTCAGCTCAAGCCGGCCTTTGGCGGTGTGGTCACGGCCGGTACCGCCTCGCCGCTGACCGATGGCAGCGCGGCCGTGCTGGTGTGCACCGAAGACTTTGCCCGCCGTCACGGTTTGCCGCTGCTGGCGCGGATCAAGGCGGTGGCGGTGGGTGGCTGTGCGCCGGAGATCATGGGCATGGGTCCGGTGGAAGCGACGCGTAAAGTACTTGCCCGCGCGGGGCTGAGCATCAATGATATCGACCTGATGGAGATCAACGAGGCGTTTTCCAGCCAGTCGATTGCCTGCCTGCGTGAGTTGGGCATGCCGTTGGAAAAGGTCAATCTGGACGGCGGCGCCCTGGCGTTGGGGCATCCGCTGGGCGCCACCGGCGCGCGCATTACCGGCAAGGCCGCCGCGCTGTTGCAGCGTACCGGCGCACGTTACGCCGTGGCCACGCAGTGCATCGCCGGCGGTCAGGGCGTTGCCACCCTGCTCGAAGCCATATGATGGCGGGTCGGACCAATAATTAAAAACCGTATAGGGCCGTGTGCGGCCCCGCTAGGGAGAGTTCAGGATGTCTGCTGGGAAAAACCTGTTGCTGATGTGTCTGCTGGGATTACTGGCTGGCTGTAACCAGGCGGATGACAGCGAAGCCGAGGCAGCCCCCGAGGGCGCGCAGCCGCGCCTGGTGCTGGCGGCCGAAGTACACCCGGCTGCCAACCGTGGCGCGACCTTTACCGGCGTCGTCGCCGCACGTACCGAAAGCGAACTGGGCTTCCGGGTGGCCGGCAAGGTCATCGAGCGACGGATTGACCCCGGCCAACGGGTCAACAAGGGTGATGTGCTGCTGGTGCTCGACGTGGACGACTTTGAGCTGGCCCTGCGCGCCGCCAACAACCGCGTGCGCTCGGCCCAGGCCTCGTTGCAGCAGGCCCGCGACGACGAGAAGCGCTATCGCGAGCTGGCGGAAAAAGGCGCGGTGTCGCGCCGCGCCTTCGACGAAGTGGTCACCGGCCTGCGCGTGGCCGAGGCGAATATGGCCTCCGCCCGCGCTGATGCCGCGCAGGTGGAAAACCAGCGTGGCTACTCGACCCTGAGCGCCGATGCCGACGGCGTGATCACCGATGTTCTGGTCGATCGCGGGCAGGTGGTCGCCGCCGGGCAGGTAGTGGCGACCTTGGCACACAGTGGCGCGCGCGAAGCGGTCATCAGTATCCCGGAAACCCAGCGGCACCTGGCCGATCACAACGCCGCCGCGCAGCTGTTTGGTGATCCCGATACAGTTATTCCGGCCAAGCTGCGGGAACTGTCTGCCGCCGCGGACCCGATCACTCGCACTTACCGCGCCCGCTATGTGCTGGGCGATGGTGAGGCGCCGCTGGCCATTGGCTCGACCATCAGTATTCATCTGGATGACAGTGCCAGTTCGGCGCTTACCCGAGTCCCGCTGGGAGCGCTCTACGACCGTGGCCAGGGCGTTGGCGTCTGGGTCATCGAGGACGCCAGCCGGGTACGCTTTACCCCGGTCACCGTGGCCAGCCTGGGGCAGGAATATGCGTTGTTGTCGGCCGGCCTGGAAGAAGGCCAGCAGATAGTCGCGCTGGGCGCGCACCTGCTGCATGAGGGGGATGCTGTCGAGCTGCTGCCGCCGCCGTCCTGGGCGGTCGACTCAGCTGCACGGACGCTCTGATCATGGCGGGCTTCAATCTCTCCGCGATGGCGGTGCGCAACCCGGCGGTGACGCTGTTTCTGATCATTGCCGTGCTGCTGTCGGGGGCCTTTGCCTTCGGCAAGCTGGGGCGCGCCGAGGATCCGTCCTTCACCGTCAAGGTAATGACCATCACCGCCGCCTGGCCTGGCGCTACCGCCAAGGAAATGCAGGAGCAGGTGGCTGACCGGCTGGAGAAGCGGATTCAGGAGCTGGATTACTACGACCGGGTAGAAACCACGGCGCAACCGGGCTTTGTGGCGATGAAGGTGATTTTCTCCAACGCCGCGCCGCCCGAGCTGATCCCCGAGCTGTTCTACCAGACGCGCAAGAAGCTCTCGGACGAGGCCAGCAAATTGCCCGACGGCGTGCACGGCCCGTTCTTCAACGACGAGTACAACGACGTTTATTTCGCGCTTTACGCGCTGGAAGCCGGGCAGCTCCCGCACCGCCAGCTGGTGCAGCTGGCCGAGCAAATGCGCCAGGGCTTTCTGCACCTGCCGGGAGTGAAAAAGGTCAATATTCTCGGCGAGCAGCCGCAGCGTATTTTTGTCGAGTTTTCCTATCAGCGTCTGGCGACCCTCGGTTTGACCCCGGATCAGATCTTTTCGGCGCTGGCGCGGCAGAACGCGGTAGCGCCGGCCGGCTCGGTCGAGACCGCCGGACCGCGCGCCTATATCCGCCTGGATGGCGCCTTTGACAGCCTGGAGCAGATCGAAAACGTACCTGTGGTAGCCAACGGCAGGGTGCTGCGCATCGCCGACGTGGCGCAGGTGCGCCAGGGCTACGAAGACCCCGCCAGCTACCGTATTCGCCACCAGGGCGAGCCGGCGCTGATGCTTGGCGTGATCATGCAGAAGCACTTCAACGGGCTGGAGCTGGACAAGTCGCTGATCGCCGAAGAGCAGCGCCTGCAGGACAGCCTGCCGCTGGGTATTCATTTCACCAAGGTGTCAGACCAGGCGAGCAAGATTAGCCGCGCGGTGGATGAATTCATGCTCAAGTTCTTTGTGGCGCTGGGTGTGGTCATGGTGATCAGCTTTCTGGCGCTGGGCTTTCGCGTCGGCCTGGTGGTCGCCGCCGCAGTGCCGCTGACGCTGGCGGTGGTGTTTGTGATCATGCTGATGACCGGTCGCGAGTTTGACCGTATTACCCTGGGCGCCTTGATTCTGTCGCTGGGGTTGCTGGTGGACGATGCCATCATCGCCATCGAAATGATGGTGGTGAAACTGGAAGAGGGCATGGACCGCCTGTCGGCGGCCACCTTTGCCTGGTCCTCGACGGCCGCCCCGATGCTCACCGGTACCCTGGTGACCATCATCGGCTTTCTGCCGGTGGGTTTTGCCCGCTCCGGCGCCGGAGAGTACGCCGGCAACATCTTCTGGATTGTCGGCTTTGCGCTGATTGCCTCCTGGCTGGTGGCGGTGGTGTTCACGCCCTATCTGGGGGTCAAGATGCTGCCTGACATCAAGCCGGTCAGCGGTGGGCACGACGCGCTCTATGCTGGGCCGATGTACCGTCGTCTGCGTGCCTTGGTAGAGAACTGCATCCGCTGGCGCTGGCCGGTGACCGGCGTGGTGGTCCTGGTGTTTGTCGCCTGCGTGATGGGCATGGGCGTGGTGAAGAAACAGTTCTTCCCCAACTCCGACCGCTCCGAGGTGATGCTTGAGGTCTACATGCCACCGGGCACTGCCTTCAAGAATACCGAGGCGGTGGTGCAGCGCGTTGAGCAGGCGCTGTTGCAGGAGCCGCAAGCGGAGATTGTCGACGCCTATGTGGGCGGCGGCGCACCGCGTTTCTTCCTCTCGCTGAACCCGGAACTACCGGATCCGGCCTTTGCCAAGATCATCGTGCAGACGGCTGATGCGGCAGCCCGTGACGAGCTGATGGCGAGTATGCGTGAGCGGGTGGCGGCGGGTGAATTCCCGGGGGCGCGGGTGCGCGTGACCCAGCTGGTATTCGGTCCGCCGGTGCCCTTCCCGGTGGTGTTCCGCGTCAGCGGCCCGGAGCTGGGGCCGCTGCGCGAGATTGCCGAACAGGTGCGCGCGCGGGTGGAGGCCAATGCCATGACCCGCGACACCTTTATCGACTGGGGCGAAAAAGCCAGCAGCTACCGGCTGGTGCTCGATCAGGATCGCCTGCGCCTGCTGGGTTTTACCCCGGCGCAGGTCAAGTCGCAGATCAATGCCCTGCTGTCGGGTAATCCGATCACCGAGGTGCGCGAGGGCAATCGCACCGTCTCGGTGGTGGTGCGGGCGATCAACGCGCAGCGTGAGAACCTGGACAGCATCGAGAACCTGACCATTACCAGTGATGCTGGCCGCGCCATTCCGCTGCAGCAGGTCGGCCGTTTTGAGCCGGTGATGGAAGACCCGATCCTGCGCCGGCGCAACCGCGAGCCCACCTTTGAGGTACGCGCCGATACCGCGCCTGGCATTCAGCCGCCGGACGCCGAGCTGGCGGCCTACGCCGATCTGCAGGATCTGCTCGCCGAGCTGCCACCGGGTTACCGCATCACCATGGGCGGGCCAGTGGAGGAAAGCGCTATTGCCAACAAGGCGCTGGCGGTACTCTTCCCGATCATGATTCTGCTGATGCTGGTGGTGATCATGTTCCAGGTGCGCTCCTTTGGCGTCATGCTGATGGTCTTCGCCACGGCGCCGCTGGGGCTGGTGGGAGCGGTGCCGGCCCTGCTGATCTTCAACCAGCCGTTCGGTTTCAACGCGATCCTGGCGCTGATCGGCATCGGTGGCATCCTGATGCGCAATACGCTGATCTTCACCGACCAGATTCGCCAGAACCAGAATCACGGCATGCCGATTCACGAGGCGGTGGTCGAGGCCACGGTTCGCCGCGCACGACCAGTGGTGCTGACCGCGCTTGCGGCGGCGCTGGCGTTCATTCCGCTGACGTTCTCGGTGTTCTGGTCGTCGCTGGCCTTTGTGCTGATTGGCGGGGTGTCCATGGGTACGCTGCTCACCCTGCTGTTCCTGCCGGCGCTGTGCAGCCTGGTGCTGCGTGATGATCCGCCAGCGGATGAGCCGGCACCTGTGGCGACCGGCGGTCATGCCTGATGCTGCAGTGGTGGCCTGACGGGTATAGAATGATGCTCTGTATTTAACGGCGGGAGACGCTATGCGTTATTCGGAAGATCACAAGGCCAAAACCCACCAGCTGATTCTGGAAGAGGCGTCGCGGCGCTTTCGCCGTGACGGCGTTGGCGCGACTGGCCTGCAGCCGCTGATGAAGGCGTTGGGGCTGACCCACGGCGGCTTTTACGCGCACTTCAAGTCCAAGGATGAGTTGGTCGAAAAGGCCCTGCAGCATGCCACCAGTAACCTGCGCGCCTCATTGGCCATGCACCTGGGTCCTGATGCGCCGGCCTCGGCGCTGATCGATACCTACCTGACGCCCGAGCACCGCAGCAACCCGGATCGCGGCTGCCCGTTACCGACCATGTCGGCCGAGCTGGGCCAGCGCGGTCAGGCCAGCGCGACCACCGATCAGGTGGTCAATGACCGTCTGGCCAATCTGGCCGACAAGCTCGACGGTGATGATGCCGAAGACAAGAGCGTGCTGGTGCTCTCGGCGCTGGTGGGCGCGCTGCTGTTGTCGCGCAGCGTGAGTGATGAAGCCTTGTCTGACCACCTGCTCAACAGCGCCCGCGAGCAACTCAACAAACTGGTGGAGGCGCCCGCGGATTGACTGGCAGTTAGCCCAGGCGATAACCAACAGCCCCGGTCGAGTACTTGACCGGGGCTGTTTTGCTTCAGCTATAGCGCGCGGCGGGATGCCGGTGCGAGAGATTGGGCGCCAGTTGCATGCGCGCCTGCAGCAGGTTGTGCCAGTCGGCGCTGTCGGGCAGCGAAGGAATGGTTACCAGCTCGCCTTCATCAAAGCCGCGCAGTGCCGCATCCACCATATCGTCGGGCGACATGATCATGGCGTCGAACGAGGCGTCCAGTGTCACGCCGCTGCGCTGCCATATTTCCGTGCGTGTCATGCCGGGCAGAACCGCCTGCACCCGGACCCCGCGATCGCCCACTTCAGCCTGCAGGCTTTGCGTCAGGCTGAGCACGTAGGCCTTGCTGGCAGCATAAACCGCGTTAAAACGCTCCGGCAGTAAGGCTACCACTGAGCCCAGGTTGATAATGCCGCCACGCCCGGCAATGCTGAAGTTAACGGCAGCAGCGCTGGATAGCAGCGTCAAGGCCAGCACATTCAATTGCAGCAGGGCCGCGACGCTGTGGCGGTCGGATTCCGCCAGCGAGCCACTGAGGGCGACACCGGCGTTATTGACCAGCAGGCTGATCTGTTGATCCTGGCGCAGGCGCTGGGCTACTCGCTCGATCGCACGGGCGTCGGTCAAATCGGCGGGCATTACCTCCGCGGTCACTGCAAAGCGGCTCTGTAGCTGCTGTGACAGGCGCTGCAGCCGCTGCTCGTCGCGCGCTACCAGCAGCAGATTGTAGCCGCGCTCGGCCAGGCGTTCGGCGTAGCGGGCGCCGATGCCGGAGGAGGCGCCGGTAACCAAAGCAGTGCCTTTGTCATTTACTGTGCTCATGTCAGATACCCCGGAAAATAAAAATGCGACCATTTAATTACGGTTGTAATTCTATATATATGATGACCGTAATTCAATGCTGTCGATGGTCGATGGTCGATGGTCGATGGTCGATGGTCGATGGTGTGGAGGGGCGCTGGGTAGACAGGGAGGTGAGGTACCGACCGGCTGGCCGGCACCCAGGGCGATCAGGTGGTGAGCTTGAGCAGGGTTTCAGCCACGTATTTACCCTGGTAGCGAGCAATCGCTCGCTCGCGCTCGTCAGGCTGGCGTGAGCCATCGCCGCCAGCGATGGTGGAGGCACCGTAAGGTGTACCGCCCTTGCCGTGCTCGATGTCGGCCAGCTCTGGGGTGCCGTAGCCGATTGGCAGCAGGATCATGCCGTGGTGCGCCAGGGTGGTCCAGGTGGAGGTGATGGTCATCTCCTGCCCGCCGCCGGTGCCAGTGGAGGTGAACACGCTGGCCACCTTGCCGTGCAGCGCGCCCTTGGCCCACAGGCCGCCGGTCTGGTCGAGGAAGGTACGCATTTGCCCGGTCATGTTGCCGAAGCGGGTGGGCGTGCCGAAAATGATGCCATCGTAGTTGGCCAATTCGGTGGGGCTGGCGACCTCGGCGGTCTGGTCAGTCTTGCCGCCGGCGGCCTTGAAGGCCTGTTCCGGCATGGTTTCCGGTACTCGCTTGATGGTGACGCTGACACCCTTGATCTGCTGCGCCCCCGCCGCCACTTCCTGCGCCATGGTCTCTATGTGGCCGTACATGGAATGATAAAGCACCAGTAATTTCGCCATTCTTTCTACTCCTGGTTGGGTCTGCTGACGGACTGCTTGCGGCGCATCACCGTCAAGCGGCGATGCCAATGGAACCACCAGCATAGATCACCTGCACGGGTTCAGGTTCCCCGCGCGGCTTCGCGCAGTTGGCGCTGGAGTATCTGACCAGCTGCAGCCAGTTTTGTGTATTTGACTCTGCTGGTCAGCGGCGCATGCTGGTTGCTCAATTCGATCAGGAGGCAAGCAGATGTCCAATCAGCAACAGAAGGTCGCGCTGGTGACCGGCGCATCGCGCGGTATTGGCGCCGAAATAGCCCGCCGGCTTGCCGCCGACGGTTTCGCCGTGGCGATCAATTACGCCAACAGCGCTGCCGAGGCGAACAAGCTGGTCAGTGAGCTGCAGGGCGCCGGCGCACGTGCGGTGGCCGTTCAGGCCGACATGGCCCAGCCCGAGCAGATACGCGCGCTCTTTACCCAATGTGAGCAGCAACTAGGTGCGCTGGATGTACTGGTCAACAACGCTGGCGTCATGCAGACCATGCCGCTGGTCGACACCACGGACGAGCTTTTCGCGCAGACCTTTGCGGTGAACGTGCAGGGTGTGTTCGCTTGCCTGCGCGAGGCAGCAACCCGCTTGAACGAGGGCGGGCGCATCATCAACCTGTCGACCTCGGCGCTGGCCATGAAAATGCCGGGCTACGCCATCTACAACGCCAGCAAGGCGGCCGTCGAGGCAATGACCCAGGTCTTCAGCAAGGAGCTGCGCGGACGCCAGATCACGGTCAACGCAGTGGCGCCCGGCCCGGTAGAGACCGAGTTGTTCCTGAATGGCAAAACGGTGGAGATGGTGCAGCGGCTGGCGCACATGGCACCCTTGGAGCGTCTGGGTCAGCCGGAGGATATTGCCGCGGTGGTGTCCTTCCTGGCTAGCGCCGAGGGCGGCTGGATCAACGGTCAGGTGCTGCGCGCCAACGGCGGGATTGCCTGAGCCGAGGCGATTTCAGCGCTGGCCGCGCCCGCGCAGGGGGTCAAGCAGCGGCTTCAGGCCGTTGTGGTCAATCTCCTGCATCAGCTGCAGCAGGCGGCCGATCTCGCCCTTGGGAAAGCCCTCACGGGCAAACCAGTTGAGGTAATGGCCGGGCAGGTCAGCCAGCAGGCGGCCCTTGTACTTGCCAAAGGGCATCTCGCGGCTGACCAGCAACAACAGGTCTTCTGGGTTCATCGGTAGGGCTCGCTGGCTGACGGTTCAGCGCCCATTATGCCGTACCCGGGCGCGCTGGCCGAGCTGCGGTTGCCGCGCTCGTCAGCCCGGCGGGCGTCGGCGCACTGAATCAGGTAAGCTGCGCGCCTTTGTTGTACTGACCCGGAGGTGTGTGTCCATGTTGTTGAAAGCCCTGCGCGTTGGCCTTGGCCAAGTGATCATTTTCCTCAGTTTCATCACCCGCCCGAGCAAGATGAAACGCAGCCCGGAAGCCCAGGCGCAAGTAGATCAGGCGGCGGCTCAGTTGAGCCTCTATCAATTCAATGCCTGCCCCTTCTGCGTGAAGACGCGCCGCACGCTGCGCCGCCTCAACCTGCCGATTGCACTGCGTGACGCCAAGAACAATCCGACCGACCGGCAGACGTTGCTGGAGCAGGGCGGCAAGATTCAGGTGCCTTGCCTGCGTATCGAAGAAAACGGCGACACATCCTGGCTGTACGAATCCAAGGCAATCAATGCCTATCTGGAACAACGCTTCGCGGCTTGAAGCGTGCGCGCTTTTTAATTAAGTATTGCTGTATTTAAAGTCAATTATTATTGACTGGTTGTGATTCATTAATGGCGGCACACTGCGCGGCGCGGATCGGGTGAGTTAACCCGACCCGCGCCGTTTTTCTTTCCGTGACCGCTATCGCCGATGATCAACCTCAGCCCTGCCACTCTCTTCAGTCGTGTTAACAGTGCCATTCAGCCGCGCCCGCAGGAGTGGCTGCGGGCCGGGGTGGGCGCCACGCTGGGGATTCTGGCCAGTGTCTGGCTGTGCCAGTGGGTATTTGGCCTGCCGGTCGCGCTGCTGTTGATTGGTCCGGTCGGCGCCTCGGCGATTCTGCTGTTTGCGGTGCCCTCGGGTACCCTGGCGCAACCGCGCGCTGTCCTCGGTAGTTACTTGCTGGCCGCGCTGGTGGCCACGGCGGCGGCGCAGTTTGGTGGTCATACCTTGGGCATAGCGGCGCTGGCCACCGGGCTCACCCTGCTATGCATGTTTTTGCTGCGCTGCCTGCACCCACCGGGCGGCGCGGTGGCACTCAGCGTGGTGCTGGCCGGTCCGGCGTTACAGCAGTTGGGCGAGCTGGCGATTCTGCCGGTGATGCTGCACGCCGTGGCCTTGCTGGCGTTTGCGCTGATCTACAACAACCTGACCGGGGTACGCTATCCGAAACGCCCTGCTCCGGTGATTGATCTGCAGCATACCCGTGATGCGCCGCCAGCCCTGCGGGTGGGCATTACCGACGCGGATCTGGACGCGGCGCTGGATGAGTTCGGCGAGTTTGTCGATATCACTCGCGCAAATCTGGCGCAGATCATCCATACCACTGAGGTCTCTGCGCTGCGCCGTCACATGGGTGCGCTGTGCGCCGCCGACGTGATGTCGCGCAATCTGCACTGGGCAACGCCCGACACCAGCGTGCGCGAAGCCCTGCAGCTGTTGCAGCAGCATCGGCTGCGGGTGTTGCCGGTACTGGATGAAGCGCAGCAACTGGTCGGGATTGTCAGCCTGGTGGATCTGGCTGACTTTGCCGGGCGTGGCGGGCGCCGCCTGCTGCGCCGTGGCGGCGGCCAGAAAACACCGCTGCGCGAGGTGATGAGTTCACCCGTGGTGGCGGTTGACCAGCACTGCCATATTGTCGAACTGGTGCCGCTGCTGAGTGAACGCGGGCTGCATTGCCTGCCGGTACTGGAGCAGGGGCGGCTGGTGGGGCTGGTGACCCAGACCGATCTGATCGCCGCGCTGCACCGGGATCTGCTGCGGCATCTGGCCTGATCGCTGGTTACAGCTCCGGACTCCAGCGCTGTGACCAGTCTGTGCTGTTCTGCGCGGCGGCGCGCAGCAGGGCGATGGCCTGCTGCAGTACCGGGTTGTCACGCTCGCGGGCGTAGACCAGAAAGGTCGGGAAGCTGAACTCGGGCGCCTGCGGCACGCGCTGCAGTACACCCTGATCAAGATAGCTCTGCACCACTCTGCGGCGAAAATAGCCGCTGCCGCCACATTCGAGCAGGTATTGCAGCGCCTGCGGCCCCAGATTGAAGCTGAGTTCGGCCCTGGCCTTATCCGGCAGTGCGGCATCGTGCTGACGACGAAAATCTTCGCCCCAGTCGATATAGATATAGGGGGCGGGCCGCGCTGGCAGGCACACCTGGATCAGCTTTTCTTCCAGCAACTCTTCCACCTGCAGGCCGGGCCAGTACGCTGGCTGAAACACCAGGGCGGCGTCCAGCGTGCCCTGCTCCAGCTTGCGCAGCAGCAGCGCGCCCTCGCCTACTTCGGCGCGAATCGTATGCCCACTGATCTGCTGGCGCAGCTGCCGGACCCAATGCAGCATCAGCGGGTTGCTCAGGCTGGTTTCGCCGCCCACGCGCAGCACCTTGTCGAAGCCCTGCAGCAGCGGCAGATCGCGCTGGGCGGCTTCCCAGGCCTGCACCATTTGATGGGCGTAGCTGACAAAGGCTTCGCCGTCGGCGGTCAGCCTGGCGCCCGCCCGGTTACGCACAAACAGGCTGCAATTGAGCTGACTTTCCAGGCTTTGCACCCGGGCGGTGATGGCCGCCTGGGTGACGTGCAGCTGCTCGGAAGCGGCGACCAAACTGCCGCTGCGCACTATCTCCAGAAAGGTTCGCGCCAGACTGATGTCCATCGCGGCTCAGGCGCTCTGGTAGCTGTCGATCACGTCCTGCGCGGCGCGAAAGGCGTCGATTGCCGCCGGTACCCCGGCGTAGACCGCACAGTGCAGCAGGGCTTCACGGATTTCATCCACACTGCAGCCGTTGTTCAAGGCGCCGCGCACGTGGCCCTTGAGCTCCTGCGGGCACTTGAGCGCGGTCAACGCGGCCAAGGTGATCAGGCTGCGGGTCTTGCGATCCAGCCCTTCGCGATTCCACACACCGCCCCAGGCGTGCTCGTTGACGAACTCCTGCAGCGGCTGGCTGAACGCGGTGGCGTTGTTCAGCGCGCGGTCGACAAAGGCGTCGCCCATGACTTCACGGCGTACCTGTACGCCTTCCAGTTTGCTGTTGCTCATATGTTTGCTCCTCGATGTGCAGGTGAAGATCTATCGCCGGTTATTTACGCTGTGCGATCCAGATGGTGTGCCGGGTGCCGCTGTTACCGTGGGCGTACACCTGCTCTTCGCGCGCCTTGAAGCCGGCTTTGCTCAACCGCTGCGAAAAGGCACGGTCGGCACTGGCTGACCAGACCGCCAGTGTGCCTTTGGGGCGCAGCGCGCGGGCGCAGGCCTCGAGCCCGCCGGGGGAATACAGCCAGCTGTTGGACTTTTGCGTCAGGCCTTCGGGGCCGTTGTCCACATCCAGCATGATGGCGTCAAAGCCAGCTGACTCGGACGTGAGCAGCTCGGCGACATCCTGATTGACCACCCGCGTGCGCGGGTCGCTCAGCGGCTTGCCGGACTTCTCGCCCAGTGCGCCTCGGTTCCACTCGATTACGCCCGGCACCAGCTCGGCCACCACAACTTCAGCGTTCCGCGCCAGATGCTGTAGTGCAGCGGCCAGCGTAAAGCCCATGCCCAACCCGCCAATCAGCACCCGCGCGTCAGCCTTGCTGCTCAGCGTGCGGCAAGGGATGGCAGCGAGCGCATCCTCCGAGCCATGGGTGCGGGTATTCATCAACTGGCCACCCTTGCCGCCCTGAATCTTGATCACGAAATCGTCGCCATATTCGAACAGGCAGAGCGCATCGGCGGTGCCGGGAATGGGGGCAGTGTCGAGCAGGATGAAACGTTTCATGGCGAGTCCGCTGGCAGTAAAGGCTGGATTCTAGCAGCCCGGTCGCTGCCAGTGTGCTGGCTGCGGACGATCCGATAGACTGGTCTGTATAAACATCAGCCACTGCCCGCAGGTAAATGCCATGGCCACTGCCGCCAAACACCGCAACAGCATTATTGCTTCCGCCATCCGGCTGTTCCGCCAGCGTGGCTACGCTGCCACCGGGTTGAACGACATTCTCAAGCACAGTGGCGCGCCCAAGGGATCGCTTTATCACTACTTTCCCGGCGGCAAGGAGCAGTTGGGTGAAGAGGCGGTGACGGTTGCGGCTGAGGTGGTCACCCAGACTCTGACAGACCTGCGCAGCCAACACGCCTGCGCGCCAGACATGCTCCGGGGCTATGGCCAGTTACTTGCCGGCTGGGTGACGCAGGCGGGGTTTGCCGAGGGTTGCCCAATCGCCACTACCTTGCTGGAAACCACGCCGCAATCGCCGCCACTGGCCCTGGCCGGGCAGCAGGCGTTCGCCCGTTGGTGTGAGGTGTTTGTGCTGCAATTGCGCGACGACGGGGTGGCCGCCGAGCGCGCGCAACGCTGGGCGCAGCTGATGATCTGCACGGTTGAAGGCGCCCTGTTGCTGTCGCGCGTGCAGGCCAGCGCCCTGCCTATTACTCAGGCCTGTGATGACCTGGCCGCGCTGATCGAAAGCGCCGCCCCGGCGCCTTAGCGCTGCCAGCCGCGCTGCTGCTGTTAGCCTGGCCTAAGCGGTGCCCCTCTTTTTGCATTGCTCCCATGTCCGCCCGCAGCAACTGGTTTGACTCTCGCCTGATATTATATAGACTGGTCTACATCAACTCGCGCGCAGGGGTATCAGCATGAGCAATACGGAGATTCCAGTTGGCTATCAGTTGCACGACCGTCGCAGTGGTCTGACCGACCCCTGGCAGCCGATTTACCAGCGACCGCACAGTGATGGGTTGAGCCTGGGGCTGCGCGCGGGACAGGCGCATGTGAACAGCCGCGAGTTTGTGCATGGCGGTCTGATCTCGGCACTGGCCGACAACGCCATGGGTCTGAGCTGCGCCGCGCGTTTGCCAGACATCCAGGGCCTGGTGACCGTGAGCATGACACTCGACTACCTGGGCGTGGCGCGTCAGGGCCAGTGGCTGGAAGTGCGCGCGGAAGTACTGCGCGCCGGCGGCTCGTTGTGTTACGCGGCAGCGCGGATTTACGCCGACGAGCAGTTGTGCGCTTCGGCCAGTGCCGTTTTCAAGGTCGCGCGTTAACCCACCACCGTCAAAGAGGCACCGAATCATGCAAGAACATCAGGTATTGCACGACAAGATCCAACAGATACTACCCATGGCGGCGTTCAACCGCTGGCTGGACCTGCAACTGGTGTCGGCAACGCCGGGCGAGGTGACCCTGCAGCTGCCTTGGCGCGAGGAGTTCGGTCAGTACAGCGGCTTTTTGCACGCCGGTATTCTGGGCGCGCTGATCGACACCGCTTGCGGCTTTGCCGCCATCACGCAAACCGATCGCGTTCTGGCCTCCCAGTACACGGTACATTGCCTGCGACCCGCTGTGGCAGAGACTTTCGTGATTCGCGGTTGGGTGGTCAAACCCGGCCGGCAGCAGGTTTTTGCCGCCGCCGAGATTTACGCGCTGGGTGATGAGCAGCGCAAGTTGTTTGCCAGTGGCGACGCCATGTTGGTACCGGTTACTGCCTGAACCCGCCACGGTTAGCGAAGACCGCGCCGTTGCCCTGATGGGGGCAGCCGACAGAAGGTCTGCTCTGTGCTTGTCAGCTCGCGCGGCCAGCCTATGCTTAGTTGCATCCGGCGCTGCCGGTGCAACTCACGGGTCGCCAGTCCCGAGTTCGCAGTCCTGGGCGCGCGATGCCAACAACACAGAGGAATGTGTATGAAAGCTTACGCTGCGGAAATGTGCGGGACCTTCTGGTTGGTGTTGGGCGGATGCGGCAGTGCGGTGCTGGCTGCGGGCTTTCCGGACGTGGGCATCGGTTTGCTGGGGGTCTCGCTAGCCTTTGGCCTGACCGTGCTGACGATGGCCTTTGCCATTGGGCATATTTCCGGCTGCCATCTGAATCCGGCGGTGAGTATTGGGCTTTGGGCTGGCGGGCGCTTTCCGGCGAGTGAGCTGGCGCCCTACATCATTGCGCAGGTGCTGGGTGGCGTACTGGCCGGCGCGGTGCTGTACATCATTGCCAGCGGTCAGGCTGGTTTCGATGTCAGTGCTGGTTTTGCGTCCAACGGTTACGGCGCGCACTCGCCCGGCGGCTATTCATTGCAGGCTGCGCTGGTGTGTGAGGTGGTGATGACCATGATGTTCCTGCTGGTGATCATGGGCGCCACGGATGCGCGCGCGCCAGCGGGCTTCGCGCCTATCGCCATCGGCCTGTGCCTGACGCTGATTCACCTGATCAGCATTCCGGTCACCAATACCTCGGTGAATCCGGCGCGAAGCACCGGTGTGGCGGTCTTTGTCGGTGACTGGGCGGTGGCGCAACTGTGGCTGTTCTGGCTGGCGCCGATTGTCGGCGGCGTGCTGGGTGCGGTGTTGTATCGCTTTATTGCCGGCGGCAAGATCGAAATGAAGTTGCCGGACATGAAAACACCCGCCTGAGCGGGTGTTTGCAGTCAGTGCCTGCTATCAGGGTCGCGGTCGGCGGCCCATGATAAAGGACACGATGAACAGCACCAGGAAGACCAGGAACAGAATCTTGGCAATACCCGTTGCCGTGCCGGCGATGCCACCGAAGCCCAGTACGGCAGCGATGATGGCGATGATCAGAAATGTAATAGCCCAACTAAGCATGGTGTTTCTCCTTGGTGGCAAGCCTCGCTGCGCTTCCCTGTCAGGTCAGCCGCACTGGCTCTTGCTCTGGTTTATCGCGCCAGGGATAAACCCTGACTGACGACAATGCTGTTTTACTGCGTTGTTAAGGGTGGTAACGGTTATTGCGCTTTCTTCAGGTCGCGCATGCGGTCGTGACAAGCACGCACCTTGGGCATTTGCGCTGTAATGTCGGCGCGCAGATCCGGGTTCTTGCTGTCCATCGCATCTTCAAAGGCATGCAGAATCCGATCCTCGGCTTCTTCCAGCTGGGCGATATAGGTCGCCCCTTCATCGCTGGAGATGGCTGCGCGGGTATCGGCATACACCTGACGCAATTTACCGGTGAAGGTACCGCCGCTGGCGGGTACTTCGTGATTGGCGGCTACCTTGCCTTCCAGTGCAACAATCACATCGGTTTTGGCTTGCGCCATGTCCTTGAACAGAACCTGCAGTTGCGGATCCTTGACCTCGTCACGGGCATGCTCGTAAAAGCGCTTGCCGTCACGGGTAATTTCGATCAGCTCATTCAGTTCAGCAGTTGTCTTGTTGCTCATGATCTATCTCCTTCTGTGCATCTGTTGTCAGTTACAGAGGGTGAAAAGGCCGGCCCGTATCGGGCCGGCCGGTTGATCAGCTGGCGGTGCGCAGGTTTTCTGCGGTCACGTCTTTAACGCCTTTAATGTTCTTGGCGGTGCTGATGGCCAGGTCCTTTTCGGCATCCGACATCACGGTGCCGCTCAGGGCAACTACACCGTTGTTGGTGTCAACCGAGATGTCCAGGCCGCTCAGGTTGCTGCTCAGCAGGTAGCTGGACTTGATCTTGCTGGTGATCCAGGCATCGCTGATCGCTTCGCCGGCGTCGTCGGCAGTGTTCTGCGCCTTGGCGGCAGCAGTTGCATCAGCGTTGACCTTGATCTCGTTGTCTACGCGGCGCACACCGTCGGTGTCCTTGGCGAGCATGCCGGCCAGATCCTTGGCAGCGTCAGACTGGGCAGTACCGCTCAGGGAAACTACGCCATTCTTGGTAGTAACGTTTACGTCCAGACCTTCGGTGTTGCTGTTCCACAGCAGCTTCGACTTGATCGTGGCGGTAGTAGTGGCGTTGCTGAAGCTCTGCGACAGCGAAGGCGTGCCCTCGTCGTTGGACTTGGTTTCAACGCCGGGGTTGACCTTGAGTTGGTTGTCGACCTCGGTGACGCCGTCGATGCTCATGGCAACCTGTTCGGCCAGATCGCGGTCAACGTCGTTCTCTACTTCACCGGTCAGCTTGGCAACACCGTTCTCAACATCAACATCGATGCTGAAGGGGTTCAGGTGGCGATTCAAGGCAATCGCGGTCCAGACTGAACCTTCCTGGCGAGCTTCGGCCAGATCGCCATCGTCGGCATGGGCAGCCAGTGGCATCATGCCAATCAGGCTGGCGGTAGCGGTAGCAAGTGCGATTGTTTTCATCTTGAACATGGTGTTTCTCCTGTGAATCGTTTTTTGTCCGTATTCGGCGCTGCATTTGTGTGCCGATGTAAAAGATATTGCAGGGGCTGTGCCAGCTTTTTTAAATTAAAAATTTACAATAAAAACAATGACTTGCTTGTTTTTGATGAGCGCCTTTCACTTGCGCTTTGCACGACCGGCTGATTTGTGTCGTGCAATTTGCAAGAGCCTTGGGGGCTGTTTGTGGCGTGGGTGGCGGCAATGGCTGCTGGCTCGGGTTACACTGCAGATATCGTGCTGCGCGCTGGCGCGGGCCGGCCTGTTGGTTGTTATCTATTGGCTGCTATAAAGGCAATTGTGACGGCTCTGCGAACGGCGCCCTCATGCTTATCGATCACCTTCTGGAGTGTTGAAATGCGTCGACTATTTTTGCTGTTGCCCGCTGTGCTCTTGCTTGCCGCCTGTCAGGGCGCTGCGGTGCAGCCGGATTACGATGCCTCGCGCGACTTTTCCGGTTATCGCACCTGGCAGTTTGATGAGCCAGCTGTGGCCTACCGCCCCGAGAACGACCCGCGCCTGGCTGGCGAGTTGACTACCGAGCGGGTCAAGGCCTCGGTAGCCAATCAGATGGAGCTGCGTGGCCTGCGACCCCCGGTTGCTGGTCAGGGTGCCGACCTCAAGGTGAAGACTTATCTGATCGTCGAGAACCGACAGGACAACGTCACCACCAGTTTTGGCGGCTATTGGGGCACAGGGTGGGGTGGTTTCTGGGGTGGTCCGTCGATCCAGACCCAGAGTGTTGATTATAAGGAGCTGACGCTGCAGATCGACATGCTCGACAGCAATGATGGCAAGCTGGTCTGGCGCGGCAGTGAAAGCGATACCCTGAGCGAGCGTCCACAAACGCCGGCCAAGCGTGAAGAGCAGATCAACCGGCTGGTGGGCAAGATTCTCGGCAGCTTCCCGCCCTATTAAGCCGCAGGCTGATTACCAGCGGTTGCTTCACATGGTGGCGAGCATGGGTTGCTCGCCACGCAGCTTGACCACATCGGCCCGGGGTGGTGCGCCGAACATGCGGCGATACTCGCGGCTGAAGTGCGAAGGGCTTTCATAGCCCACGCGGTAGCTGGCGGTGGCCGCCTCCAGCCCCTCACTGAGCATCAGCCGACGTGCTTCGTGCAGGCGCAGCTTCTTCTGAAACTGTACCGGCGACATGCGCGTCACCTGTTTGAAGGTATGGAACAGGGTCGACTCACTCATATTCACGTCATCAGCCAGCTCACGCACGCGCAGCGGCTCGGCAAAGCGGTCCTTGAGTACCGCAATTACCTTGGAGATACGGTGCGCCTGGCTGTCGGTGGCGACAAAGTCGCGCATGCGCCAGCCCATCTCACCTACCAGGGCGCGGTAAATAATCTCGCGGCGCACCAGCGGTGCCAGAATACGGCAGTCGGCCGGGGAGTTAAGCAGCGATACCAGCCGGGTCATGGCCTCCAGAATACCGACGTTGACCGGCGCTACGCTCAAGCCGCAAGCCGCTGCAGGGCAATCGCGCTGCTGATCCAATGGTGGCAGGGTATCGCCCAGCTCCAGCACCATTTCTGCGACTTCCTGCGGATCGATCGACAGCTTGATGGCCAGATAAGGCTCCTCGGCCGAGGCCTCTATCACTGCGCCGACCACCGGCAGGTCAACCGCCGAGATCATATAGGTGAGTGGGCCATAGGCAATTTCCTTGTCGCCTAGCTGCACGGTTTTACTGCCCTGGGCGATGACACATAAGGCCGGGTCGTAAACCCCACAGTTCAGGGCGCTTGGCTGATCGGCCCGAAACATCTGCAGGCCGGGTATGCAGGTATCGTGTATTCCGTCAGCGGTGGCGTGCTCCAGCGCCAGCTCGGCCAACTGTCGGCACATGGGCGCTTCTGCTTTTACCGGTTGGAAATGGCTGGTCATTGGTTTACACCTCGTTTCGGAGTTTCGCGATAGTATACGCAGCTTGTTCGCTGCGCTTATGACAGCCTGATTGCTTTTGCAGGATAAGGCAATAAGCTTGCAGGATCGCGCAAATCAAAGGCTGCAAGGCGGCGCTTTGCATTCCTGCAGTGCAATTTGACGCCCTTCAGGCCCCAAAGTCGCGCATGGCGGCAATTGCCTTTTTCTCTGACAAAAACAGAATTAGGCAATTGTTGCGCAGGACTACGCTATCGGATGGCGCGTATGGCCGCGTATCGTTCCCCCCATACCAAAGCCCTGTCTGAACCGGTTCGCCTCGTGCGTGCAGGGCTTTTTCGCATTGCCAGGCCAATTTGCACACAGGGAGCAAACAGCATGACTACTTTCGCCCTAAGGAACGTAAAACAACTCGGCGCACTCGGGCTGCTGCTGGCGCTACTCGCTGGTTGCGATGCTCAGGGTCAGGAGTCGGCAGCGGCGCCACCGGCACCCGCCGTTCAGGTGGCGACCGTGAGTGCCCGCGAAGTGACCCTCTGGGATACTTTCACCGGCCGTATCGCCGCGCCGGAAACCGTGGCCTTGCGGCCGCGTGTCAGCGGTTACATCGATTGCGTGGCCTTCACCGAGGGCGAGTTGGTGAAGCAGGGCGACGTGCTCTTTGTGATTGATCAGCGCCCTTATCAGGCGCGGCTGCAGATGGCGGCCGCCGAACTGCAGCGGGCGCGCAGCCAGTTGCAGCTGAGTGACCGCGAAGCCAAGCGTGCCGAGCAGCTGTGGGAGCGCCGGGCCATTTCCCGTGAAGAGCTGGAGCAGCGTAGCGCGGCCCGGGCGATTGCCCGCGCCGGTGTCAATTCGGCCCAGGCGGCACTCGATAACGCCAAGCTGGAACTGGCCTACACCGAAGTGAAGGCTCCGGTGGGCGGTCGCATGGGGCGAGCGGAAATCACCCGCGGCAACCTGGCCACCGCCGACAGCACGCTGCTGGCCACGCTGGTTTCGGTTGACCCCATGTATGTGTACTTCGAGAGCGACCAGCAGACCGCCGACAACAATCCCTACACCAGCGCTGAGCAGAGCGCGGTGCCGGTCAAGGTGGGCCTGGCCAACACCCAGGACTACCCGCACAACGGCCAGCTCGACTTTGTCGACAATCAGTTCAATGCGGCCACGGGGACTCTGCAATACCGCGCCGTGGTGGCCAATCCGCAGGGGTTATTGCGTCCGGGACAGTTCGCCCGCGTGCGGATGCCGGTAGCCGCGGCCAGCAAGGCGATTCTGATTGACCAGAAAGCCGTGCTGACCGATCAGGATCGCCGCTATGTCTACGTGCTGGATGAGCAGAATCAGGCGACCCGCCGTTTTGTGCAGACCGGCCGGCGCATGGATGGCCTGCTGGTGATCCGCGAGGGTCTGGCCGACGGCGACCGTGTGGTGGTCAACGGCCTGCAGAAAATTGCCTTCCCGGGTATGCAGGTGGCGCCTGAACCGGTCGCCATGGCCAGTGCCGAGCGGGCCAACGCCATAGCGCAGAACAGTCTGTAATCGCGTTTCTCTGATACGCAAAAACCACATCTTTGTTGCCAGGAGGCGCGCTCATGCGAGCGCGCCACAGGGAGAGTCTTGCCGTGAATATTTCACGTTTTTTCATTGATCGACCGATCTTTGCCTCGGTGCTGTCGATCATCATCTTTGCCGTGGGCCTGATCAGCATTCCGCTGTTGCCGGTCAGCGAATACCCTGAGGTGGTGCCGCCCAGCGTGCTGGTCAGCGCCAGTTACCCCGGTGCCAACCCGAAAACCATTTCAGAAACCGTTGCTACGCCGTTGGAAGAAGCCATCAACGGCGTGGAAGACATGATCTACATGAAGTCGGTGGCCGGCAGTGACGGCAGCCTGGCGCTGACCGTGACCTTTGCCCTGGGCACTGACCCGGATCAGGCCCAGGTGCAGGTGCAGAACCGGGTCTCGCAGGCCTTGCCGCGGCTGCCGGAAGATGTGCGCCGTCTTGGGGTGACTACGCAGAAGCAGTCGCCCAACCTGATGATGGCGGTGCACCTGATCTCGCCGGACGACAGTCTGGATGCCACCTACATCCGCAACTACGCGGTGCTGCACATTCGCGACGAGCTGGCGCGCATTCCCGGCGTGGGCCAGGCCGGGCTGTTTGGTGCTGGTGACTATGCCATGCGCCTGTGGGTCGACCCGCAGCGGGCGGCCTCGCTGGGCGTGACTGCCGGCGATATCAGCGCGGCGGTACAGGAGCAAAATGTGCAGGTTTCGGCGGGTCAGATTGGCGCGCCGCCGATGCCCGGTGGCTCCGACCTGCTGATCTCGATCAATGCCAAGGGGCGGCTGGACAGTACCGAGGCGTTTGGCGATATCGTGCTGAAAACCGGCGCCGATGGGCAGATCACCCGGCTGCGCGATGTGGCGCGGATCGAGCTGGCGGCGCAGGAAGATTCGCTGCGCGCCCTGCTCAATGGCCGTCAGGCGGTTGCCCTGCCGATTTTCCAGGCGCCGGGCTCCAACGCGCTGGACGTCTCCAAGGCGGTGCGCGCCAAGATGGCCGAGCTGGATGACGACTTTCCCAAGGGCCTGAAGTGGGAAATCGCCTACGATCCCACGGTGTTCGTCAGCACCTCCATCAGCTCGGTGATCACCACCCTGCTGGAGGCGGTAGCGCTGGTGGTGCTGGTGGTTATTCTGTTCCTGCAGACCTGGCGTGCCTCACTGATTCCCTTGCTGGCGGTGCCGGTCTCGATTGTCGGTAGCTTTGCCGTCTTGCTGATGCTGGGCTTCTCAATCAACACCCTGACGCTGTTCGCCATGGTGCTGGCCATCGGCATCGTGGTGGACGACGCCATCGTGGTGGTGGAGAACGTCGAGCGCAATATCGAGCAGGGTCTGGCGCCCTTGGCCGCCGCCCATCAGGCCATGCGTGAAGTGAGCGGGCCGATCATCGCCATCAGTCTGGTGCTCTGTGCCGTCTTCGTGCCCATGGCCTTTCTGGACGGCATTACCGGTCAGTTCTACCGCCAGTTTGCGGTGACTATCGCCATCACCACGGTGATCTCGGCGATCAACTCGCTGACCCTGTCGCCCGCATTGGCGGCGACCCTGCTCAAGCCGCACGGCGCTGCGCCGGACTTGCCTACGCGTATTCTTGATCGCGGCTTTGGCTGGCTGTTTCGCCCGTTCAACCGCTTCTTCCAGCGCAATGCGCTGCGTTACGAGCGCTTTGTGGGTCGCAGCTTTGGCCGTCGCGGGCTGGTGTTCGGGGTTTATCTGATCCTGCTGGCGAGCACCGCCTTCATGTTCAATCAGGTACCGGGTGGCTTTATTCCAACCCAGGACAAGACCTATCTGATTGGCAGTATTCGCCTGCCGGAAGGCTCCACCCTGGACCGCACCGAAGCGGTAGCGCGGCGGGTGAGTGAAATGGCGCTGGGCACCGAAGGCGTGGCCGACGCCGCCGCCTTTGTCGGCTTTAACGCGCTGCAGGGCACCAATACGCCGAATATCGCCACTGTGTTTGTGCTGTTCGACGACTTCGCGATTCGCGACCGCACGGCGCTGGAAATTGCCGACGACCTGAACGCCAAGCTGGGCGGTATCAATGAAGGCTTTGCCATCACCTTCATGCCGCCGCCAGTGTTTGGCCTGGGCGCGGGTTCTGGCTATTCGCTGTATATCCAGGATCGCAGCGGGGCCGGTTACGGTGCGCTGCAGCAGTCCACCGATGCGCTGGCGATGGCATTGGCGCAAACCCCAGGGCTGGGCTTCCCGATCACCTCCTACCAGGCCAACGTGCCGCAACTGGATGCCGAGGTGGATCGCCTGCAGGCCAAGGCCCAGGGCGTTCGGCTGGATGACCTGTTCGGCACGCTGCAGCTGTACTTTGGCTCGCAGTACATCAACGACTTCAACCTGTTTGGCCGCACCTATCAGGTCAAGGCGCAGGCGGATGCCTCGTTCCGCGATGAGGCCAGCGATCTGGATCACCTCTACACCCGCAATGCCCAGGGCGACATGGTGCCGCTCAATACCATGGTCAGCCTGACGCAGAGTTTTGGTCCCGATCCGGTGATCCGCTACAACGGTTACCCGGCATCCGATCTGATCGGTCAGTCCGATCCGGCGATGTTGTCGTCCGGTGAAACCCTGGCGACGGTGGCCGAGGTGGCCGGGCAAACGCTGCCGGCTGGCATGAGTGTGGAGTGGACCGACCTGAGTTTCCAGCAGATTACTCAGGGCAACGCGGCCTTGGTGGTCTTCCCGCTGGCGCTGTTGCTGGTGTTCCTGGTGCTGGCGGCGCTCTATGAGAGTTGGGTGATGCCGCTGGCGGTAATTCTGATTGTGCCCATGTGTCTGCTCGCTGCGTTGGTTGGCGTGTGGCTGAGTGGCGGCGATAACAACGTGTTTGTACAGGTGGGCCTGGTGGTGCTGATGGGCCTGGCGTGCAAGAACGCGATTCTGATCGTCGAATTTGCCCGCGAACTGGAAATGGCGGGTATGCAGACCATCAAGGCCGCGCTGGAGGCCAGCCGTCTGCGTTTGCGGCCGATCATCATGACCTCGGTCGCCTTTATCGCCGGGGTGGTGCCGCTGGTACTGGCCACCGGTGCCGGCAGCGAAGTGCGCAACGCCATGGGCATTACCGTGTTCACCGGCATGTTGGGCGTGACCCTGTTCGGCCTGCTGCTGACCCCGGTGTTCTACGTCGCCCTGCGCAAGCTGTCGGGCAAATCGCTGGCGCTGACGCCAGCCACTGCGGCGCCACACACGGCGACTGCCAAAGCGAGTCACGAACAGGAGAGTAACCATGAATAAGCGACTGCACCGACCCCTGCAGCGCGCGTTGCCCTTTGCCCTCAGTTTGCTGGTTACCGCCTGCGCGGTGGGCCCGGATTACCAGGCCCCGGCGCCGGTGCAGGTTGACCGCTTCAGTCAGGCGAGCAATAGCCAGTTGGATCCGGCGGCAGAGCAGCGTTTCTGGGCCGGGTTCAACGACCCGATCCTGGCAGGCCTGGTAAAGCGGACGCTGGCGGGCAACCTTGATCTGCAAACCTTGCTGGCGCGTTACCAGAGTGCTGAAGCCTTGCTGCGAGGCGCCCGGCGCGAGCGCTGGCCAAGTGTGCGGGCGCAGGGGGGCGCTGCCGAGCAGCACCTGGCAGAAGTTGAGCGCAGTACACCGGATCAGCAGCGCGTCGAGCAATACTCTGCCGGCCTGGTGGCGAGCTGGGAGCTGGATTTCTATGGCCGCCTGGCCCGTGCAGTCGAGGCCAGTGAGGCCGAGCTGCAAGCCTCCGCGGCTGACCTGCAGGCGCTGCAGGTAGCGCTGACCGGCCAGTTGGCCAGCAGCTATTTTGCCCTGCGCGGACAACAGCAGTTACTTGCGGTAGCGCGGCAGAATGTGGCGCTGCAGCAGGAGTCGCTGGATATTGTCAGCGCGCGGCTGGAGGCCGGCCGCGGTACCGAGTTTGATCGTCTGCGCGCCGCGGCCGAGCTGGACTCGCTGCGTGCGCTGGTGCCGCAGCGTGAGGCTGCGGTCCAACTGAGTATGCATCGCCTGGCGGTGCTCACCGGGCAACCCCCGGCGGCGCTGAATGCGCTGCTGGCAGAGGAGCGGCCGATGCCTGCGGTGGTCGCCGAGGTGCCGGTAGGCACGCCGGCCCAGGTGCTGCGGCGCAGGCCTGATATTCAGGCCGCCGAGCGGCGTCTGGCCGCCGCCACCGCGCAGGTGGGCGTGGCCACGGCGGATCTGTTCCCCCGCTTCACCCTGGGTGCGCTGCTCGGTTCAGTCGCGGGTAGCGGTAGTGATTTGTTCACCGCTGGTGCCGAATCGCGACGCGTCAGCCTGGGCATCGACTGGACCTTTCTGGATGTAGAAGGAGTGCGCGCGCGTATCGCAGCGGCCGATGCCCGCGGCGCCGAGCGGCTGGCGCAGTATCAGCAGACGGTGCTGAACGCCTTGGAAGAAACCGAGAATGGGCTGGTCAATGTACGTCAGTCGCAGCGCCGCAGTGACTGGCTGCAAACCGCCACCGAGTCTGCCGAGCAAGCGGTCGAGCAGGCGCGGCTGCGCTACGAGCAGGGGTATATCGAGTACTTTGAAGTGCTGGATACCGAGCAGGCGCTCACCGCAGTGCGCAGTGATCTGGTGCAAAGCCGTATCGACGCGGCGGTGGCCATGGTGTCGGTGTATCAGGCCATTGCCGGCGCGCCGGTCATGGATGCAGAGCCCTTGGCGCAGCGCTAACGCTGCGCCTTCTGCTCAGAAGTTGGCCGGGGTAGTGGCGCTGATCAGCAGGCAGTCCTGATCGGCCGACGGATTACGGAAGCGGTGCGGCTGGTTGCTGTCGAAATAGTAGCTGTCACCGCTCTCGAGCAGATACACCTCGCCGCCCACGGTCACTTCCAACTGGCCCCTGACCACGGTGCCGGCTTCTTCGCCTTCGTGATTAAGCATGTCCGGGCCGGTATCGGCGCCGGGTGGATAGGTCTCGTTCAGAAAGGAAAAGGCGCGGTTGGGGTGCCCCTTGCCGACCAGCTTCATGGTCACGTCATTGGTGCCGATATCCAGCAGTTCGTCGGCGCGGTAGATCACCTTGCGCTGCGCATCTTCTTCCAGCTCCAGCGAGAAGAAATCCACCAGCGACATGGGAATGCCGGAGAGTACCTTTTTCAGGGAGCTGACGGAGGGGCTGACGCTGTTCTTCTCGATCATCGAGATGGTGCTGTTGGTAACGCCGGCTCTCTTGGCCAGTTCTCGTTGTGATAAACCCTTGAGTTTACGGATGGTTTTCAGGCGGGCACCAACGTCCAAAGGCAGATTCCTCCAGGGAATAGTCAGACAGGTTACACAGGCAGGTGTGCACAATGAGGCGAATCATTGCACGGCTGTTCAGAATTTTCAACAGATCGCAGACTGTCCAGTCATTCCTGCGCGGCGCGAGGTTCAGCCGATGTAGCGGCGTGGCACGCGGTTGAGGTTGCAGAACAGTTGGTATGGGATGCTGTCGGCCCAAGCCGCGACCTCACTGGCGTTGAGCCCTTCACCCCACAGGCGAACGGCGCTGCCCAGACCGCTACCGGGCAGCTCGGTGAGGTCAACGGTGAGCATGTCCATCGAGACGCGACCGATCAGCTGACTGCGCTGGCCGTCGATCAGCACCGGGGTGCCGTCCTTGGCGTGGCGCGGGTAGCCATCGGCATAGCCCATGGCGACCACGCCCACGCGGGTCGGACGCTGGGTGATGTAGCGCGAGCCGTAGCCGATGGGTTCACCCGCGGGGAGTTCACGGACGGCGATAATGCGTGATTCCAGCTGCATGACCGGGTGTAACCATTCGGCCTGCGCCTGCGAAAAACTGAATGGGGTGGCGCCGTAGAGCATGATGCCGGGGCGCAGCCAGTCGCCATGCGCGGCTGGCCAGGCCAGCACGCCGGGTGAGTTGCACAGACTGGCCGGGCCGCTGAGGTCGGCGGTGGCGTCGGCGAACACCGCCAGCTGCTCTTCGGTACGGCCGGTGTCGGGCTCATCAGCGCGGGCAAAGTGGGTCATCTTGGTCAGGCTGGCGACCTTACTGCTGCCCTCCAGGCGCCGCCAGATATCGGCGTACTCGGCTGGGCTAAAGCCCACGCGGTGCATGCCGGTGTCCAGTTTCAGCCAGATATGCAGCGGGCTGCGCAGTTGCGCGGCCGCCAACTGATCCAGTTGCGCTTGATGGTGCACCACCGCCCAGAGCTGATGCTCAACCAGCAGCGGCAGCTCGTCGGCGTCAAACCAGCCTTCGAGCAGCAATATGGGTTTGCTCACGCCGGCGGCGCGCAGCTCTAATGCCTCTTCGATACAGGCCACGGCAAAGCCGTCAGCCACTTCACTCAAGGCTTCGGCGCAGTGCACCGCCCCATGCCCGTAGGCATTCGCCTTGATCACCGCCAGCGCGCGTTGGCCGGACAGGGATTTGGCCAGCAGGTAGTTGTGGCGCAGAGCGTTGAGGTCGATCAGGGCGTGGGCTGGGCGCATGAATAGGGTCTTGAAAAAATGCGGGGCTGGATGCCCCGCTAAGCTAAGGGACGTGCTGAACAATTGCGCAACCTCTCTGGCCAGAAGGCCTCAAGGGCAAGCGCTCAAGCATGCATCTGCTGCGTTGCGATTCTTGCCAAGAGCACCACTATTGGCGGCGAATCACGCCTTGCATCTGCACGCTTGATCACTCGCAGAGAGTCTGTGCAATTGCTCATCACGTCCCAAGATTATCAGACGCGGTTCCGCGGCGGGAATGCGCGGCTGATGAGGGGGGCGGATTTAAGCGCGTCGGTCAGATGGCCGCGACCACCGACATTTCGACCAGGATCTCCGGCTCGCAGAGCTTGGCTTCCACCGTGGCGCGGGCTGGCGCGGTGCCGCCTGGTAGCCATTGGTCCCAGGCGCTGTTCATGGCGGCAAAGTCGGCGTCGATGTCTTTCAGGTAGATGGTCACCGAGAGAATCCGCGTCTTGTCGCTACCGGCCTGGGCCAGCAGGCTTTCGATTTCCTGCAGGGTGCTGCGGGTCTGAGTGGCGGCGTCTTTGTCCAGATCGTCATCGGCGGCTACCTGGCCGGATAGGTACACGGTGTTTTGGTGAATCACGATCTGACTCATGCGCTCGTTAGTGAGCTGTCGCTGGATGGCCATGCGGGCTGTGTTCCTTGTCTTGTGCATAACGGTTGAAATTGTAGTCGCTGGCGCCAATCGCGGTCTTCTTGCCGTCAATCAGGTCGGCAAGTAACTGGCTGGAGCCGCAGGACATGGTCCAGCCCAGGGTGCCGTGGCCGGTATTGAAGTACAGGTTGCGCAGTTTACTCGCGCCGATGATCGGCGTGCCATCCGGCGTCATCGGGCGGAAGCCGGTCCAGAAACTGGCCTCGCTGACCGCGCCGCCTTCGGGGAAGAGGTCGCTGATGACCATTTCCAGGGTGGCGCGGCGCTTGTCGCTGAGGCTGTCATCAAACCCGGTGAGCTCGGCCATGCCGCCCACGCGGATACGGTCGGCAAAGCGGGTCATGGCCACCTTGTAGGTTTCATCCATGATGGTCGAGACCGGCGCCATGGCGTCGTTGGTCACCGGCAGGGTCAGTGAATAGCCTTTGACCGGGTAGATTGGCAGCTCCATACCCAGTGGGCGGGCGAGTTTGGGCGAGAAGCTGCCCAGCGCCAGCACGTAGCGGTCGGCGTGCAGGGATTCGCCATTGGCCAGGCGCACACCATTGATCTGAGTGCCGTCGCTGAGCAGTTCGTCTATCTCGCAGTTGAAGCGAAATTGCACGCCCAACTCGGCAGCCTTGGCCGCCAGGCGGGTGGTGAACAGGTGGCAGTCGCCGGTTTCATCGTTGGGCAGGCGCAGGCCGCCGACGATCTTGTGCGCGCTGGGCGCCAGGCCGGGCTCGATGCGCACACAGCCCTCGCGGTCGAGCAATTGGTAGGGCACGCCACAGCGTTCGAGCACGGCGATGTCCTGCGCGGCAGCGTCCATTTGCTTCTGGGTGCGGAACAGCTGCAGGGTGCCCAGCTCGCGGTGCTCGTAATCCACACCGCTGTCCTTGCGCAGCGCCATCAGGCAGTCGCGGCTGTATTCAGCCAGGCGCATCATGCGCTCCTTGTTCACCGCATAGCGTGCTTCGGTGCAGTTGCGCAGCATCTGCAGCATCCAGCGGTACTGCTGTGGGTCACTGGTGGGCTTGATGGCCAGCGGTGCGTGTTTGGCCAGCATCCACTTGACTGCCTTCAGCGGCACGCCGGGGGCCGCCCAGGGGGCCGAGTAACCGGGAGAGATCATGCCGGCATTACCGAAACTGGTTTCCAGCGCCGGCCCGCTCTGCCGATCTACCACGGTCACCTGATGACCGGCCTTGGCCAGATACCAGGCGCTGGTGATGCCGATAACGCCACTGCCGAGAATGAGCACCTGCATGTTGCCGCTCCAAATGAGTAGAATGTTGCCCGTGGGCGATATCACTATTCTATGGCAAGTGATCTGGTCTCATTTTTTGTTTATTTTTAGAACTGCGAGTAAAGATTCTTTGTAAATAACGATATTCAGAGATTTTTCATGAAAACGAAACGAGCCTCCAGCCGCGAGTTGGACAAGATCGACCGGCACATCCTTGAGCTGCTGCAGAATGAAGGGCGCATGTCCTACGTGGAGCTGGGTGAGCGCGTGGGGCTCTCAACCACGCCCTGTATGGAGCGGGTCAAGCGGCTGGAGCGGGAGAAATTCATCCTCGGCTACGGCGCCCGGCTGAACCCGCAGAAGCTGCAGGCCAATCTGCTGGTGTTTGTCGAGATCAGTCTGTATTCCAAGTCGGCGGACATATTTGATGATTTTCGCCGCGCGGCCATCAAGCTGCCGCACGTTCTGGAGTGCCATCTGGTCTCGGGCGATTTTGATTACCTGATCAAGGCGCGTATCTCCGAAATGGCCTCCTACCGTAAGCTGTTGGGCGACATCCTGCTGCGCCTGCCGGGGGTGCGTGAGTCGAAGAGCTATATCGTCATGGAGGAGCTGAAAGAGACACTGGCCATCCCGATACCCGAGGCAGATTAAGTCGCGCTGTCATTGTTCTGTCTGCGCTTAGTGTTTATGCTGCTGTAAATTTTTATTGACACTCGTTCGCCTATTTCAAACGGATACCCCATGTCAGCCAATCCCACGCACACCCACGAGCACGCTCCCTCCTACTACGCGGCCAGCGTCAATCGACAACTCACGTTGCCGGTGTTGCAGGGTGAGGAGCAGGCGGATGTCTGCATTATTGGCGGCGGCTTTACCGGCCTGAATACCGCCATCGAATTGGCGCAGAAGGGGCTCTCGGTGGTGCTGGTGGAGGCGCATCAAATCGGCTGGGGCGCGAGTGGCCGCAATGGTGGCCAGCTGATTCGCGGCGTCGGCCACGATGTGGACCAGTTCGAGAAGCAGGTGGGCGCCGAGGGTGTGCGTAATCTAAAACTGATGGGCATCGAGGCGGTGGAGATCGTCAAGCGGCGCGTTGCCGAGTTCAACATCGACTGCGACCTGATCATGGGTTACTGCGACCTGGCCAACAAGCCCGCGCACATGGAGGGTTTTCTGGCCGACAAGGCCGAGCTGGAAGCGCTGGGCTATACACATGAGCTGAAGATGATCGAGCGCGACCAGCTGCATAGTGTGGTCAACTCCGGCCGCTACATCGGCGGTATGAGCGACATGGGCTCGGGTCATCTACATCCGTTGAATCTGGCGCTCGGTGAAGCGGCGGCGGCGCAAAGCCTGGGCGTACGCCTGTTCGAACATTCCTCCGTCACCCAGATCGATTATGGCTCCACGGTTACCGTGCATACGGCGACCGGCAAGGTGAAAGCCGCGCAACTGGTGATTGGCTGCAACGCCTATCTGGGGCGACTGCACCCCAAGCTCAGTGGCACCGTGATTCCCGCCGGCAGTTACATCATTGCCACCGAGCCGCTGGGTGAGGAGCGCGCACGCGGGCTGATCCCGCAGAATATGGCGCTGTGCGATCAGCGCGTGGCACTGGATTACTACCGTCTTTCGGCTGACCATCGGCTACTGTTTGGCGGCGCCTGCCATTACTCCGGGCGTGATCCGGCGGACATCGCCGCCTATATGCAGCCGAAAATGCTCAAGGTGTTCCCGCAACTGGCCGGGGTAAAGATCGACTTCCAATGGGGCGGCATGATCGGTATTGGCGCCAACCGTCTGCCGCAGATCGGCAAACTGCCGGATCAGCCCAACGTGTTCTACGCTCAAGCCTATTCCGGCCATGGCGTGAACGCCACCCACCTCTCGGCCAAGCTGCTGGCAGAGGCCATCAGCGGGCAGGCCAGCAGCGGTTTTGAGCTGTTCGGCAAAGTGCCACACATGGCCTTCCCCGGCGGGCAGCGCTTGCGTGCACCCCTGCTTGCACTGGGCATGCTTTGGGAGCAGACCAAGGAGCTTTTCTAAGCTCGCTTGGAAAAGCGCGGCAAGCGACAAGCTCCAAGCTTCAAGCGGAAAATCCGCAGAGCGTTTGGGGTCTGATTGCCTCTGAACTGCGGATTGTACTGATTAACTCGATTCCCTCCTGCTGGCTTGTAGCTTGCGGCTTGAAGCTTGCTGCCATTAGATTACAGCCAACATATTTACTTATATGCTAGTTGTAATCTAACATGCCTCGGTCACCTTCCGAGTAGTTCAGCATGAAGTCGAACACCGCAGCGCCGAGCGACACAGACAACCGCACCACCCGTTTGCTGCAGGCGCCGATACTACCGCTGTTGTTAACGATGGCCTGGCCGAACGTGTTGATCATGTGCGCGCAGGCGTCCACCGGCCTGATCGAGACCTGGTGGGTGGCCAAGTTGGGGACAGACGCCTTGGCCGGTATGGCGCTGGTGTTTCCCGGCGTGATGCTGATGCAGATGATGTCGGCCGGGGCCATGGGCGGCGGGATTTCCTCTGCGGTGGCGCGCGCGTTGGGGGCGGGTCGGCGCGGCGACGCCAATGCGCTGGTGTGGCATGCCTTGTTGATCAACGGCGCTATAGGTCTGCTTTTTTCACTGCTGTTTCTGCTGTTTGGCTCGCCGCTGTACCGCTTTATGGGCGGCGACGGCGCCGCGTTGGCCGCGGCACTGGAGTACTCCAATGTAGTGTTCGCCGGTACGCTCGCCCTGTGGCTGATGAACGCGCTGGCCAGCGTGATTCGCGGTACCGGCAATATGCTGTTCCCTGCTCTGGTCACCTGCGCCGGTGTGCTGTTGCTGATCCCCCTGTCACCGCTGCTGATCTTCGGCTTTGGCCCGCTGCCGGGGTTGGGGGTCGCCGGCGGCGGTGTGGCCATGGTGCTGTTTTTCGTCGGCGGTGCATTGGCCATGCTCTGGTTCATTCTGTCGGGTCGCTGCGTCGTCAGGCTCAGCCGCACCCCGGTGGCCTGGCGTTATCTGCGCGATATTTTGCATATCGGCCTGCTGTCCTCCATCACCACTGTGCTGACCAACATCATCATCGCCGGCGCTACCGCGCTGGTGGCACTGGGTGCCGGCATGCAGGCAGTCGCGGGCTTTGGCACCGGCGTGCGGCTGGAGTACCTGCTGGTGCCGCTGGCCTTTGGCATAGGCGCGCCGTTGGTGGTGCTGGTGGGCACTAACCTAGGCGCCGGGCAGCAGGAGCGCGCCTTGCGCATTGGCTTGACCGGCGGCTTGGTAGCCTTTGTGGCCACCGAAGCCATCGGCCTGAGTGCGGCGTTGTGGCCTGAGCAGTGGTTGCGTCTGTTTACGCATGACCCCGTGGCGCTGGTGACCGGAGCCGACTATCTGCGCATTGTTGGGCCTACCTACGGTTTTTTCGGGTTGGGGCTGGCGCTGTATTTCGCCTCTCAAGGTGCTGGCCGGCTGCGCTGGCCGTTGATTGCCGGACTCTTGCGTCTGGCCATCGCCTTGGGTGGTGGTTGGCTGGCACTGCAACTGAGCGACAGCGTCAATGCAGTCTTCTACGCCCTGGCCTTGGCAATGCTGGTGTATGGCCTGCTGATTGCCTTGGCCGTCTGGCGTCGTAGCTGGTTTAGCGCTGCTGCCAGGCCTGCTACCCCGACCATTTCATCCCCGTCACCGGCGCCGGTCGAGCGCTGAGGGCAACTCTGCAACCGAAGAAAAGGTACTGACGCATGCCGCACACAGTTGAGTTCTACTTTGATTTTCGCAGTCCCTACAGCTACATGGCGTACAGCCAACTCGCGCACATGGGTGTGGAGATCAGCCTGAAACCCATGATTGTCCTCAAGGTGATGGAGCAGGTCGGGAACGTGCCCACCACGCTGATTTGCAGCGCCAAGGCCCGTTATGCGCGGGCGGATCTGGGTCGTTGGGCCAAGCGCTATGGCGTGCCGCTGAACCCAGCCGACATGAAAAGCGTCGACGGGGAAGCCTGCCTGCGCGCAGTGCTGGCCGCCTCTTCAGCGGCGGACGCAGCCAGCATTACCGAAGCGCTGTACCGCGCCTGCTGGGGCGAAGCCAAAGCGCTGACCAACAAACAAGAGATTCTCGCAGTAATCGCAGCTACCGGCGTGGATGCCAACGCCATAGACGCACGCATGGATAGCCCTGAGGTGGTCGCTGCACTGGAGAGCAGCACCAATGAAGCGGCCGCACGCGGTGTGTTCGGTTCGCCCACCATGTTTGTCGGGGAGCAGATGTTCTTCGGCAATGATCGTCTCGATTTTCTGCGCGAGGCACTCGCGCACCACGCGGAGTAACAGTTATGTCTGAGCAATCCAAACCCCTTGCCCTGGTGACGGGCGTAGGCCCGGGTACCGGTGCCTCCGTGGTACGTCGCTTTGTCGAAGGCGGCTATCGGGTGGCCATGCTGGCGCGCGATGCCGACCGTCTGGCGGCGCTCGCTGCAGAGCTGCCCGATACCATCGCGCTGCCGTGTGATGTCACCGATTTGGCGGCGTTGGAGGCGGCTATCGGCCAGGTCGGCTCGCCCAAGGTGGTGGTGCACAATGCGGTGGGTGGTGCTTTTGGCAGCTTCATGGATATCGACCCTGAGGTGCTGCGGTGCAATTTCGAGATCAACACCATGGCCTTGCTGCACCTGGCGCGCCTGACCACGCCCGCGATGGTGGCGGCTGGCGAGGGTGCTTTGATTGTCACCGGCAATACCTCGGCGCAACGCGGCAAGGCGCACTTTGCCGGGTTCGCACCGAGCAAGGCGGCGCAGCGTATTCTGGCTGAGTCCATCGCGCGGGATCTGGGGCCCAAGGGCGTGCATGTGGCCTATCTGATCATCGATGCGGTCATCGATCTGCCCTGGCAGCGCGAGCGCCTGCCCGACGCACCGGATGACTTTTTCATTCACCCCTCCTCGATTGCCGACGAAGTCTTCCATCTGGCGCATCAGGCGCGTGACGCCTGGTCCTTCCTGGCTGAAATACGCCCATTCCACGAGCCCTGGTAGGCGGTTAGCCTTAGCGTTGTTCCAGCTCCACCAGCCCGTGGGGTAGCTCGGCTACCTTGCAGGGCTGGGCGCTGAGGTCGATCAGGTCACCGTTGTTCGGCACCAGGCCGCCGAGGCCGAGACTGCGGCCAAACTGCATGTGCGCCTGTTGGTGATACAGCTCGCCGTGCACCGGTAGCAGGTGGCGCGCTTTCAGCCAGCCGTAGAGCTGGCGCAGGTCTTCCTGCGGCGGGTGGCCAGAGGCGTGAATCGCCGCCATCTCGTCATCGATGATCTGCACGCCCTGCTCTTTCAAGCCGTGCTTGATCTGTGCCAGCGCCTCTTCGTTGCCGGGAATCAGGCGCGACGAGAACACTACGGTATCGCCCGGCTCCAGGCTCAGCTGCGGATGGTTGCCGCTGGCCAAGCGCCCCAAAGCGGCGGCGGGTTCACCCTGACTACCGGTGCAGACCCAAAGTTGCTGTTCGCGCGGCAGGTGGCCCAACTCCCAGGGGCCGATAAAGCCGGGCCGGCTGTTCAGGTAGCCCTGGGCCCGGCCAAAACCGTGCATGCTCACCAGGCTGCGGCCCAGCAGTGCGGCGTAGCGGCCACAGTCAAAAGCGATCTCGGCCAGGCTGTGCAGGCGCGCCAGGTTGCTGGCAAAGCAGGTGACGATCACCCGTTCGCGGCAACCGCGGATGGCATCCTGCAGGCCGTTCTGTACCGCCGCTTCGGAACGGCTGGCACCGGCGACCGGGGCGTTGGTGGAGTCGCCAATGATTACATCGACGCCTTGGCGCCCCAGCGACTGCAGGCGGCCCTGTGCGGTCAGGCCGCCGACCAGCGGCTGCGGGTCGAGCTTCCAGTCGCCGCTGTGATACAGCCGCTTGCCAGCGACCTCCAGCATGATCGCGTGGGACTCGGGAATCGAGTGGGTGACCGGTATCCACTCGGCCTGAAAGGCGCCTATACCGACGGGCTCCAGCGGCTGAATCTCGTGAATGCGCGGCCAACTCAGGCCGGGGTCGAGCTTGGCTCGGATCAGCCGCGCGGCAAAGGGGCTGGCGTAGATGGGGCAGTCCATGGCACGCCAGATGTGCGGTATGGCGCCAATGTGATCTTCATGGCCATGGGTAATCAGGATCGCCGACAGTTTGATATCGTGCCGCTCCAGCGCCGACAGGCTAGGTACCGACACGCTGTTGCGTCCGCTGGGTGTGGCATTCAGGGCAAAGCCGCAGTCAATCGCGATCCATTCGCCGGCTGAGCCGTACAGGTAGAAATTGGCGCCGAACATGCCCGCCCCGCCCAGCGCGACAAACCAGGGACCGGGGCTGCGGTGGAGTTGTTCAAAGCGCGGGGCGGGCATGCAGGTCTCTCAGCTACAAGCGGCAAGCTACTAGCCACAAGCGGTGGGTGTAAGGGGAGGTTAGCATAAGGCCGGGCTCTGACGCCGCTCGATGAGCGGCAACTACCCGGCCTGACGCTTGAGGCTTGCCGCCGGCGTCAGCCGAAGAACCAGTAACACACGCCAATGGCCGTGAGCATGCCGGCCAGATCGGCCAGCAGCGCGCAGCCCAGCGCGTGGCGCACGCGGCTGATTCCCACCGCGCCAAAGTACACCGCCAGCACATAGAAGGTGGTCTCGGTACTGGCCTGAAAGGTGGCAGCCAGTTGCGCGGGGAAACTGTCTACGCCGAAGGTGTTCATGGTCTCGATCATCATCGCGCGCGAGCCACTGCCGGACAGCGGCTTGATGAAAGCGGTGGGCAGGGCATCGACAAAGCGGGTATCCCAGCCGCAGGTTTCGGCCAGCCAGCGAATGCCATCCAGCCCGGCGTCCAGCACCCCGCTGGCACGCAGCACGCCGACCGCCACCAGCATGGCGACGAGGAAGGGCAAGAGGGAGATGGTCACCTCAAAGCCCTGTTTGGCGCCCTCGATAAAGCTATCGTAGACATTCACCTTGCGCAGCGCCGCCACCAGCAAAAAGGCGATGATGATGCCGAACAGGGTCAGGTTGCCCACCAGCGTGGAAGTGGCCGCCAGGGCCTCGGAAGACAGCCCGGCCAGGGTGGTCAGCAGCAGGCCGAGGAAGGCCGCGCCGGCGGCCAGATAGGCCAGTACCACCGGGTCCCATAGTTTCAGCCGCTGCATCAGCGCCACGCTGAGCAGGCCCACCAGGCTCGACGCGGTAGTGGCCAGCAGGATCGGCAGGAAGACCTCGGTGGGGTCGCTGGCGCCCTGCTGGGCGCGGTACATGAACACGGTCACCGGCAGCAGGGTGAGCGAGGAGGTGTTGAGCACCATGAACAGGATCTGTGCGTTGCTGGCGGTGTCCTTGCTCGGGTTCAGTGTCTGCAGTGACTGCATGGCCTTGATGCCGATCGGCGTGGCGGCGTTGTCCAGGCCCAGCACGTTGGCGGCAAAGTTCATGGTGATATGCCCCAGCGCCGGATGCCCGCTGGGCACCTCGGGCATCAGGCGGCGAAACAGCGGATCAAGCAGTCGCGCCATCAGCTTGATTAGCCCGGCCTTCTCGGCAATGTTCAGAAAGCCCAGCCACAAGGTCATGGTACCCACCAGTACCAGGATGATCTCGACGCTCAAGCGCGCCATGTCGAATAGCGCTGTCACCAGCCGGCTGAACACCTCGGCGTCGCCCAGTCCCAGCCATTGCCAGAGAGCCGCGGCGAAAGCGCTGAGGAAGAAACCGAGCCAGATCCAGTTGAGCATGTATGCCTGATGTCCTGTGAAACGATCTACAACGCCGGGTTATATGCCGCAGGCGGCTGGCGTAGAGCGAGCTTGCCTGCTTTGCTGACAGTTAGTCCAGCCTTGCCGTAAAGGAAGCGCCATGCCCAGTCTCGATACCAGTGCCAGCAACCTGAAGACCCTCAGCGAGAAAGTACCCGGCGATACGCCGATTCAGATGCTCAACCTGCTGCGCTTCAATGCGCATGCCGAATACCCGTCCGGCACCGACGCTCATCCTTGTTCAGGGCGCGAGGCGTACGCGCGTTATCTGCGCGCGGTGAGCGACAGCATGGCGGCGGTGGGCGCGCATATTCGGCTGCAAACCCGGGTGTTACATACCCTGATCGCCCCGCAGGGAGAGCAATGGGATCAGGTGCTGGTGTTCGAGTTTCCTTCCCTGTCGGCTTTTTTCAGCCTGCTGGAGGATGAGCACTACAGGGCGGCAGCGGTTCACCGGACGGCGGCGCTGATGGATTCTCGACTGGTGTGTACCAGCGAGGCGCCACTGCACTGATCAGCGACGAGGCTTGCTTGGGCGCGAGCGCAGCGAGCAGGCTGGCAGTCTCGCTATCCGGCTGGCCGGCGTAGTTGCTCTGCCGGAAGCGCATCTGGAATGCGGCGATCACATTGCGCGTGGGGCCATCCAGTTCGCCGCTCTGCGGCACCTGATAGCCGTATTCGGCCAGCGCCGCCTGGAACCAGCTGACAGCCGGTACGCGACCATCCAGCCAGTTGTACATCACCCGCACGCGCTGGGTATCCGGGCCGCGTGCGACGCCGGCGGCAACCAGCTGCTGCCAGGGAAACAGCGGGCCCGGATCCACCTTGCGTTGCGGTGCGATATCGCTGTGACCGATCACAGCATCGGGGCCAAGGCCGTGGCGTTGTTGAATGTCCCGCAGCAGCACAATGAGGGCATCGATCTGGCGCTGATCCCAGGCTTGCCAGCGGCGGCAGTGGGGCTCGTCAACATAGCCGTCGTTGACCATTTCAATGCCGATGGAGCTGGCGTTCAGCCAGGTGCGGCCCTGCCAGCTGCTATCGCCGGCGTGCCAGGCGCGCTGCGTTTCATCCACCAGCCGATAGATCACCGGATCGTGGTCGCTGATCAGGTAATGGCTACTGACGTCCTGCTCGGTGAGCACCTTGAACGAGCGCTCAAAGCCCGATGAGGTGTAGTGCAGCACTATGTACTGCACGCGGCTGTCCTGGCTGCGGGCCTGATAACGGTCGTCGATGACCAGTTGCTCGGTGCAGCCCGCCAGCAAGACCAGCGCGGGCAGCAAGGCTTTCCAATAACTCAAGGGGAGGTTCCTGTCACGGTCGCAAAAGTGCAGGTTAACACGCCTGCAGCTTAGGCCACTGCGCTTTGGGTATCCTGCACTATGCGGTTGCGGCCCTGATCCTTGGCGCGGTACATCGCCTTGTCCGCCCGATCAAAGACGTCATCGAGGGTGTCGCCCTGGCAGAACTGGGTGTAGCCGATGGAAATGGTGACGGGTACTGGCGCGTTCTTGAAATGAAACGGGCTGGCTTCGATGCCTGCGCGCAGTTCTTCCAGTGCGATGGCTCCCTGTTCCAGCGAGGTGCCGGGCATCAATACGACAAACTCTTCACCGCCGAACCGACCGATATAGTCGGTCTTGCGCAGGCGGCGAGAAAGCTGCGTGGCAATCAGGCGCAGTACCTTGTCGCCCGCCAGGTGCCCGAAACGGTCGTTGATCGACTTGAAGTGATCGACATCCAGCACTACCAGCAGCAATTGGCCGCCGTAACGCAGCCAACGCTCGTACTCTTCGTCCATGCGTTTCTGTAGTCCGGCGCGATTGGACAGCCCGGTGAGGCTGTCGAGCATGGCCTGTTGGCGTTGTTCTTCCAGGTGCTTGCGGAAAGTCTGAGCTTCCACTTCCATCACCTGGATGCGCTCGACCATCACTTTCAGGCGCTCGGACACCTGGCTATCGCGGGCCTCGCGCAGCGCGCGGGCCTGATCCACCTTGCTCAACAGCGCATTGAGCTTGGCCTCGACATTAGCCTTGAGCGAGTTGAGGTCGTCGGCCTCGCGCACATCCACATGCAGTACCTCAACCTCACCCCGAATGGCTCCTTCGAGCGAACGGCCTTCCTCCAGGGAGTCGACATAGGAGCTTTGCGCTTCCTCCAGGTTGCCCTGAAACTGGCTCAAGCGCTGATTCAGCTGCTGCAGGTAGCGCTCAAACTCAACCTGTCGGTTTTGCTGGGCGTTCAGGACCAGGGCGGAGAGCGCGTCCAGCGCGGCGGTCAGCTCGTACCAGTTCAGGCCCTTGCTGATCTGCTCACGCAGCCGCTGGCAGGTGAGCTCCTGTTCTTCCAGCAGCTGAATATCGCTGAGCAGGTTGAGTAGGATCGATTCAATGTGGGCCGCGACTTTAGAGTAGCTCTGCTCTTCACCGCTGATATTGCCGCTGGTTTTGGCCGCTGGTTGTGGTTCGGCTTCGGTGCTCGGGATCAGCGCGTCGACCGGGGCTGGGGTTTCGGGCTCGGGCGGTTCTACTTCTGGCTCTGCGATCGGTTCGGCGGCGGCCAGCGGAATGGGATCTTCCAGCGCGGGAAGCGGGGTGGCTGCAGCTTCGCTGGATTTTCCGAACAGCCGCGACCACAGCCCGGTAGAGGCCTCCTCCGGGCTACTGCTGAGGGTAGCGGCCTGGAGTTGGGTGAGGTCCCGCAGCAGGCGCGGCAGGCTTTGCGCCAGATTGTCTGCAGCATCCAGCTGTTTGCTCAGGGTGCGCAGTGCCTTGTCGGTTTCCTTCGGCGGCTCCTTATCCTGCAGTTGGCGAATCAGCTTTTTCAGCTGCGTACAGATCTCGCTGCTGCGTTGCTGGCGTGACTGATCGGCCGCCAGCACCGCGCGCTCAAGGTCCGGCAGCAGAGCGCCAAGCATTTTCGGGGGCGCGTCACTGCGCAGCGAGTTGCGCAGCTCCTTCAGGCGTCGGTCGAGTAACGGGTCGATGCCGTCAGCGGCGATACTCACTCTCACCAAGCCACGCTTGAGCAGTTCCTCCTGCTCGCTGGAGGCCTTTTCAGGCTCAGCGTCGGCTGAGTATCGGTGAGTATCAGACATGGTGGCTCCGGACGGTTTTTCCAGAGATTATAGGTGAACCTGAGGTTCTGGCTAGCCCTTGCCGCTGCTTCCGCAGAGGCTGGCAGGCAAGCGTATGTGCATGGCCACCGGTAGATGGTCGGATATGGCGTGCGGCAGCACATCAACCTGCTCGATGCTCAGGCTGGGGCTGATCAGGATGTGGTCCAGTACCTTGGCTGGTTTCCAGCTCGGGTAGGTGCCGGGCAGGGTTGCGGTGTGCAGCTTGCTGCCCTGTAGTGGCGACTTCTCCAGCAGGTCTTCGGCGTGGGTATTCATATCGCCCATCAGCACCACGTGGCGATGATCGGCGATCCGCTCGCGGATGTAGGCCAACTGGTTGGCGCGGCCCTTGGGGCTGAGCGCCAGGTGCATCATCACCACCAGCAACGACTCCGGGCCGTCGCCAAATTGGGTCAGGATGGCGCCGCGCCCTGGCAGTACGCCAGGCAGCTTGTGATCTTCCAGCAGGTCAGGGGCGTAGCGGCTGAGCAGGCCGTTGGAGTGCTGGGCAAAGCGCCCCAGATTGCGATTGAGCTGCTGATACCAGTAGGGGAAGCCGCTTTCGCGGGCCAGGTGCTCCACCTGATTGACGAAGCCTGAGCGCAGACTGCCGCCGTCTACCTCCTGCAGGGCCACCAGATCAAAGTCATTCAACAATTGAGCGACCTTGCTCAGTTGCACCTGGCGCCCGGCATGCGGCAGCAGATGCTGCCAGCTGCGGGTCAGGTAGTGATGAAACTTCTGGGTGTTGTTACCCACCTGAATGTTGAAGCTCAGCAGCCGCAGCACATCGGGCAAGGTTTGTGCTGAACCCTGACAGTGGTGGTTGGTGCGCAGCTCGGCCGACGACATGGAGCCGCGGGTGTTACGAAAACCTGCGATGTTGCCAGCCGATAGCATGCGATGCTCCTGTTTACTGCGCCTGGCGTTCCTGCTCAACCAGGTACTCGGCGATTTTCAGCATATTTTCAAAGCTGCCGGCCATCTTGCCTTCAATACGATACTTGCCGTTGACGATCAGGCAAGGTACGCCGCTGGCGCGGTAGGCGCGGGCAAGCTGTTCAGCCTGGTTCATCTTGCTCTTCACGCCGAAGGAATCCCAGGCCTTGACGAAGTCTTCTTCGCTGATGCCGTAGGGCTCCAGAAACTCGATCATGGCGTCCTGATCTTTCAGCTTGTTGTTCTGCTTGTGAATGGCGTTGAACACCGCATCGTGGGTCTCATCCAGCTTGCCGAGGCTCTCAAGGGTGTAGAACAGCTGACCGTGGGTATTCCACTCGCCGCCGAACATGGCGGGTACCGGACGGAAGTTGACGTCGTCAGGCAGGGATTTGGACCACTCGTGAATAGTCGGCTGGAATGCAAAGCAGTGCGGGCAGCCATACCAGAAAAGTTCTGACACCTCGATCTTGTCTGGGTCAAGCGTGGGGGCCGGGGTCGGCAGTACTACGTAATTCACGCCGGCCTGATAGGGGGCATCCTGCGCCTGGACCATGCCGAAGCTGCCAAGCAGCCAGATCAGACCAACGGTTAACAACGCACGCATGTAGTTCTCCAAAGCAGAAAGTGAAGCGGGTAATTATTTGGTTTATGTCGATTTTCAGACCCGACAGTAGAACAAAGATTCCCTGATTACCAGATGCAAGCTGTCGCGCTATGTTGCCGCTGATGCGGGCAAAGCATACTCGGCGGGACATAAAAAAAGGATGGCCTGGGCCATCCTTTTTTGCTGCACAGAACGCAATCGCTTAACGCAGGCCTTCGATGTAGCTGGCTACGGCGGCGATGTCCTTGTTGCTCAGGCGGCTGGCGATGGTGCGCATGATGGCGGCGTCGCCATCGTTGGTGCGGTTACCTTCGCGGAAGTCGGTCAGCTGCTTGGCGGTGTAGGTCGCGTGCTGACCTGCCAGGTGCGGGAAGCCGGCAGGCGGGTTGCCTTTACCGGTCGGCGAATGGCAGCCGGTGCAAGCGGGCAGACCGGTATCCAGGTCGCCGCCACGGAAGATGGCTTCGCCACGCTCGGCCAGCGCTGGGTCGGCCGCGCCCATGGTCTGGGTCTGTGATGAGAAGTAGGCGGCGATATCGGCCAGATCCTGTTCATCGAGATCGGTCAGCAGGCCGGTCATTTCTACTACGTTGCGGTTGCCTTCCTTGATATCGGTCAGCTGTTTGAGCAGGTAACGCTCACCCTGACCAGCCAGCTTGGGGAAGTTCGGCGCAGGACTGTTGCCATCGGCACCATGACAGGCCCCGCAGACGGCGACCTTGCCCTGACCGGCTTCTGCGTTACCTTCAGCGGCATGCGCAGAGGCGGCAAAGCCCAGGGTCAATACCAGACTAACGAGTAGTTTATTCATCGGCTAATCCAATTACGGCTAAAAGAAAAATGATGGCCTTACCTGTTGCCCGGCCTTGATGACCGCGTTTTCATCACAGGTTGCCTTATATTCCGCTCATGCTAGCTGCCGCCTTCGTCCGGCGCAATGGGCGAACTGCCGCAGGTACACGATGCTGGGTGAGCAAGACTGAAAAACCACCCGACAATGCATGCCAGGGGAATTGGTCAGTGCTTCCCACAACCGCGGCATTATATACTAAGCAGGCCGCAAACGTGAATGTCATCAGCTTTCCAGCCCGTTGGGCGGAATCAACAGGTTTCCCATGTCGTCTACTACGCCTCTCGTATCGCTCTGCCAACAGGCCACTTTCATTAAAAGCGCCAGTCTGGTCGAGCAGTGTCCCGCCGATATCGGTCTGGAAGTAGCCTTTGCCGGTCGTTCCAACGCCGGCAAGTCGAGCGCGCTCAATACCCTGACCCACGCGCGCCTGGCGCGTACTTCGAAAACCCCCGGCCGTACTCAGCTGATCAACTTCTTCAAGCTGGACGAGGATCGTCGCCTGGTGGATCTGCCCGGTTATGGTTACGCCAAGGTGCCGCTGGAGCTGAAAGAACACTGGAAGCAGCATCTGGATGCCTACCTGACCCAGCGCAACAGCCTGGCGGGTGTGGTGCTGGTGATGGATATCCGTCATCCGTTGTCCGAGTTTGACTGCATGATGCTCGACTGGGCGCAGATGAGTAATATTCCGGCCCACGTGCTGCTCAGCAAGTCAGACAAACTGGCGTTTGGGGCGGCAAAAAATGCGTTGCTGAAAATTCAGGCCACGATGCGCAAGACCTTTGGTGAAATGTCCACCGTGCAATTGTTTTCTGCGCCCAAGCGGCAAGGTGTAGAAGAGGCCTACGCGCGTCTTGAGCAGTGGTTGTTTCCGCCGGAAGACGAATTGATGGGCGACTACCTGGACGAAGAAGAGCCGCCAGAGCTGAGTGATGACGATTGGGGCGATGACGCCGGCAATTGATCGCGCGCCAACTTGCAGGCAAAAAAAACCCCGAGCTTCTATGGGGAGGGAGGCTCGGGGTTAACTACCGGGCTGTGCTAGGAAAGGGAGTGCCCGGTTTTCTGCCAACACTAAATCACATCTAAGGAGCATGAAGGGCTGTTAAGCCGTCCATGTAATGTCTGACGGGTGAGTTGCAGCTAAGTTCAAAAAAAGATTTAGATCGGTTAGTTATGAAAAAGCCCGCGCTTAGGCTCGGGCTTTTTCGTCTGCAACCGGCAAGCTAGAGGCGTGCGGCGGCTGATCTGGCGCTCGCTTAGTGCGCTTCGTCCCAGTTGTTGCCGACCCCCACTTCGACCAGCAAAGGCACGTCCAGTTCGGCGGCTTGGCCCATGTGCTCCTGCAGGCCTTGGCTGACGGCCTCGATTTGGTCTTCGTGAACTTCCAGTACCAGTTCATCGTGAACCTGCATGATCACGCGGGCATCCAGTTTGCTGTTGGCCAGCCACTGGTCGACCTTGATCATCGCGCGCTTGATGATGTCGGCAGCCGTGCCCTGCATGGGTGCGTTGATCGCGGTGCGCTCGGCGCCCTTGCGCATGGCCTGGTTCTTGGCGTTGATCTCTGGCAGGTACAGGCGGCGGCCGAACAGGGTTTCAACGTAGCCCTGTTCGCTGGCCTGTTCGCGGGTGCGTTCCATATAGGCCAGCACGCCGGGGTAGCGGGCGAAGTAGCGGTCGATATAGGCCTGCGCCTGCTTGCGGTCGACATCGATCTGCTTGGCCAGGCCAAAGGCGCTCATGCCGTAGATCAAGCCGAAGTTGATGGCCTTGGCGCTGCGCCGCTGTTCGGTGGTGACCTCGTCCAGCTCAACGCCGAAAACTTCGGCAGCGGTCGCCTTGTGCACATCAAGGTTGTGTTTGAAGGCGTCCAGCAGGCCAGCGTCCTGCGCCAGGTGGGCCATGATGCGCAGCTCGATCTGCGAATAGTCAGCCGCCAGCAGCTTGTAGCCCTTGGGCGCGATAAAGGCCTGGCGGATGCGCCGGCCTTCCGCGCTGCGGATCGGGATGTTCTGCAGGTTCGGATCGGAGGACGACAGTCGCCCGGTCGCCGCGACCGCCTGATGGTAGGAGGTATGAATGCGCCCGGTACGCGGGTTGATCTGCTCCGGCAGGCGGTCGGTGTAGGTACTTTTCAGCTTGCTGACGCTGCGGTACTGCATGATCACCTGCGGCAGCTCGTAACCCTGCTCCGCCAGCTCCGCAAGCACCGACTCCGCCGTAGAAGGCTGGCCCTTGGCGGTTTTGGAGAGCACCGGCAGACCCTGCTTTTCATACAGGATGGCACCCAGCTGTTTGGGTGAGCCCAGGTTGAACTCCTGCTCTGCCAGGGCAAAAGCCTCGCGCTCCAGCGCGACCATTTTCTCGCCCAGCTCAATGCTCTGCTCGCCGAGCAGCTTGGCATCCACCAGCGCGCCGCAGCGCTCGATACGCGCGAGCACTGGCATCAGCGGCATCTCGATCTCTTGCAATACCTTGGCTACCCGCTCCTGCGGCTGCAGCTTGGCCCACAGCGTCTGGTGCAGACGCAGCGTTACATCGGCATCTTCCGCGGCATAAGGCCCGGCCTGCTCCAGCGCGATCTGATCGAAGGTGAGCTGCTTGGCGCCCTTGCCGGCAATGTCCTCGAACTTGATGGTGCCCTGGCCCAGATACTTGAGCGCCAGGCTGTCCATGTCGTGACGGGTGGCGGTGGCGTCCAGCACGTAGGATTCGAGCATGGTGTCGAAGGCCACGCCCTGCACGTTGATGCCGTAATGGGCCAGTACATTGATGTCGTACTTGGCGTGCTGCGCCACTTTTGCCTTGTTCGGGTCTTCCAGATAGGGCTTGAGCGCGGCCAGCACCTGATCGCGGTCGAGCTGGTCGGGCACGCCCATGTAACTGTGCGCTACCGGGATATAGGCGGCCTCGTGCGGGCTGACCGCCAGCGATACGCCCACCAAATCAGCCAGTTGTGCGTGGATACTGGTGGTCTCGGTATCAAAGGCAAACAGCTCGGCGGCTTTCAGCTTGTCGAGCCAGCGGTCGAAGTTGGCCTGCTCGGTGATGGTCTCGTAATGGTTTTCCTGCTCGGGCGCCACCTCGGCAGCGGCGTCACCATCGAGTGCGGCGGCTTTGGCCTCGCGCTGCAGGTCGTCCAGCCAGGTCTTGAATTCCAGCTCCTGGTACAGCTCGATCAGCGCTTCGCGGTTGGCCGCGCCGGGCATCAGCGCATCAGCGCGAATGTCCAGATCAACGTCGAGCTTGATGGTCGCCAGCGCGTAGGACATATAGGCCATATCCTTGTGCTCGGCCATTTTCTCGGCCAGTTTCTTGGCGCCGCGAATCGGCAGGTCGGCGATCTTGTCGAGGTTGGCGTAGATGACGTCCAGCCCGCCGCCGAGGCCGGTCAGCAGGCCCAGCGCCGTCTTCTCGCCGACGCCAGGCACGCCCGGAATGTTGTCGACCTTGTCGCCCATCAGCGCCAGGTAGTCGATGATCAGCTCGGGGCCAATACCGAACTTCTCCTTCACGCCGTCTATGTCCATCACCGTATTGGTCATGGTGTTGACCAGGGTGATGTGGCCATCGACCAGTTGCGCCATGTCCTTGTCGCCGGTCGAGATCACCACCGCGCGGCCGTTGGCAGCGCTTTCGCGCGCGAGAGTGCCGATCACGTCGTCCGCTTCGACGCCCTCAACACACAGCAGCGGCAAGCCCATCGCCTTGACACTGGCGTGCAACGGTTCGATCTGCACGCGCAGGTCATCTGGCATCGGCGGGCGGTGGGATTTGTACTGCTCGAACATGGTATCGCGGAAGGTCGGCCCCTTGGCATCGAAGACCACCGCCAGCGGGCTCTGCGGATATTGCTTGCGCAGGCTCTTGAGCATGTTCAGCACACCCTTGACCGCGCCCGTGGGTAGGCCTTTTGAGGTCGTCAACGGGGGCAGCGCGTGGAAGGCCCGGTACAGGTACGAGGAGCCATCAACTAATACAAGGGGAGCGGAGTCAGTCATGCGTCAGGTCAACATTTCCGGAGGTAATGGGTCTAGAATGAGGGCGTTACTCAACAACAGGACAAGACTACCATGATTCGACTATTTGGCCGTGGCCTGGCCGTGCTTCTGCTGGCAAGTAGTTTCTCGGTTATGGCGCAGGACGCAATCACCGGCGAACCCGACGTTACCATCCGCGAAGAAGGTGATCGCACGGTGGAAGAATACCGCGTGAACGGCTTTCTTTATGCCATCAAGGTGATCCCGAAAAATGGCGCGCCCTACTACCTGGTAGCGGTGGATGACGAGGGCAACTACATGCGCTCCGACCAGCCCGATGGCATGCGCATCCCCTCCTGGAAAATCTTCGAGTGGTGAGTTGAGCCATGTCGGTCTTTACCGAGGTTAGCCAGGCGCAGCTCGAGACCTTCTTGGAGGGCTATGAGCTGGGGCGCCTGGTGGCCTTCTCCGGCATTGCCGGCGGCAGTGAGAACAGCAACTTTTTCGTGAGCTGCAGCAGCGGCGAATACGTGCTGACGCTGGTCGAGCGCGGCGATAACGAAGCGCTGCCGTTCTTTGTCGAACTACTCGAGTGCTTGCATCAGGCGGGTTTATCCGTGCCCTACGCAATTGCCGATCGCCAGGGCCGCTGCCTGCAGCAACTCAATGGCAAGCCTGCGCTGCTGCAGCCGCGGTTGCCGGGGCGGCATGTCGAACAGCCCGACCCGGCGCATTGCGAGGCCGTTGGCCGTTGGCTGGCCCGGTTGCACAGCGCGACGGTGCAAACGCCACTGGCGCGGCCCAGTGAGCGCGGGCTGGAATGGATGCTGAGTGAAACACGTCAGCAACTGGACGCCAGCAGTGGCCCGCAAGCCGAGCTGCTCGACAGCCTGCTCTGCACTCTGGCGGCCTGGCAGCGCGACGATCCCGGCTTGCCGCGCGCCGTGCTGCATGCCGACCTGTTCCGCGACAACGTCATGTTCGATGGTCATCATCTCAGCGGCGTGATCGACTTCTATAACGCCGCCAGCGGTTGGACGCTCTACGATGTGGCCATCGCGGTCAACGACTGGTGCCTGCGCGCCGATGCCAGCCTCGACCCGCGCCGCACCCAGGCGCTGCTCGCCGGGTACGCCAGCCAGCGCAGCTTTACTGCTGCCGAGCACGAGTGCTGGCCCGACATGCTGCGCGTCGCCGCACTGCGCTTCTGGCTGTCGCGTCAACTGGCCGCGCAGCAGCACAGCGGCCAGCGCGGCGTGCTGGTAAAAGACCCTGCCCACTTCATGCAGCTGCTGCAGCAGCACCGCAACGTCCCCCTCGGCTTGCCACTGGCTCTCTGATTGTCCGACTTGCGGCGCTGGCGTTCAGCGCCCTCGCAGCTAAGCTTGCCTATGCGCTTGCCGCGCTCGCATCACTACCCTCGCCTACGGCTGACCCCGTGGGCAGCCTTTGCCCGGCAAGCCCCAACTCGCGGCGACGTTAAGCAGTGCCGTTTGGTGATCTTCGGATCATTCACCTGCACTGGCCACAGGGGAGCCCGAGCGTATGATTCCTGTTGACGGCAATTTCATTCTTAGCGTAGCACCGCGTTTTTCCGGCAATCTGGCCCAGGCGCAAATGCGCATTGTCGGTGAGATTTCCGCCGCCTTTGCGCCCACCCTGGCGCACTATCAGATCAATACGCGCCTGCGCATCGCGCATTTCATGGGGCAGGTCACCCACGAATGCGCGGGCTTCCGCACCACCGAAGAGTTCGCCACCGGCGCTGCCTATGAAGGCCGCCGCGACCTGGGCAACACCCAGCGCGGCGACGGCCGGCGTTACAAGGGCCGTGGACTGATTCAACTGACCGGCCGGTCCAACTACCGCAGTATGTCTGCGCGGCTGAACCTGCCGCTGGAGGACGACCCAGAACTGGCCGCCGACCCGCTGACCTCTCTGCGCATCGCTTGCGAATACTGGCAGATGCGCGAGATCAACCCGGCGGCGGATCGCGATGACCTGATTCGCGCTACGCGGCTGGTCAATGGTGGCCTGAACGGGCTGGAAGACCGGCGCAACTACCTGCAAAAGGCCAAAACCGCGATTGCCGCCATCGAGGCCATCGGCATTTCGCAGCGTCAGGGCGGCAGCACCGCGGCGCTGCGGCGCGGCTCCTTTGGCGACGCGGTAGGCGAGTTGCAGGAACTGCTCGCCGCCAAGGGCGTGCCGCTGGCGATTGATCGCGACTTTGGTCCGGCCACCGAACTGGCGGTGATGAACTTTCAGCGCGCCGCCGGGCTGGTGGTCGATGGCATCGTGGGGCAGCAGACCTGGGCCGCGCTGCGCGGTTAGCTGCGGATTGGGTTAGGCTGGGGCGGGCTGCGCGACAAACGTCACAACGCGGTCGTATTGCTGGCCTATATTTCGCATTGGAATTACTTTCCCAGCCCTGCACAGGATGCGTTCATGAGTACCATTCACTTCGTTGGTGGCGAGAAGGGCGGTGTCGGCAAGTCCGTCTTGTCACGCCTGCTGTCACAGTATTTTCTGGATAACGGCCTGCTGTATGCCGGTTTTGATGCCGACCAGTCGCACGCCACCCTCACCCATTATTACCCCGAGTTCACCCAGCCCATTGTGCTGGACGATTTTGAAAGCATTGATCAGATCGTTGAAATAGCCACCGATGAAGAAGACAAGCAACTGCTGGTCGACCTGCCCTCGCAGAGCCAGCGCTTTCTGGATCGTTGGCTGGAAGATAGCGGCGTGCTGGAGATGTGCGAGGAATTGGGACTGAAGACGGTGTTCTGGTACGTGGTGGACGGCGGCCGCGATTCGGTCATGCTACTGCAGGCCTTTCAGCAGAAATACGGCGCGGTCATGCCCTTTGTCGTGGTCAAAAACCACGGCCGAGGTAACGACTTCAGCGACATAGACGCGGTACTGAGCCGCGCCGAGGTGCCGCAGCTGGTTGCGGTAGTCGACATCCCCGAACTGCACACAGCCACCCTGCATCGTATCGACAAGCTGGCGCTCAGCTTCTGGTCGGCCATCAACCTGAAGAGCAGCGATGGTGCGCAGCTGAGCATGATGGAGCGGCAACGCACCAAGGTGTGGCTGCGCAAGGCTGGCCAATCCATCGGCGAGGCCTTCCAACGCCTTTAGTCATCCGCTCCAGCGCCGGCCCCAATGAACCGGCGCCAGGCGATGACTAGCCCTGGCTTTCAACACCCTGGGCTGCGTGCAGGGCGGCGGCATTGCGCATCAGCAGGTAATGCAGCACCGCACCCAGCAGCGCGCCGAGCAACCAGGCATAGCCATGCAGCTGGCTCACCGCCGGTACCCATACCGAGGCCACGGAAAACACCGAGGCCACCGCAAAGGAAATCATCGCCTTGCGGTTCCAGCCGCCGTCAAAGTAGTAGGTAGAGCCCGCTTTGGCGCTGAACAGATCCTGCAGGTTCAGTTGCTGCTTACGCACCAGGTAGTAGTCCGCGACTATGATGCCGTAGAGCGGCGCCAGAATCGCGCCCAGGGTGTCGACAAAAGCGGCGATGCCCACCTGACTGATAAACGAAACCCAGAGCGCACCAATAAAGAAGGCGATGGCCGCGGTGATAAAGCCGCCGGTGCGTGCGCTGATGCGCGAGGGCGCCAGGTTGGCAATGTCGTAGGCGGGCGGAATAAAGTTGGCCACCAGGTTGATGCCCACGGTCGCGGCAAAGAAGGTCAGCGCCGCGATGATGGTCAGCGCCAGGCTATCCACGCGGGCAACAATATCGGTCGGATTGGTCAGCGTCTCACCAAACACCACCACGGTGCCCGCGGTGATCACCAGGGCAATCAGCGAAAAGATCGCCAGGCTGACCGGCAAGCCAAGGAAGTTGCCCTTGGTCATCTGCTTCTCGTTTTTCACGAACCGCGCGAAGTCGCCATAGTTGATCACCACCGCCGCGAAGTAGGCGACCATGGTGCCCACCACCGCAAAGAAGGCGGCCACCGGGCCCGCCGCATACTCGCCGCTGCCGGCAAAGATGGTGCCCAGTTCATTCAGCAGGCTGGGGCCGGCCTGGTACCAGATGATCAACATCAGCGCGATCATCACCACATACACCAGTGGACCAGCCCAATTCAGAAAGCGGGTAATCCACTCCATGCCGCGCACAAACAGCAGCACCTGAAAGGCGCAGACCAGGCAATAAGACACCCAGCCGACGGCGGTCATGCCCAGAAAGGTGGCCGCGTCGGCTGGAGACTCCAGCACCGCATTCAGCAGCAGCGCAACTGCGGTGGAGGCAAAGTAGGTCTGCACGCCATACCAGAAGATCGCCACTATGCCGCGCACCACCGCCGGAAAGTTCGCCCCGCGTATGCCCATGCTGGAGCGCGCCATCACCGGGAAGGGAATGCCGTACTTCACACTGGGCTTACCGGTGAGCTGCACCAGCCCCATGACGATAAAGCCCGCCAGCACGATGCCGCCCAGCACCGCCCAACCGCTCAGGCCGTACGAGATGAACAGGGTCGCTGCCAGGGTATAGCCGAACAGGCTTTGAATATCGTTGGACCAGACGTTGAAAATCTCGAACCAGCCCCAGGTGCGTTTGCCCGGCGGCAGTGGCGCCAGGTCCTCGTTGTACAGCGACGGATCAATGTCGCGGATCTGAAAGTCGTCGTTAGCCATGGGCCCTTCCTTGCGTCTTGTTGTGTTTGCCATGCATGGCCAGGTGCTACAGCCATACCGGTTGCGCTTGCACTTTTTGTTCCGCCCCTGCGCTCACAGGGCTATGCGCAAACAGCGCAATAACCAAAGTGAGCAGCTAGTCAGGTGGAGCAGGTCGCATATTGTGTACAAAAAATGGCAGATTTTGTATGCAAAATTGTAGTGATAACGTGAAAGGCACTACAAAAGGGGCCGCGCGTGCGGTGTAACGCGGCATAGAGCGCCGATACGCATCCGGGAAAATCGACGGCGCAGAGGTAAGGTTCGGAGCAGCATTCGCTTTACCGCGCACCGATATGGCGCTACTTTCGATGAACGGCAATGAGCCGATTACAGGAGCCCAAGGATGGCGCGCAGTGTTACAGCACCCAGAAGCATCTCGCCCCCAGGCAGAATGCCCGCCCCCAATCCCATGCTTTCCAGCACCTGCTTGCTTGCCCACCCAGGCGCGTTCTTGTGCCCGCGTGGCAGCGTCGAGCTGCAGCAAAGTATGAAACATTGCATCTCATACAGTGTTATTGACCGCACAAAATGCGGAAGTCACGAGAATACAACTGGTGATTGGGTGCTTATGACCAAGCCACTGAATTTAAAGCTATTTTCAATAACCTGCCGGCGGCGAGGAGCGTTGATATGCAGAAGTCACTGATATGCAATCATAAAGCCGTCGGTCTAGTAAGCTGTTAAGTTTTCATGGGTAAGGTTACGCAACTCACAAAGAGAAAAGAAGATGGAAAAATTTTCGTGGCTATTGATGGATAGCGATAAGCTGGAAGAAAGCTTTCAAGAATTAAGAATACTAGTACCTAAAGAGTTAGGGCTTGAAGGATTACTAACCATTGACCGAAAGGAAGATCTCCTTAAGGTGATTGATTCATATAGAAAAAGTGTTGAGTTTTATTCAAAGGATAAATACTTCATTTCTGAAAAGCGTAAGCTTGCATTTCTTCTTAAAAAACATGAAAAGGGAGTTTTTGACAAAGAGCTTGGCATTACGAAAAAGCACTACATTGATAAGGTTGCTGCTAAGGAGTGGAAAGCAAAACTAGCTAAAGAATTTCATCCTGATAAGAACCAAGGAGATACCTCTCTTGATTATGATGAAATAACAAGCTACATCAACAAAATATACAACAGAATGGTAGGTAAAGCATGACACAGAACCTACCAGCGGTTGTATATCACCCATTAAGTGAACTTACTGAACAAAATGAACTGGATTTAGTGTTAAATGCCGCTTCTGAAGTATTGAATGCAGGTCATATAACTGCAATCGTGAATGCATTTTTCGTAAATACTAAAATCTGCGTAAATGGAATTCCATATCTGAAAGTTAGCGGTCTTTCTACAATATTGCGCACTGGTAATTCAGGTGCTGAAAGGCCTTTGATTTACCAAGGCATCCCTGGAATTATTAGTGCTTCAGAAATTGTTGAGATCGATGGCGTTGAGCATATCTCTGGGCCAACCCTGAGGGGGTTGATCGATACTAGAATAAGCTTGACTGCAGGTAGGACAAGGCAATATTTAATGATTGCAATGCAATCATACGAAAGAATATTGAATCTATCTCAAGTTAGAGATTTAAAAGATCTCTTTCTGGAAGATATTAGAAATAATCGACCACTGCTAAAAACACAACGTATTGCTGAGTACAATATTACGTCTTGTGAATTTACAGGTATTCCTTTCAATAATCGAGCAGAAGTCGAGTTTGCACATATTGAAAGCGTGGTTACAAACCCTATGTTGGCCTTAGATATAAATAATGGTGTGATTATTCAACGAGAAATACACCAAGAACTCACAAGAAGAGGGATTCACGGGTACGAGGGAATGTATAAGTATTGCCAAGAACATTCATATAGTACACGTTGGGCAGATTGAAACTTAACAAGTCAAAGCACGCGGACTTGGTAAAGCTGTCATCTTTTTCCAAAAAAAGCCGCCACCTTCACCAAGCCGGTGTTTGAGGCGTTAGCCATATGAATGAAGCCGAGCGTTGGAACCACATTTTGTCCCTTGATGAGGGGCTTTTGAAAGGCGGGGGCATTCTCTCGGAATGGTGCTCTTTCATTGTCCGCGAATCTGATTCTGCCTTTGTGCATGGTGCAAAGCTGGCATCGATACTGACAGCTGTTTCCGGGATCGAAACTTATCTGCGTTCGGAGTACGTCAAGAAAGAGCGGAGCACACTTTTTGAACTTATCAATGATGCGCCCATAGCAGACGATCTTCGCTCTGACCTGCACATACTTCGAAAATATCGGAATAAGTGGGTTCATGTGAATGACCCTTGGGATGATCAGGGGCTTATCGACACGCCGGAGGAGGCCGAGAGAGAGCTAGAAGAAATGGCCTTGTTCGCGGCTAGGGCTCTACGAAGAACAATCTATGAGAATCAGTGGGTGTAAAATCGCTAACAATCGCAGGCACAGCGACGGCTTTTTCGTTCCGGCTGCGCCTCCACTACAAAGCCGCGCGTGCTAAGGGCGTTAACTATCAAAAATGAGTAAAGCACTAGCCGTCATTGGAAATGTTCTTGCCTTCTTTATATTTGGGGTCGGTTTACTGTCACCGCTTACGCCTTCAGTCGGTATGCCTACTATGGGTTCCTTAGTCACGTTTGTTGTCTTGCCGCTAATGTTCCTGCTCAATGCAAGGCGTGCCTATACACACCAAGTGGCAAAGTACGCAGTGGTGTTTCAAGGCCTATGTATTTTGGTGCTTACTGGGTGGTTACTATCAATACAGTCAGGGGTATTTGCCAATGCCAGTTAACCACTGGATCAATTTGCTGGCCGCTGCTCACTGACGCGTATAGCTTGGGGGCGGTTATGTATGCCTTTGATGCGTGCGCCTTGCTCTGCTTTCCGAGGCCGGCTAGAACCCGAATGCGGCGACGTGGTCTGATGGGCATTCGGCCTCTTGAGGGGCCAATTTCAATATGAAACAGGCGCTGCCCCCCATGCTGATTGCTCACCTGCCCTCGGGCTACATACTCTCCAGCTACCTGATTGAGCGGGTGCGCACGTTGCCGGTATCGGCAGTATGGGTGATTGCGGCGGGGATGTTGGGTGCGGTGGCGCCGGATTTCGATATGCTTTATTTCCTGTTTGTGGATCATGGGCAAACGCACCATCACCGCTATATGACGCATTGGCCGTCACTGTGGTTGGGGCTTATTGCCCTGAGCCTGGGCTGGCGTTGGCTGGCGCGGCGCTCAGCGGTAGCCTGGCTGCTGCTGGTATTCAGCCTTGGGGGAATGTTGCACGTGCTGCTGGATACCCTGGCCGGGGATATCTGGTGGTTTGCCCCGCTGGTGGACCAGCGCTATGCACTGGTCAAGGTCACGGCGCGCTATCAGCCCTGGTGGCTGAATTTCATCATGCACTGGGTGTTTCTGGTGGAGCTGGCTATTTGCGCCTGGGCGTTCTGGCGCTTTCGCCGGCGCGCTGCCTGGAATCGGCAGATTGACTGATGCTGTTGGCGCCGGGTCAGATCCCCTCCAGGCAGCTCGCCCAGGTCTCGGTCAGCGCTTTTAGCTGCTGCTCGTAACCCTGCGGGCCTACCGCAATCGCGCTACCCAGCGGGTCGAGCTGAGCGCTTTTGACGGGCAAGCCTTCGGTCAGGCTATTCACCAGCCGTGGGGTAAATTGCGGCTCGCTGAATACGCAGGCGGGTGCGGCGGCGTTCAGGGTCTGACGTAGTTCATTAACGTGGCGGGCGCCGGGTTGAATCTCATGGGCCAGGCTGAAGACGCCGCTGTGCTGCAGGCCAAGATAGCCTTCCAGATACCCGTAGCCATCGTGAAATACAAAGTAGGGCTTGTGCTTGAGCGGCGCAAAGCGCGCCAGCAGTTGGTGGTCCAGCGCCTGCATGCGCTGTTCGAAGGCGGCGACGTTGGCATTCAGCTGGCTTTGCTGTTGCGGGTACAGCGGTGCCAGATCGTCTTTCATCCAGCGGGCGATGATCACGGCGTTCTCGGGCGATAGCCAGATGTGCGGGTCCAGGCTGCCGGGGCCATGCTCATGACCTTCATGACCTTCATGAGCCTCATGGTCGGCGTGGGCATGATGGTCGTGCTCGTGTTCGTCTGCCCCCTCATCAAAGTGGCGCAGCTGCAGGCCGGGTATCTCTACCAGCTCGCGGCTGCCTGGTAGTGAGTGCAGCGTGCCCTCAAGAAACAGCTCCAGCGATGGGCCAACCCAGTAGACTCGCTCGGCGCTGGCCAGCGCGCGCCGATCCGAGGGGCGCAGCGCGAAGGAGTGCGGTGAGGCGCCCGCAGGTAGTAGCGCGGCGGGTTGATCTATGCCGTCCAGGACGGCGGCGGCAATCTGTTGTACCGGCTTGATGGAGGCGAGCACGCGCACCTGGTCGGCGTGGGCAGCAGAACTGAGCAGCAGCCCGCACAAGACAGCAAACAGGCGAAATGACGACATGGTGGGGCGTACCTCTGAATCGTAAAGTGTAATATGATAACAGCTCAATTGCCGCTGCACAGCTCAGGTTTTGCAGCGCTGCCCGACAGGATGACGCCATGACCGAGTTTCTCTCCCCGCAAGAAGCGCAGCAGCCACACGATCACAGCCGCTGTGTGAGTCACGCCCTGGATGCCGCCGAGCAGGTCTGCGCACGTGAGGGTGCCCGTTTTACCACCCTGCGCAAGCGGGTTCTGGAACTGGTATGGCAGAGCCACAAGCCGCTCGGCGCCTACGATATTCTGGAAACCCTGTCGCGTGATGATGGCCGCCGCGCAGCCCCGCCGACGGTGTACCGCGCACTGGATTTTCTGCAGGAGCAGGGGCTGGTGCATCGCATCGCTTCGCTGAATGCCTTCATTGGCTGTGCCAGCCCGGAGCATCAGCACGAGGGCCAGTTTCTGATCTGCCTCAACTGTCATATCGCCATTGAACTGGATGCCAGCGCCATCACGGCAGCCATCGCCGGCGCGGCTGAATCGCACGGCTTTGCCGTGAAAAGCGAGACTGTGGAAATCAGCGGTCTCTGTGCACAGTGCCGGGAGGCTGCGTGAGCAAACCCCTGTTGTCGTTGCAGGACGTGAGCCTGCGTCTGCATGGCACCGATGTGCTGGAGCACGTCAGCCTGCAGGTCAACCGCGGTGAAATCGTCACCCTGATTGGCCCCAACGGCGCGGGCAAGACCAGCCTGGTGCGTATTGTGCTGGGGCTGTTGAAAGCATCCGCCGGCCAGGTCAACCGGCAGCCCAGACTGCGCATTGGCTATATGCCGCAGAAGCTGCAGATTGATGCCTCCCTGCCGCTGACCGTGCAGCGGTTTCTGTTGCTGGCACCGGGTGCGAAGAAGGCCGCCGCGCACGCCGCGCTGGTTGAGGTGGGCGCGGAGCACCTGCTGGACCGCCCCCTGCAGCAGGTCTCGGGCGGTGAGTTGCAGCGCATTCTGCTGGCCCGCGCGCTGCTGCGCGAACCTGATCTGCTGGTGTTGGATGAGCCGGTGCAAGGGGTGGACGTGAACGGCCAGATAGAGCTGTATCAGCTCATCACCCGGTTGCGTGACCGCTACGGCTGCGGCGTGCTGATGGTCTCGCACGATCTGCATCTGGTGATGGCGACCACCAATACCGTGGTCTGCCTGAACCGCCACGTGTGTTGTTCCGGCCACCCGGAGCAGGTCAGCCTGGACCCGGCCTTTGTTGCCATGTTTGGCGAGCAGGCCAGCGCCCTGGCGGTGTACAGCCACCACCACGACCATGCCCACGATATGCACGGCGAAGTCGTGCCCCATGAACACAGCCACGGACCCGACTGCAACCATGCCTGATTTTCTGCTTTACGCGTTGCTGGCCGGTCTGGCGCTGGCGCTGGTCGCCGGGCCACTGGGCTCTTTTGTGGTGTGGCGGCGCATGGCCTATTTTGGCGACACGCTCTCACACTCGGCGTTGCTGGGCGTCGCCCTGGGTATGCTACTGGACGTGAACTTGACGCTGGCGGTAACCGTGGGCTGCGTGCTGATTGCCGTGCTGCTGGTGGCGCTGCAGCACAAGGAATGGCTGGCCAGCGATACCCTGCTGGGGATTCTAGCGCACGGTACGCTGTCGCTGGGGTTAGTGGTACTGGCGCTGACCGAAAACGTGCGGGTAGACCTGATGGCCTATCTGTTCGGTGATCTGCTGGCGATGACCCGCGACGATCTGTACTGGATTCTGGGCGGTCTGCTGATCGTGCTGGTGCTGATGTGCGTACTGTGGCGGCGGCTGTTGTCCATCACTGTGCATGAGGAGCTGGCGCGGGTAGAGGGTTTGCCGGTCACGGCGATTCGACTGGCGCTGATGCTGCTGATCGCCATCGTGATTGCCGTGGCGATGAAAATTGTCGGTGTGCTGCTGATTACCTCACTGCTGATCATTCCGCCGGCGGCGGCGCAGCGCCACGCCCGCACGCCGGAGCAGATGGCCCTGGGCGCCAGTGTGTTGGGCTGCGTGGCGGTGGTCGGTGGGCTGACCATGTCGTGGCATCTGGATACCCCGGCCGGCCCCTCGATTGTGGTCTGCGCGGTGCTGTGCTTTATGCTGGCGTTGGGTGTGCCGCGCCGGGCTTGAGCGCTGTTTCAGCTCTGCCTGAAACCGCCCGGCTAGCGCCGGGCGGATTGCGCTACAGCACCTCAGCCACAGTAGCTTAGAGCAGCTTATCCAGTGTCACCGGCAGGTCGCGCACGCGTTTGCCGGTGGCGTGAAAAATCGCATTCGAGACTGCGGCGGCAACGCCGACAATCCCGATCTCCCCCACGCCCTTGGAGCCCAGCGCGTTGACGATTTCGTCATGCTCCTCCACGAAGAGCACGTCTATGTCACCGATGTCGGCCTGCACCGGGATGTGATATTCGGCCAGGCTGTGATTCATGAAGCGGCCCAGGTTGTGGTCCATCTGGGTTTCTTCATGCAGGGCCTGGCTCACTCCCCAGACCACACCGCCGGCAATCTGGTTGCCAGCGGTTTTGGGATTGACCACGCGCCCGGCGGCGATGGCGCTGACCACGCGGCTGAGCTTGATCATGCCGGTGTCTTCATCCACCTTCACTTCAACGAATACCGCTGAGTGCGTGCCGGTGGCGTAACCATCGCGCACCTCGCCGGGTTCGACGCTCACTTCCACTTCCAGCGCGCCGGTCTCGGCGGCGATATCGGTCAGCTTGACCCTGTGCTCGGGCGCCTCCCGGATAAACAGCCAGCCATCGGCAAAGTCGATTTCGTCGGTGGTTTTGCCACTGAAATGGGAGGCCGGGCTTTGCTGCACGCAATCGAGCAGCTTCAGGCGCAGCTCCTGGCAGGCCTTCTGTACCGCGCTGCCGACCGATGAAACGGTGAAGGAGCCGCCTTGCAGCGGCGCTTCGGAGAGGCTCGAATCGCCCAGCTTGAATTCCACCTGATCCATGGCAAAGCCCATCGCCTCGGCGGCGATCTGCGCCATCACCGTATAGGTGCCAGTGCCGATATCCGTCGTGGCGCTGCTGACGATCAGCTTGCCGCTGGCGTCGATACAGGCCTTGGCGCTGGCCGGCATCTGCAGGGCTTCCCAGATACCGGTGGCCATGCCCCAGCCAACCAGTTGATGACCATCGCGCATGCTGCGCGGCGCCATGTCGCGTTTTGACCAGCCGAAGCGTTCGGCGCCCTGCGCGTAGCACGCCATCAGGGCCTTGCTGGAATAGGGTTTGTCTTCGTTGGCGTTGTGGTCGGTAAAGTTCTTCTGGCGCAACGCCAGCGGGTCAATGTTGGCAGCGTAAGCCAATTCATCCATAGCGCATTCCAGCGCATACACGCCGGTGGTGGCGCCGGGCGCGCGCATGTCTAGCGGGGTGTACACATCGAGCGGCACCAGTTGGTAATCCAGCGCCACGTTCGGGCACTTGTAGAGCATGCCGGACCACTGCACCTCATTTTCGGTGTAATCCTCAAAGCGCGACGTCTGGCCGATGGTCTGGTGCGTGATGGCCTGCAACTGGCCGTCGCGGCTGGCGCCCAGACTCAGCCGGTGCACGGTGGGCGGACGGTAGCCGAAGGTGAACATCTGCTGACGTTTCAGCGTTACCCGCACCGACCGCTTGAGCTTGAGCGCCGCCATCACCGCCAGTGGCAGTTGATATTGCGGCCGCAGACCGGAGCCAAAGGCGCCGCCAACAAAGGGCGAGAGAATGCGAATCTGCCCCTGCATAGCAAACACGTCTTCCAGGTAGCGCATGCAGTTCTGCACGCCCTGGGTCTTGTCATAGATATCCAGCTTGCCGCCTTGCAGGTAGTGCACGGTGGAGGCATGCGGTTCCATCGGATTGTGATGCTCGGCTGGCGTGCTGTACTGCACCTCGACCTTGACTGCGGCGGACTCCAGCGCCTGCTGTGCATCACCGCGCGGGTCGGGCAGGTCCGCCGGGGCCTTTTTCATCTGCTCAAGCTGGGCCTGCAGATCGGTGGCGTGCGGGTCCTGCTCATAGTCGATGGTAATCAGGCTGGCGGCGTAGTGCGCCAGCTCCGGATCGGCCGCCACTACCAGGGCAACCGGCTGGCCGTTATAGAGAATACGGTCGTTATACAGCGGCCGAAACGGCGAGCCGTCTGCGGCGTCATCGTCTTCGTAGGGTTTGTCATAGCCGGCAATCGACGGGCGGTTCAGGTGTGTAAGTACCAGTTCGACACCGGCCACCGCTTCTGCGGCGCGAGTATCGATACTACGCAGGCGGCCAGAGGCGATATTACTGTTTACCACGCTGCCATACAGCAGCCCCGGTAACGCGAACTCACCGGCGTAGTGCGCCTGCCCCTGCACCTTGAGTGGGCCATCGACACGGTCCAGGGCTTTGCCGACCGGAGAAGTCTCGGGAGAATGGGTGGCGTTCATCGGGCGGCTCCTTCCAGGGCGTCGCTCAGCGCGCGCACAATCGCGCGGCGCGCCAGCGCTATCTTGAATTGGTTGTCGTTGAAGCCGCTGGCGCCGGCCAGCAGGGCATCGGCCAGCTCGGCAAAGGCACTCTGCTCTGCCGCTCTGCCCACCAGCAGGGCTTCGGCCTCGCGGTTGCGCCAGGGTTTGTGCGCGACGCCGCCCAGTGCCACGCGCACGTCGCGGATCACGCCGCCATCCAGCTGCAACGCCGCCGCGACCGAGACCAGTGCAAAGGCGTAAGACTGGCGGTCGCGCACCTTCAGGTAGGCGCAATGGGTAGATAAATCCTCGGCAGGCAACTCCACGGCAGTAATCAGCTCGCCGGCCTCAAGAGTGTTGTCACGCTCGGGATGGTCGCCGGGCAGGCGGTGGAAATCGGCGAAGGGAATGCGCCGTTCGCCGTCGCTGCGCTTGACGATCACGCTCGCGTCCAGCGCGGCCAGGGCCACGCACATATCCGAGGGGTGCACGGCGATGCAGTGCTCGCTGTGGCCGAGAATCGCATGAATACGGTTCAGACCGTCGCGCGCCGGGCAGCCGGAGCCGGGCTCGCGTTTGTTGCAGGGGGTATCGGCGTCGTAAAAGTAGTAACAGCGCGTGCGCTGCAACAGGTTGCCGCCGGTGGTCGCCATGTTGCGCAGCTGCGGCGAAGCGCCGGCGAGAATGGCCTTGCTCAGCAATGGGTAGCGCTGCTCGACGCGCGCATCCCACGCCAGCTCGGCATTGCTGACCAGCGCGCCGATGCGCAGCCCGCCGTCGGCGGTGTCGTCCACGTCCTTGAGCGGCAGCCGAGTGATGTCGATCAACTGTGCCGGGCGGGTGAGGTTTTCCTTCATCAGGTCGAGCAGATTGGTACCGCCAGCGATGTATTGGCTGCCCGGCTCGAACAGCCCAACGGCTTCATCCACATCGGCTGGGCGAGCGTAACTGAACGGGTTCATCGGCTCACCTCGCTGCTGCGCTCAAGCTGTTTGCGGGTATCTGGCATGGCGTCTTCAATCGCCGAGAGGATGTTCGGGTAGGCACCGCAGCGGCACAAGTTGCCGCTCATCTGCTCGCGAATCTGCTCCGCTGTCTCGGCGCGTCCCTCGGCGGTCATGCCGATGGCGGAACAGATTTGCCCCGGCGTGCAATAGCCGCACTGGAATGCATCGCGCTTGACGAAGGCGGCTTGCATCGGATGCAGCTCATCGCCGTCGGCCAGGCCTTCGACTGTGGTCAGGCGGGCGCCGTCGTGCATCACCGCGATGGTCAGGCAGGCGTTGATGCGTTTGCCGTTGAGCAGCACCGTGCAGGCGCCGCATTGGCCGTGATCGCAGCCCTTTTTGGTGCCGCTTAGGCCGAGTTGCTCGCGCAGCAGGTCGAGCAGGGTGGTCCAGGGGTAAACCTGCAGTTGCCGGGTTTCGCCGTTGATTTCGATGTTCAGCGGGTAGGTCGCGACCTCGGTCACGCCCTGTGGGTCGGTTGTCGAACTCATGCGTGCCTCACGGTAAGGGAGGGCGCCAGCCGCTGGCGCGCCAGGATTGCGCAGTGTGTGCGTCTAAAAAATACGACTGGGTGAGGGGGCAATCGTTCAGCCGTTTGTGCCGGGCGGGCGGTGTGTGGGTGGTAACAGTGGGGCGATCGCGTTGTCACAAGGGCTGTGACTACTGAAATGGATACGGACCAATGAGTGCATCGCTGCATGCTTGATCCCCTGATCATTCCCACCGACGAGGGGCTGTTCTGTCCCGCAGGCAATTTTCATATCGACCCGTGGCGGCCGGTTGTCACGGCCGTGATTACCCATGCCCACGCCGACCACGCCCGGTCCGGCCATCAGCTCTACTACGCGCACCAGGCGAGCGTGCCCATCCTCCGGCATCGCCTGGGCGAACATGAACTTATTGGTCTGCCGTATGGCGAGCAACGGCGCTTTGGTCCGACCACGCTGAGCCTGCATTCTGCCGGGCATGTGCTGGGTTCGGCGCAAGTGCGGGTGGCGCATGACGATGGCCGGGTGTGGGTCGTCAGCGGCGATTACAAGCGCGATGCCGATCCGACCTGCGCACCTTTTGAGGTGGTGCCCTGCGATACCCTGATTACCGAGGCCACCTTCGCGCTGCCGTGCTATCGCTGGCCGCCGGTCGAGCAAGTGGGTAGGCAAATGTGGCAGTGGTGGCAGAGCAACCCGGAGCGCCCCTGCATCCTGTTCACCTATGCCTTCGGCAAGGCGCAGCGCGTGTTGGCCGCGTTGGCCGAACACACCGACCGCACTGTGTATCTGCATGGCGCCATGGTGGCGCTGACCGAGCTGTACCGCGACGCCGGGGTGGCCATGCTGCCGACCCAGCCGGTATCCGAGCTACCCCGCGACGCCTCCTTCAATGGCCAGTTGATACTGGCGCCGCCATCGGCGGCCGGCTCGCGGTGGATGCGGCGGTTCAAGAACGCCAGTACCGGTTTTGCTTCGGGCTGGATGCGCATACGCGGCAATCGTCGGCGCCGTGGCTACGATCAAGGCTTTGAGCTGAGTGATCACGCCGATTGGCCGGCGTTGCTGGCGACCATCCGCGACTGCGGTGCCAGCACCGTGCTGACTACCCACGGTCGCAGCGACGATCTGGTGCGCTATCTGCGCGAACACGAGGGCGTGGACGCCCGCGCGCTGACCACCTTGTATGGCGCGGAGGACGACTGATGCAGGCTTTCGCTGACCTCTACGCTGAACTCGATGCCACCACCCGCACCCAGGTAAAACTGGATGCGCTGGTTGCCTATTTTCGTAACGCGCCGCCCGCCGATGCCGCCTGGGCGGTATACATGCTGGCGGGTCGGCGGATGCGGCGCCTGATAGGCCCGCGCAAGTTGCGTGACTGGCTGGCCGAGGCGACCGGTTTACCCGACTGGCTGGTGGAAGAAAGCTACCAGCATGTTGGCGATCTGGCCGAAACCATCAGCTTGCTGATGGAAGACGACCGCGAGCGCACCGCGGTAACAGGCTCGCTGGCCGAGTGGATCGAGCAGGCGGTACTGGGTTTGCGCGGGCTGGATGAGCAGCAACAGCGAGAACAGGTAATGGCGCACTGGCGCAGCCTGCCGAGGCCTGCCTGTTTTCTCTACAACAAATTGTTGACCGGGAGCCTGCGAGTGGGGGTCTCCCGGGGGCTGGTCGAGCGCGCACTGGCGGCGCTCACGGAACTCCCGCGCGCCTTGATCGCACGGCGGCTGATTGGCGAGTTCGACCCCACCGCCGACTTTTATACGGCGCTGTTCGATGCCGAACAACGCGAGGAAAGCGAAGGCCAACCCTACCCGTTTTTTCTCGCCTCGCCGCTGGAGGGCGAACCTGACACCTTGGGCGACCCGCACGAGTGGCTGGCGGAATGGAAGTGGGACGGTATTCGCGCGCAGTTGATTGCCCGGCCCGGCGGGGTGTGGGTCTGGTCGCGCGGAGAAGAACCGATGAATGGCCGCTTTCCCGAGGTGGAGGCGGCTGCCGCAGCGCTGCCGGAGGTGGTGTTCGATGGTGAAATTCTCGCCTGGGATACCGACGTGCTGCCATTTTCGCAGATGCAGCGCCGCATTCAGCGCAAGACCGTTGGCCCCAAGATGCTGCGCGAAGTACCGGTAATTTTCCTCGCCTACGATGTGCTCGAGTACCAGCAGCAAGATTGGCGCGACAAGCCGCTGCGCGAGCGTCGCGCCCTGCTGGAACAACTGCTGGCTAGCACTGACGACCAAGCCATCCGCCTCAGCCCCCGTGTGGCGGCCAGCGACTGGGCGCAGCTGGCAGCGCAGCGTGAAGGCAGCCGTGAGCGCATGGTCGAAGGGTTAATGCTGAAGCGCCTGGATAGCCCCTACCGCAGCGGCCGCCTGCGCGGTGACTGGTGGAAGTGGAAGATCGAGCCGCTGACCATTGATGCGGTATTGCTGTATGCCCAGCCCGGCCACGGCCGGCGCGCCAACCTGTATACCGATTACACCCTGGCAGTGCGCGACGGTCAGGCACAAACCGAAACCTACGTGCCCATCGCCAAGGCCTACTCCGGTCTCACCGACAAGGAAATTCAAAAGCTCGACCACTGGATCCGGCGCAACACGGTAGAGAAGTTCGGACCGGTGCGCTCCCTCAAGCCTGAACACGTCTTGGAGATCGCCTTTGAAGGTATCCAGCCTTCGCCCCGGCACAAATCGGGCATTGCTCTGCGCTTCCCGCGCATCCTGCGTTGGCGGCAGGACAAGCCCGTCGCCGAGGCCGACACCCTGGAGCAGGTCAAGGAGCTGCTGCGCTTGTATGGTGGCTGAACCGCAAAGCGTCGATGGTCTGGCTGCAATTGAGCAATGGTTTGCCGCGCACAACTGGCAGCCGGCGCCTTTTCAGCGGCGCGCCTGGCAGGCCTTCCGGGCCGGGCGCAGTGGCTTGATTCATGCCTCTACCGGCTCCGGCAAAACGCTGGCAGCCTGGCTGGGGCCGGTCTCCCGCGCGCTTGAACAGCCAGCGCGCAGCGGCGGCTTGCGCGTGCTGTGGATTACGCCGCTGCGCGCCCTGGCCGCCGATACCGCCGGGCACTTGCAGCAGTCTGCCAGTGCGCTGGGGTTGGACTGGAAGGTCGAAACCCGCACCGGCGACACCTCCGCCAGCGTCCGTGCCCGGCAACGGCGCAAAATGCCCGAGACCTTGGTGACCACCCCGGAAAGTCTGTCCGTGCTGCTCTCCTATCGCAATGCTGAAGACAGCTTTCGTCAGCTGGAGGCGGTAATTGTAGATGAGTGGCACGAGCTACTGGGCAGCAAGCGCGGGGTACAGCTGCAGCTGTGTCTGGCCTGGTTGCGCGCATGCAATCCGGCGCTGGTGGTGTGGGGCTTGTCCGCCACGCTGGGCAATCTCGATGAGGCGATGGATGTGTTGCTGGGTGAAGGCGCAGCGCCCGGCGAGCGCATCACTGCCGCAGCGAATGAAACAGATGAAAAGCCGCTGACGATTCGTGGGCTGTGTCCACAGAACATAGAGCGCTTTCCATGGGCTGGGCATCTTGGCCTGTCGCAACTCGAGGGCGTGCTCGAGTATCTGCAGCAGGGCCAATCTGCGCTGCTGTTTACCAATACCCGCTCGCAGGCCGAACTCTGGTTCGAGGCGATTCTCAAGGCACGGATCGATTGGCTGACCGAGCTGGGATTGCATCATGGCTCGATTGATCGCGGTGTGCGCAAGCGCATCGAGGAGGGGCTGCGCCAGGGCGATTTTCGCTGTGTGGTGTGTACCTCCAGCCTGGATTTGGGCGTGGATTTTTCGCCGGTAGATCGGGTTGTGCAGGTGGGCAGCCCGAAAGGCGTTGCGCGTTTGATGCAGCGTGCCGGCCGCTCGGGTCATCAGCCGGGCGCGGCGAGTGAAATTCTCTGCGTGCCCAGTCATGCGTTTGAACTGGTCGAGATTGCTGCGGCGCGGCGCGCCTGGGCGGCTGGCCGGGTTGAGGCCAGGCGGCCACCGCGCCTGAGCCTGGATGTCCTGGTGCAGCATCTGGTTACGCTGGCCGCTGGCCCCGGCTTTACCGCTGATCGGGCCTTTGATGAGGTGCGCACTACGCACGCCTTTGCCGCGTTGACGCGGGATCAGTTCGACTGGTGCCTGACGTTTATTACCCAGGGCGGCCCGGTGCTGGAACATTACCCGCAGTTTCAGCGCGTAGTGGCGCAGGCTGGCCGTTACAGCGTGGAGGATACCGGCATCGCGCGGCGTCACCGGCTGTCTATCGGCACCATTACCAGCGACGCACAAATCCACGTGCGTTTCATGAAGGGTGGCAGTCTGGGCAGTATCGAGGAAACCTTCATCGCACGCCTCAAGCCGGGCGACGTCTTTCTGTTTTCCGGGCGCGCCCTGGAACTGGTCAAGGTACGCGACCTGGTGGCCTATGTGCGGCTAGCGAAGACCCGGCGCCATCGCGTGCCGCGCTGGTATGGCGGGCGCTTGCCGTTGTCGAGCGAGTTGGCCGACAGCGTGCTGGAGATACTCGAAGAAGTGCAGGCGGGTGAGTATGCCGACGCAGAGGTGCAAGCGATCGCGCCGGTGCTGGAGTTGCAGAAACAGCAGTCGGCGCTGCCGGGACGCACGCAGCTGTTGATCGAGCGCTGTCGCTCGCGGGAGGGTGAACACCTGTTTCTCTTCCCCTTTGCGGGGCGGCTGGCACATGAGGGGCTGGCAGCGTTGCTGGCCTGGCGCCTGGGTCAGTGGGTGCCGGCGACCTTCTCGCTGTCGGTAAACGATTACGGGCTCGAGCTGTTGACCTCTACCCGTCTGCCGGAGCTGAACGATGCGGACTGGCGGACGCTGCTGAGCCCGGACAACCTGCTGGACGATGTGCTGGCGGCGCTGAATGCCGGCGAGCTGGCGCGCCGCCAGTTTCGCGACATAGCGCGTATCAGCGGCCTGGTGTTTCAGGGGTTTCCGGGACGCGGCAAGAGTGACCGCCAGTTGCAGGCATCCACCGGCCTGCTGTACGACACCCTGCAGCGCTACGATCCCGAGCACCGGCTGCTGGCGCAGGCCAGCCGCGAGGTGCTGGAAGATCAGCTGGAGCTGCAGCGCTTGCAGGCGGTGTTGCAGCGCGCAGCGGGGCAAACCCTGTTGCAGATGCCGCTCGAGCGCTTTTCGCCGCTGGCCTTCCCGCTCTGGGTGGAGCGCCAGCGCAATCGCATCACGACCGAAAGCTGGCAAGACCGCGTGCAACGCATGATCGCCAGCCTGGAGCAACACGCCCAGCGCAAGACGGGAAAACGCCGATGAGCCGTACGCTGGACTGGATACTGGCGGGCGCCGAGGTAATGCTGCATGGAGACAAAGCGCTGTTTTATCCCGCCGAAGCCACCTTGCTGGTGGCCGACACCCATTTTGGCAAGGCCGCGCTGATGCGCCGGCGCGGGCTGGCGGTGCCCAGCGGGCAGAGCCGGGATGATCTGCAGCGCCTGAGTCGGCTGGTGGCGGAATTTGGCGCGCAGCGGCTGATCGTGTTGGGTGATGTGCTGCACCACCGACCGATTGCCGGCGAACCGTTTTTGCAGCAGTTCCCTGCGTGGCTGGCAGAACACAGTGGGTTATCCGTTGAAGCGGTCATCGGCAATCATGACCGACACGCGGCGGGGCTAGATATCGGTATTCAATGGCATACACACCTTGATCTGGGCCCGTTCCGCCTGTGTCACGAGCCCGAGCCGGTTCCCGGCAGGCATGTGTTGGCAGGCCACGTACATCCGGCGATGCAACTGACGGTGGCAGGTGACCGCCTGCGTGCGCCGATATTCTGGCTGCGTGAGCAGGTCACTGTGCTGCCTTCCTTCGGTGCGTTCACCGGTGGCTGGAACGTGGCGTCCGAACCCGGCGCTCAGGCAGTCATGGTCGTGGAGGGCCAGTTGTTTGCTGTGCCGGGCTAGTGCCGGCGGTCGGCGCAGGCCGCGCTGCGGGGCTTAGCGCTTGAGAAGGCTTCAGCTCTTCTTTATGCTGTATTTATATACAGTATATAGGGCGGTAAAGCGCTATGGAGTTGATTGAAAAACTCACCATCCTGGCGGATGCCGCCAAGTACGACGCGTCCTGCGCCAGCAGCGGCGCGCCCAAGCGCAGCTCCCGGGGCAAGGAGGGTATAGGCGCGACCAACGGCATGGGTATTTGCCACAGCTACACGCCGGATGGCCGTTGTGTCTCACTGCTGAAAATTCTGCTGACCAATTTTTGCCTCTACGACTGCCAGTATTGCGTGAATCGTCGCTCCAGCGATGTGCCACGCGCGCGCTTTACACCAGAAGAAGTGATCAGGCTGACGCTGGATTTCTATCAGCGCAATTACGTCAGCGGCCTGTTTCTCAGCTCCGGCATCATTCAATCGCCGGATTACACCATGGAGCAACTGATTCGGGTGGCGAAAGTGCTGCGAGAGGAACACCAGTTTCGCGGCTACATTCACCTGAAAACCATCCCGGAGGCCAGCCCGGCGCTGATTGCCGAGGCGGGCCGCTTTGCCGATCGCTTGAGCGTCAACATCGAATTGCCCAGCCCCGATAGCCTGATTCGGCTGGCACCGGAGAAGCAAGCCGGCAGCATCACCGGCGCCATGGGCACTATTGAAACGGCCTCGCAGGAGTCGCGTGCTGATCGGCGAGCGCCAAAATTTGCCCCGGGCGGCCAGAGTACCCAGATGATCGTGGGGGCCGATGCCAGTGACGACAGCCGCATTCTGCATACCGCCGAGACGCTGTACGGGGCGTACCGGCTGCGTCGGGTTTACTATTCTGCCTTCAGCCCGATTCCCAACAGCCCTGCTTCGGTACCGATGCAAGCGCCGCCACTGCTGCGCGAGCATCGGCTGTATCAGGCGGACTTTCTGTTGCGCGGGTATGGTTTCAAGGTCAAGGAGCTAATTGGTGCGCAGGGCAATTTGCCGCTAGATATCGATCCCAAGCTGGCATGGGCGCTGGCCAATCGCGAGCTATTTCCACTGGATCTGAATCTGGCCGAGCCGCATTTGATTGCGCGCGTACCGGGGATCGGCGTTCGCTCGGCCGAGCGTATCGTCAGCCTGCGGCGATTAAAGCGAATACGTTACGACGATGTGGTGCGGCTGCGCTGTGTGATCGAGAAGGCCAAACCCTTCATCGTGACCAGTGACTATCGCCCGCGTCAGGACGCTCAGGAGTCCAGCACACTGCGCCAGCAGCTGAGTGATCAACCGGCGCAGATGGCGTTGTGGGGGTGAGCGTACAGGCCATGCATATTCTGCACTGTAATAATGAGTTCGCCCGTTGGCGCGAGCAGGCCCGGCAGTTGTTGCTGCGGGCAGTGCCGCCGCACGCGGTAATCTGGGAAGACCAGGAGCACGGCCAATTGTTTGGCAACGAGGCGCCGCTCGCCGAGCCTGTTGTGCGCGCCGCGCCGCGGGTGCCGCCATCGCTGTTGAAAGACCTGGAGCTGGCGGCGCAGTATCGCGTGGCTGGGCGTTGGGGCCTGCTCTACCGCGTGCTTTGGCGGGTAGCGCACGGCGAGCGCGCGGCGATGCTGGCCGGTGATCCGGACGGCAGCCAGCTGCAAAAGCGCATCAAGGCGGTCAGCCGCGAGGCGCATCACCTGCATGCTTTTGTGCGTTTCCACCCGGTTATGGGGCGGGGCGGGCTGGATTATGTCGCCACCCATGAGCCGGCGCACGATGTATTGGCCAGTGCCAGCCTGCACTTTGCCGAGCGGCTGGGGCGTCAGCGCTGGATGATTGTGTCGTCACGCGATGCCGTGTGGTACGACGGTCAGGTGCTGCATTATCGCCAGCCCTGCCCGGCAGACTGGGCGGCCCTTGCGGCCTCGGTGAAGGATCACGATGACCCGTTATGGCAGACCTACTACAGCAGTATCTACAACCCGGCGCGGCTCAATCCGAAGGTGATGCAGGGGCATATGCCGTTGCGGTTCTGGGCCGGGTTGTCTGAAGGGCGCCTGATTCCACGGCTGATCAGCCGCACACGGGCGGGCGCGCAACGCGATGGCCAGGCTGAAGCGGTGAGCGCCAAAGCCGGCAAGGTGATTCGCTCGCCAGCACGCTAGTCGCTGAGGTCACCTGCGTTGCGATGTTTACGGCGTCATGATCCGCGGCAGCCAGTTGACCAACTGATCGTTCTTCAGCGGCGGGCGAATAAAGCCCACGTACTCGCCTGCCGGGTTGACCAGCACCACCTGACCGCTGTGATCGACCAGATAGTTCTCATTACTGGTATCGGGCTCGATATAGGCAATGGACAGCGCCTTGGCCAGTTTTGCCAGCTCGGCGGACTCGCCGGTCGCGCCGGCATAGTCGGCGTTGAAGTAGTCCAGGTAGGTCGTCAATTGCTCTGGCGTGTCGCGGTTGGGGTCTACGCTGACTAGGGTTACCTGCAGTTGGTTGCGGGTCTCGGCGGGCAGCTGCTCACTCAGCTGGCGCAACTCGGCGAGCGTCGTAGGGCAGATGTCAGGGCAGAAGGTGTAGCCGAAAAACAGCATATCCCACTGACCTTTCAGTGCGTCTGTTGTCCAGGGCTGGCCGGAGGCCGCCTGCAGCTTCACTGACGGAATCGAGCGCGGGCTATCAAACAGAAAAATACCGGCGTTTTGCAGGGCGTTGCGATCAATCGGTACCGGACGGGTGACTTTGTGAATAATTGCGCCCAACACCAGCGCCACACTGGCCGCACAAATCAGTACGGTCTTCTGCACCCCACTCAAAGCCATCCGGCTACTCCCGCGTAATGGTCAACCAGCAAGGCGACAAACAGCCACAGCAGGTACCACAGTGAAAATTTGAAGGTCTTGATCGCCGCATGCGGGCGACTGTCGCGCCACAGGGCCCAGGCCCAGTCGATAAAACGCAGGCCCAGCGCGGTGGCGACAACCAGATACAGCACGCCGCTCATGTGAATCACAAAGGGCAGCAGGCTGACGGCCAACAGGATAAAGGTATACAGCAGAATATGCAGCTTGGTGTAGCGCTCGCCATGCGTCACCGGCAGCATGGGGATGTCTACCTTGGCGTATTCCGCCTTGCGGTGGATCGCCAGCGCCCAGAAGTGGGGTGGCGTCCAGGCAAAGATGATCAGCACCAGCAGCAGACCTTCGGCCTGCACCTGACCGGTAACGGCGGTCCAGCCCAGCAGCGGCGGCGCGGCGCCGGCTAGCCCGCCAATCACGATGTTCTGCGGTGTGGCACGCTTGAGGAAAGAGGTATAGACCACGGCGTACCCCAGCAGTGAGCCGAGCGTCAGCCAGGCGGTGATGGCGTTGACCCACTGCAGCAGAATGGCCATGCCGATGCTGCCCAGGGCCAGGGCGAACAGCAGCGCATTCAGCGGATTTACCCGGCCCTGGGCCAGCGGGCGGCGCTGGGTGCGGGCCATGTGAATATCGATGCGGCGATCGACCACATGGTTGACCGCCGCCGCCGAGCCGGCGCAGAGCGCAATGCCCAGGTTGCCCAGCAGCAGCGTGCTCCAGGGCACAGCGCCGTCGCTGGCCAGCAGCATGCCGATCGCCGAGGTAATGATCATCAGCGCGACGACCTTGGGTTTGGTCAGTTCCAGATAATCGCGCCAGCCGGCACGGGCCGTCAGCATTTGCGTCACGGTGGTCATGGTCGTTCCCCCTTCAGCGGGTCTGGCCCGCCGTTATCGTTGTGCCTTGAGTATGGGTCAGTCAGACCGAACCCGCCAGCGAGCGACTGTGCAGGCGCAAGCGTTCCCGGGCCGGTGCGCGCAGGCGGTAATTGACGCTGATGACGCCCAGCAGCAACAGCGCGGCAACGCCGTTGTGCGCCACCGCCACCGGCAGCGGGATATGCGCCAGCACGTTGGTGATGCCCAGGCTGACCTGCAGCGCCAGGGTCAGGGTAATCAGCATGGCCAGCCGCGGATGGCGGCTACGCCACAGGCGCCAGGTCAGCAGCAAAACCACCAGGGTGGTCAGCACGGCGCCGAGGCGGTGGGTGAAATGAATCGCCGTGCGGCCGGGGCCGTCCAGCATTCCACCCAGGTAGTTGGGCCCCACGGGTTGATGCAGCAGATTGAAGCCGGTGGCAAAGTCCATCTCCGGCCACCACTCGCCGTGGCAGGTGGGCAGGTCGATGCAGGCGACGGCGGCATAGTTGGTACTGGTCCAGCCGCCCAGCATGATCTGCCCTATCACCACCAGCAGGGTAAGCCGGGCGAGTTTGCGCAGGCGCGTGTTGTGTGGGCTGGGCGGCACGGCCGGGACGCGTCCGGACAGCCGCAACGTGAGCAGTAGCAACAGGCTGAGCGTGGTAAAGCCGCCCAGCAGATGCGCGGTGACTACCTGTGGCCAGAGTTTCAGGGTAACCGTCCACATGCCGAACAACGCCTGACAGATAACCAAACCAAGCAGTCCAAGACTCAAGGCCACCGGGTACCCCGGCTGATGGCGTTGGCGCAGGCTGAACAGCGCCAGGCCAAGGATCACCAGCCCGAGCAAACCCGCCGCGTAGCGGTGGATCATCTCGGCCCAGGCCTTGAAGGCTTCAACCGGATCATCGGGAAAACGCAACTGCGCCGTTTCCAGCGCACTGTCACTTTGCGGCACGCTGAGAAAGCCGTAGCAGCCGGGCCAGTCGGGGCAGCCCAGGCCGGCATGCACCAAGCGAGTGTAGGCGCCGAGAATCACCACCACAAAGCACAACAGCAGCCCGAACAGGGCCCATTTGGAGGCGGATTTGTGCATGGCTCAGCCTACCTTGGACAGTTTCAACAGACGTTTCAGGTCATCCAACAAATGCTTGCCCGGCGCCGCAGCGCTTTGATGCAGCACGACGCGGCCCAGCGGATCAATCAGCCACAACTGCGGCCCCTGCTGCCAGCTGGCCGGCAACTGTTGCACGCTGCTGTTGTACGCTGAGGCCGAAAGGGTCACCTGCTGCAGGCGCGGAAAGCGTGCTTCTAGACTTTCCTGCTGACGGCTGGAGAGGCCGACACCCGACGCCAGCAAGTGCTCCACGCGATCGGCTTCGCGGCCCACGGCAACGTTGATCTGACGGGCCTCGTGCACCAGTTGCAGGCAGGCCTCGGTGCAGGCTTCGGGGCTGGTGACCACTAGCCGCCAGGGCGCACCGTAGCCCACCGGATCGAGGGCAATCTGCCAGTCGTCGAGCTGGATTTCGGCTGCAACCAGATCTGACTTGTTCGAGTGCGTCTGCGGAATGCCAATATTGAAATGCGCCATCAGGCCAGCCACCAGAATCGGCCCGAATACCACCGCGCAGATCGCCAGCAGCTTGAGTTGGCCGCGTGGACGGCTGCTTGAAGGGTTATCAGTCATGCTCATCATTATTGTTATTCCCCCGTGATTCGGGCCACAGACCGGCCCAGACAAACAAGATCAGTAATGCACCGGCCAAGCAGAACCATTGCACGGCGTAACCGGTATGGCGGCTGGAACTCATTGGTAGCGCAGGCCAGTCCAGGCGCAGGGCGGCATTGCTGCCGGGCTCGATCAGGCGAGCGCGCCATTCTGCCAATTGGACGCCGCCCTGTTGGCGTAGTTCGTTCAGGTTGATGCGGGTAATCAGGCGCGGCCAGCCCTGGGTGCTGGCACCCGCGTCACCGAGGCGGAAGCCGCTGTCGGGATCGGGCAGCGCTTCGACCAGCAGCTGCTGGTCGCCGCTCGGCGTGCTGATGTGAATGGCTTCGCGGCGGTCCGGCCAGGCAGTCCAGCCGCGATTGATCAACAGCCACTGTCCGTTGTCGGCGCGAAACGCCTGGAGTACTTCAACCCCGGCGGCGCCGTCGCGGGTGCGGTTGTCCAGCAGCCAGATGCGTTGGCGATCAAAATGCCCGCGTAGAGCCAGTTGCTGCCAATTGGCGGGTCGCGAGTGGTCCAGTTGATTCAGCGGCAGTGCGGGCGCCTGGCGCCGCTCCTGCATCTGCTGCTCCAGTGCCTGTTTCTGGCCGGCGCGCTCCAGCTGCCAGACGCCCAGCCCCAGCAGCAGTGGCAGCAGGCTCAGGGTGAACACCCAGAGCCCCAAACCGGGTGCAAAACGCCGTGCGCTGTCGCCGGTTTCAGACATGATCACGGTGGTCTGCCTGCAGGGCTATACTGGCCCCCATAACAACAAAGGGGAGCCGGTGCCCATGTGGTTGAAAATTGCGATTCTGGTGCTCTTGGCGGCGGTGGTTTGCAGCCTGTTCAGCGGTTTGTTTTTTCTGATGAAAGACAGTGACAACAGCAGTGGCCGTCTGGTCAAGGCGCTTACCGTGCGGATCAGCCTGACGGTATTGCTGCTGGCGCTGATTGCCTGGGGCTTCTGGTCTGGCGAGTTGCGCTGGGGCACGCCCTGGCTGCATTGAGCCAGAGCCTGCCTTGGTTGGGCGCCAGGTCTGGCGCTCAGAGAATGTAGACAAAGACAAACAGTCCCACCCAGACGACATCAACAAAGTGCCAATACCAGCTCGCTGCCTCAAAGCCGAAATGCTTGCCGGGGGTGAAGTGGCCACGGGTGATACGGATTAGCATGATCGCCAGAATCAGCGTGCCCATGGTCACGTGCGCGCCGTGAAAGCCGGTCAGCATGAAGAAGGTCGAGCCGTAGATACCGGAGTTCAGTGTCAGCCCCAGCTCATGGTAGGCGTGCTGATACTCCAGTGCCTGCAGTATTAGAAAGACGGCGCCCAGCAGTACTGTCAGGCCTAGCCAGGCCTTGGTGGCGCCGCGTTTGTCGGCGCGCAGGGCGTGATGCGCGAAGGTAACGGTCACGCTGGACGTAATCAGGATAATGGTGTTGAGCAAGGGCAGTTGCCAGGGCCCGATGGTTTCTGCCGGCCCCGGAAACGCCTTGGGGTCGGGGTTGTTCATCAGCGGCCAGGAAAACTGGAACTCCGGCCAGAGCATGTTGGCGACGCCCTTGTCACCTTCACCGCCGAGCCAGGGGCCGGCAAAGGTACGAGCATAGAAGAGCGCACCAAAAAACGCGGCAAAGAACATCACCTCGGAAAAGATGAACCAGCCCATGCCCATGCGGAAAGAGCGGTCCATCTGCGGGCTGTACAGTCCCTGATCGCTTTCTTTCACCACATTGGCGAACCAGCCGAACATCATGTAAGCGATGGTCAGCGCGCCGGCGAAGAAAATCCATTTGCCGAAGCCGGCGCCCTCGCCGCTGCTCATGCCATTGATGATGCTGCCACCGCCAAACACGGTGAGCAGCAGGCCCACCGAGGCAATGATCGGCCACTTGCTCTGGGCCGGTACGTAGTAGGTTTCATGACTCGCCATCTGTTGTTCTCCTTATCCGGCAGTCTGTACTCAGTTGGCCTGCACGGCTGACAGCGCCAGCTTTTCAGGCATCCGATCGGTTACATCAAACAGCGTGTAGGCCAGCGTCAGGTGTTTCACGTCCTTGGGCAGTGCCGGGTCGACGATGAAGCGCACGGGCATCATGACGGTCTCGCCCGGTTGCAGCACCTGCTGGGTGAAGCAGAAACATTCGGTCTTGTGGAAGTAGGCCGCCGCCTTGGATGGCGCAACGCTGGGAATGGCCTGCGCCACCATGGGGTGGTCGGTCGGATTGCTGGCGCGAAACAGCATTTCGCGGGTTTCCCCCGGGTGCAGCGACAGCTCGTCAGCTTCCGGGCCGAACGACCAGCTCATGCCTTCGGCGTTGGTGGCCAGAAACTGCACGCGCAGCGTGCGGCTGCCATCGATGTGCTCGCTTTCCTGCTGGTAGGCGGTGCCGCTGGTCTTGCCGTTAATGCCCAGGGCATCACACATGACGTCGTACAGCGGCACCATGGCGAAGCCAAAGGCGAACATGGCCACCACTGTAAACAGCAGGCGTTTGACCAGTCGCGCGTTCGACAGCTGCTCGCTCATGGCGGCCTCCGGCTACTTCACTTCAGGCGGTGTGGTGAAGGTGTGGTAGGGCGCCGGGGACGGCACCGTCCACTCCAGCCCTTCGGCGCCCTCCCAGGGGTTGGCAGCCGCCTTCGGCCCGCCCTTGATGCACTTGATGACGATGAACAGGAACAGCAGCTGGGTCGCGCCGAACATGAAGGCCCCGATGGAGGACACCATGTTGAAGTTGGCAAACATGATGTTGTAATCGGGAATCCGGCGCGGCATGCCCGCCAGACCAACAAAGTGCATCGGGAAGAACGCCAGGTTCATGCCGATGAAACTCATCCAGAAATGCGTCTTGCCGAGCACTTCGTCATACATGTGGCCGGTCCACTTGGGCAGCCAGTAGTACGCCGAGGCAAAGATGCCGAAGATCGCGCCGGGCACCAGCACATAGTGAAAGTGCGCCACGACGAAATAGGTGTCGTGGTACTGGAAGTCGGCCGGAGCGATCGCCAGCATCAGCCCGGAGAAACCGCCGATGGTGAACAGGATGACAAAGGCCACGGCGAACAGCATCGGCGTTTCGAAGGTCAGCGCGCCGCGGAACATGGTACTCACCCAGTTGAACACCTTCACCCCCGTCGGCACGGCGATCAGCATGGTGGCGTACATGAAGAACAGCTCGCCGGTGATCGGAATGCCCACGGTGAACATGTGGTGCGCCCAGACAATGAACGACAGAAAGGCAATCGCTGCAGTGGCGTAGACCATTGAGGTGTAGCCGAACAGCGGCTTGCGGCTGAAGGTCGGGATGATCTGGCTGACCGCGCCGAAGGCGGGCAGGATCATGATGTACACCTCGGGATGGCCGAAGAACCAGAAGATGTGCTGGAACATCACCGGGTCACCGCCGCCGGCGGCATTGAAGAAGCTGGTGCCGAAGTGGATGTCCATCAGCATCATGGTCACCACACCCGCCAGCACCGGCATTACCGCGATCAGCAGGAAGGCGGTAATCAGCCAGGTCCAGACGAACAGCGGCATTTTCATCAGCGTCATGCCGGGAGCGCGCAGGTTGAGAATGGTGGCGATGATGTTGATCGCGCCCATGATTGAGCTGATGCCCGCCAGGTGAATGGCGAAAATGAAGAAGGTGACGCTGGGCGGCGCATAAGTGGTCGATAGCGGCGCATAGAAGGTCCAGCCGAAGTTGGGTCCGCCGCCCTCCATGAACAGCGTCGAGAGCAGCAAGCCGAACGCCATCGGCAGCAGCCAGAAGCTGAAGTTGTTCATGCGTGGCAGCGCCATATCCGGCGCGCCGACCATCAGCGGGATCATCCAGTTGGCCAAGCCGACAAAGGCCGGCATCACGGCGCCGAACACCATGATCAGGCCGTGGGTGGTGGTCATCTGGTTGAAGAACTCCGGCTGCACCAGCTGCAGACCGGGCTGGAACAGCTCGGCCCGGATGACCATGGCCATGCTGCCACCGGCCAGAAACATGATGAAGCTGAACCACAGGTACATGGTGCCGATGTCTTTGTGGTTGGTGGTCAGAACCCACCGCATCAGCCCCTTGGCCGGACCATGAGCATGGTCGGCGTGATGGTGATCGATCACTGCGCTCATGACAGGTCTCCTATTGGCCGTCTTTGAAGTTGAGGATATCCAATGGGCTGACTACCTCACCGGTGTCGTTGCCCCAGGCATTGCGTTCATAGGTGATGACCGCAGCCGTATCCACTTCAGAGAGTTGTTTGCCGAAGGCCGCCATTGCCGTACCAGGACGGCCATTCACGACGGTGTTGATGTGTTCCTGAATGTCGTTGAGCACAATGTCGCTGCCCTTGAGCGCCGGGAACATCGGCGGTATGCCTTCGCCGTTGGCCTGGTGACAGGAGGCGCAGGCAGAGCCGTAAACCTTCTCACCGCGCGCAACCAGCTCGTCAAGCGTCCAGTCCTTCTCGCGTAGCTCGGCTTCCTTGGCGGCGGCCTCTTTCTGTTCGGCCATCCAGGCGTCGTAGTCGGCCTGGGTCTTGGCTTCCACCACGATGGGCATGAAGCCGTGATCCTTGCCGCACAGCTCGGTGCACTGGCCGCGATAGATGCCGGGTTGATCAATGCGCGTCCAGGACTCGTTGACGAAGCCGGGAATGGCATCCTTCTTGACCGCAAAGGCGGGTACCCACCAGGAGTGGATGACGTCAGCCGAGGTAATCAGGAAGCGGATTTTCTTGCCGATTGGCACCACCAGCGGGTTGTCGACTTCCAGCAGGTAGTTGGGGTTTTTCTCCGCGACGTTGTTGATCTCGTCGCGGGGCGTGGCCAGCGAGCTGAAGTAGCTGACGCCCTCGCCCACATACTTGTACTGCCAGCGCCATTGGTAGCCGGTGACGAGGATATCGACGTCGGACTCTTCGGCGTCGTAGATATCGATCAGCGTCTTGGTGGCAGGCACCGCCATGACGATGAGGATGATCAGCGGAATGACGGTCCAGAGAATCTCGACCGTGAGGTTCTCATGGAAGGTGGCGGGCTTGCTGTCCGCGGATTTTCGATGCATGAGCATCGACCAGAACATGACGCCGAAAACGACTACGCCGATCACTACACAGATCCAGAAAATGGTCATGTGCAGGTCGAACACGGACTGGCTAACTTCGGTGACGCCCGGCTGCATGTTGACGCCCCACTCGGCATTGGCGGCAGTGCCAACGGCGGACAAGGACAGACCAACCAGCCAGGTCATTGCTGATCGCAACATTCCCGGTTCCCCTTTATTTTTTTTATCACTCCAGGCGCGTAGGGAAGTCGCTACCTTGCGACATTAAGTCGCTGTAGACGCGATGGACCAGAGTCAGCAAGCGACTAGACTGTCGCTTTAAATCCCCCGGCCAGTACCCCCAATGGCTACCGGACAATCTCGAGTATAGACCCGGCATTCGGCTTGGCAATGTTGCCACAGGTTATTTTTTAACCGGTATGGGCGGCTGGCGGAGATAGCAGAAGGCCGCTATAAATTGTCTTGGTGGTATCGCGCTGTGGCAACACTGATTTCTATTGCGGCGTTATTGCAAAATGGTCTAATGCCTCACGTTGAGCCACTTTGACGGGTTATGCGACCTCTGCTAGCTTGTCTTGCACCTCGTCGCGCTACCGACTCATCTGCAGCATACGGCTGTCGTTGTGGAGAGAAATCATGAATACGCCCGCTTTGAAAAGCCAGGTCGAACTGGCTCTGAATCAACCACATACGCAGCAACATCTGCGTGCCTGGCTGGCCGAGCGCCTGCCAGGTCTGCATCCGGCCATCCGTCTGGAAGACGATGGCATTGATACACTGTTCAAATTTGTGCAGGCCTACGTTGAACAGGTACCCAACGTACTCGACGCCGCCGCCGCCGTGGCCGAGGCTGCGCGTATGCGCGACCGCCTGCTGCCGGTGCTGAAGGTGGCCGAGGCGTTCTTTCTGCAGCCGCCGGATCTGCCTGCCGAGCATCAGGGGTTACTGGCGTTGCTGGATGAGGCTTACCTGGCCCATCGGCTGGTAGAAGAAGTGAACGACCGCTATGTGGCGCACGGCGGCGAAGCACTGATACCAATGGATACCACGCGCGCCAACCTGATCGTGCATCAATTGCTGGGCGATGACTTTGCCAATCAGCTGGACGCCGCTGTCGAAACGGCGGTTGCAGGCTTGCTGCCGGCCGATACCTTCAGCTCGGAGACCTTTCAGAGCTATCTAGCTCAGCAGACCGAGGCCAGACGCGAGCTTTGGCAACAGTGGCCATGCATGAGCGAGCAGTTGGGCATAGGGATAGAGTGGCGCGGCGCCGCCTGAGCGGCACGGCCAACGAACAGGAAGAAAGCCGGAGATTACTCCGGCTTTTTTTTCAGCCGTGGGTTGGGGAAGAACTGCACCGTTTGCGTGGTGGGCTTGTCTGCCTTGGGTTTGCTGACGTTGACCCGTGTGGTCAGCTCGCTGGGCACCGAGTTACCACGCTCGTCCAGCGTATCGGCGTAGCCGCACTGCACGCATTCGCGGTGCGGCACGCCTTCCACCTCAAACATGCGGATGGTGTCCATGGTGCTGCACGCCGGGCAAACTGCCCCGGCGATGAAACGTTTTACCGGCTGGCTCATGCCGCCTCTCCGGACAGGCCAAGATGGCGCAGCAGCGGGTCGATGGACGGCTCACGACCGCGGAAGGCAACGAACAGCGCCATGGGTTCTTCACTGCCGCCGCGGGCCAGAATGTTGTCGCGGAAGGCACGTCCGGTCGCCTCGTTCAATACACCCTCTTCCTCGAAGCGCGAGAAGGCGTCAGCCGACAGCACCTCAGCCCATTTGTAGCTGTAATAACCCGCTGCGTAACCGCCGGCAAAGATATGGCTGAAGCCATTCTGGAAGCGGTTAAACGCCGGTGGGCGCATCACTGCCACTTCGTCGCGCACCTGATCGAGCACCTGCTGCACACTCAGTTCCGGGTGCTGACGTACGTGCAGTTCGAAGTCGAACAGCGAGAGCTCGATCTGGCGCAGCATACCCATGCCGGACTGGAAGTTTTTTGCCGCCAGCATCTTGTCGAGCAGTGCCTGGGGCAGGGCCTCACCGGTCTCGAAGTGCCCGGAGATCAGCGCCAGGCCTTCTGGCTCCCAGCACCAGTTTTCCATGAACTGGCTGGGCAGCTCGACGGCATCCCAGGCCACACCGTTGATGCCGCTGGCGGAGGCGTAGTCAACGCGGGTCAGCAAGTGGTGCAGGCCATGGCCAAATTCGTGGAACAGGGTGGTGACTTCATCGTGGGTCAGCAGCGCGGGCTTGCCACCGGCTGGCGGTGTGAAATTGCATACCAGGTAGGCGATCGGGCGTTGCAGCTGGCCACCCGGCAGTAGGCGGCGATCACGGCAGCCGTCCATCCAGGCGCCGCCGCGCTTGTGCGAGCGGGCGTAGAGATCGAGGAAGAAGCGACCAATAACCTCGCCGTTCTCCAGTACTTCAAACAGTCGTGCATCGGCGTGCCAGCGCTCGAACTGCTCCACCTCACGCAGCTCGATACCGTACAGCTTCTGTACGACGCCAAACATGCCCTTGATGACGGTGTTGACCGGGAAGTACGGGCGTAGCACTTCCTGCGAAATGGCGTAGCGGTGTTGGCGCAGTTTCTCGCTGTAGTAACCGACATCCCAGGGCTGCAGTTCGGCACACCCCTGCTCGGCAGCGAAGGCGCGCAGGGCGGCCAGGTCCTGCTCGGCGTGGCCCTTGCTGCGTTGGCCCAGGTCGCGCAGAAAGCCAAGCACCTGATCGGTGCTTTCGGCCATCTTGGTGGCCAGCGAGAGTTCGGCGTAGTTGGCAAAGCCAAGCAGCTCCGCCAGTTCCTGGCGCAGGGTGAGGATTTCTTCGATAATCGGGCCGTTATCCAGCTGGCCGGCATTCGGGCCTTGATCCGAGGCTCGGGTGCAGAAGGCGGTATATACCTCTTCCCGCAGCGCGCGATCGTTGGCGTAGGTCATCACCGCGTAATAGCTGGGGAAGTCGAGGGTGACCAGCCAGCCGTCCAGTTCGCGGGCGGCGGCGGCTTGTCGGGCCTGTTCCAGCGCGGAGTCGGGCAGGCCATCAAGCTGCGCGGCGTCGCTCAGCTGCTTGGTCCAGGCCTGGGTGGCGTCGAGCACCTGATTGGAAAAGCGACTTTGCAGCTCGGACAAGCGCATCTGCAACTCGCCGTAGCGCTTTTGTTGGGCGGGCGGCAAGGCGATACCGGACAGCCGGAAGTCGCGCAGCGCGTGCTCGATAATGGTCTGCTGCGCCTTGTCGAGGCGGGTAAACTCGGCGCTGTTGGCCAGTTGCTGATAGGCCTCGAACAGCGCCTGGTTCTGGCCCAGCTCGGTGAAGTACTGGCTCAGCAGCGGCAGGCAGCTTTCATAGGCCTCACGCAGCTCCGGGCTGTTCATCACCGCGTTCAGATGGCTGACCGGCGACCAGGCGCGCGACAGCTTTTCGCCCATGTCATCCAGCGGCTCCACCAGGTTGGCCCAGCTCCACTGGGCCGGCGGGTTGGCCAGCAGGGCTTCTACCTGGGCACGGCTGTCAGCCAGAATCTGCTCGACAGCGGGCTTGACGTGCTCGGCGCGGATGGCACTGAACGGCGGCAGGTCGTAGGGTTGCAGCAGCGGATTGGACATGGAGTGGCTTCCTGATTGGACAGTGACGGCGTTCGACGGCCATCATATTAAATCGGTGCAGGGCATGGCGAGCAGATTGCTCAACGCCCTCGTCGTCCACAAGATCTATGGGCGCGGCCCCGGCATTTCAAGGCGCGCGGTGCTGTTCTTGCAGGCCGGGCAAACAGGCAAACGAGGTAGTGACATGAATGTAAGACCCTTTGGCGACAAGATTCCACAGCTTGGCCAGGCGGTGTTCGTCGATCCCTCGGCCGTGGTGCTGGGAGACGTGGTGCTCGGAGCGGATTGCTCGGTGTGGCCGGCCACGGTGATACGCGGCGACATGCACCGCATCCGCATTGGCGCCCGCACCAGTATTCAGGACGGCAGCGTGCTGCACATCACCCACGCCGGGCCGTTCAACCCCGATGGTTACCCGCTGGTGATTGGCGATGAGGTAACGGTCGGGCACAAGGTGTTGCTGCACGGCTGCAGCATCGGCAATCGCGTGCTTATCGGTATGGGAAGTATCGTTATGGATGGCGCTGTGGTGGAAGACGAGGTGATCGTCGGCGCCGGCTCGCTGGTGCCGGCCAATCGCACGCTGGAAAGCGGCTATCTCTATATGGGTAGTCCCGCGCGGCAAGTGCGCGCGCTGACCGACAAGGAAAAAGCGTTTTTCAGCTATTCGGCCGACAACTATGTGCGGCTCAAGGATCAGCACCTGCGCGAAAGCTGGGCTGGCTAGATGCGGTGCACCCACTAAACTGAAAGGCTTCACAGCCCCTGCAGGCGAGGGAAATGCCAGCAAAACTCAAACCCCCGACACCGGACTCTGGTGCTTCTGCGCGTAACGCGCTCGCCGATGCAGACCGTCGTAGCCTATTGCGCCTGGTGCTGTCGTCCACCGGGCTGACGCTGTGCGGCTTTGCTGTCTTGCAGCTGAGCAACGACAACCTGCTGCTGGCGCTGTTGGAAATCGCCGCCGGCCTGCTGCTGCTCTGGGCTGCCTGGAAGATCGTCGCCGTGCAGGATCTGACGCCCTGGATCTATCTATACCTGCTGCCCACCTTCTGTTTCATGGTGTACATCATCGTCATGCCCGGCGCCTCGCCGACCGCCTTTGTCTGGATGTACCTGGTGCCGATCATGTCGTATCTGCTGCTGGGGCGCAGCGCCGGGTTCTGGCTGGCCGCGCCCTTTATTGTGCTGGCGGCGGCACTGTATATCTGGCGTTACGCTGCGGTGCGCACGGTAGGCGGGATGATCGACCTGGGCAATGCCATGCTCTGCGGCGTGCTGCTGATGCTGTTTGTGCACATCTATGAAGGGCGCCGGGCGGCGGCGCAGCGGGTACTGGAGCGGGTGGCGGAAACCGACGCGCTGACCGGCGTATTCAATCGAGGCCGCTTTCAACAGCTGTTTGTCCAGGCGGCGCAGCAGGCGGAACGCAGCCAGCAGCCCTTTTGTCTGGTGCTGCTGGATGTCGATCACTTCAAGCAGGTGAATGACAGTTGGGGGCACGTGGTGGGCGACCACGCCCTGCAGCACCTGTGCAGGGTGCTGCAACAGCGCTTGCGCAAGACCGATCACCTGGGCCGCCTGGGCGGCGAAGAGTTTGGCCTGCTGCTGCTCAATACCGACGTGGAGGCGGGTGCAACCCTGGTGGAAGACCTGCGCGAGGCCCTGAGCGCCCGGCCGTTGCAGCTCAAGGGCATGCAGGTGCCGCTGGCAGCGACCTTTGGCGTGGCGCAGTGGCCGGTTGACGGCAACGACCCGGAGACGCTCTACCGCTGTGCCGACCAGCGCCTGTATCGCGGTAAGGCCTACGGACGTAATCGGGTGATCAGCGACGGTGCGGGGCTCGCGGTGAGTGATTTGGGCTGATCCGCCAGACCGGGTTTCGGCCAGCCAACTGGCAAACAATCAGCCGCGTGAATAGTGGGCCGCAAGGGCACGACTTGCCCCTTTGCTAGTCTATTATCGGCGAGTTCGCGGCAACCTGTCCGCCCATACACCTGATAGCGAGAGGCAAATATGTCTGCCCATACCAATCGTAAAGTCGTACTTAACCAGCGCCCGCAGGGCGAAATCCAGGATGGCGATCTGCTGATCAAGGAAGAGCCGGTCCGTGCGCTGAAAGACGGCGAAGTACTGCTGCAAACCCTGTGGCTGTCGCTCGACCCCTACATGCGTCCGCGCATGAACGACAGCAAGGGCTATATGGACCCGATCGAGATCGGCGCGCCCATCGTCGGCGAAAGCATCGGCCGTGTGGTTGAAAGCAAGTCGGACAACTATGCCGTCGGCGATGTGGTGACCGCCTACACCGGCTGGCAGGAGTACGGCATCATCCCCGGCGACGCTCCGATGGTGTACAAGATCAAGGATCAGGGCGCGCCGCTGCAAACCTACCTGGGCGTCGCCGGCATGCCGGGCCGCACCGGTTATTGCGGCCTGATGTATGTTGGTAAGCCGAAAGCCGGTGAAACCGTGGTGGTGGCGGCGGCCTCTGGTCCGGTCGGTACCGTGGTGGGTCAGACCGCGAAGAAGGAAGGCTGCCGCGTGGTGGGTATTGCCGGCGGCCCCGAGAAGTGCAAATACGTCGTGGAGGAGCTGGGCTTTGATGCCTGCATCGACTACAAGGCAGGCAACCTCGACGCGGACCTCGCGGCTGCCTGCCCGGACGGTATCGACGTGTACTTCGAAAACGTCGGTGGTGACGTCGCCAAGGCGGTTGCCAAGCTGATCAACCCGGGTGCGCGCGTGCCGATCTGCGGTTACGTATCTGCCTATAACGAAGCTGACCAGAGCAAGGTGGAAACCCCATTCCACATCTTCGGCGCGCTTGATCCCAAGCCTGAGCATCGCTTCTTCCTGGTTACCGAGTGGCAGGACAAGCACCAGGAAATCACCGCGCTGCTGGCCGGTCAGGTAGCCTCAGGTGAGCTGAAATACAGCGAAACCGTCGCTGAAGGTCTGGACAACGCAGTTGAAGCCTTCAAGGGCATGCTCAAGGGCAAGAACTTCGGCAAGCAATTGGTGCATATCGCCGACTGATTTTTCCCCGCTGAGCCATCACTGGGCGGCATAAAGTCCGCTCAGTGATAACTGCGCCACACTTTGCCCTGCCTCCCTACTCCCTTCTGTAATCTGCCTCTTGCACCTGTTCTGCTCCCGTTGCGGTTTTATGGCGACGATTTGCTGACGTTTCGACACCTTTTGGTACAAAAACTGCATTGGTTGCACTGTCCTGAGCCGGCGGAGCCGCAAACACACTGCGGTCGCCCCAAAACAGGGCGTTACCATAATTGGCGCGCTATCAAAGTGCCAGTTCTGAATCGGATCAGGTGTCGACTATGCCCGTCTCAATGATTGATGTTCTGTGGCTTGTGCTTTGCGCTGGGCTGGTATTCAACATGCAGATCGGCTTTCTCTGCCTGGAGTCGGGTCTTACCCGCAGCAAGAACGCGATCAACGTGGCGGTGAAGAACATGGCCGACCTGGGTCTGGCTGTCTTCCTCTATTGGTTGTTCGGCTTCAGCCTGATGTTCGGCGTCAGCTCGACCGGCCTGTTCGGCAGTGGCTTCAACATGCTGTCGTTCAACGACACCTGGCAGGCCGCCTTTTTCCTCTTCCAGGCTATGTTCTGCACCACCGCCGCGACCATTGTCTCCGGCGCCGCTGCCGAACGCATGCGGTTCAGCGCCTACCTGTTGGTTACCGCCATCGCCGCCGGCCTGATCTATCCGTTCTTTGGCCATTGGGCATGGGGTGGCAGCTTCAGTGACGGCGAAGGCTGGCTGGCCAATCGTGGCTTTGTCGATTTCGCCGGTTCTACCGTGGTACATGGTATTGGCGGCTGGATCGCGCTGGCGGTGATTCTGATTCTCGGCCCGCGGCAGGGTCGCTATGAACAGGATCGTGAGGGTCGCAGCATGCCGGGCTCGAATCTGCCGGTGGCGATGCTCGGCGCGCTGATGCTGATGTTTGGCTGGTTCGGCTTCAACGGCGGCAGTGCGCTGGCGTTTGATGGCCGGGTGCCCGGGATTATCGCCAATACGGTATTGGCGGCTATCGCCGGTACCTTGGGCGGCATGATGATGTCGTGGCTACGCTGGCGCTTGGTCGATCCAGTCTATCCGCTAAACGGCCTGATTGCCGGCATGGTGGCGGTCACCGCTGGCGCACACGTGGTGGACGCCGGCGCCTCGGTGCTGATCGGCCTCGGCGGCGCGGTGGTGATGTACTTTGCTGATCGGCTGCTCACGCACCTGCGCATCGACGATGCCGTGGGCGCGGTGCCGGTGCATCTGGCAGCCGGCATCTGGGGTACGCTGGCGGTGGCGCTGTTTGGCGACCTCACGCTGTTGGGCACCGGTCTGACGCGTTTCGAGCAGTTGATCGCGCAGATTGAGGGTGTGCTGGTCGCCGCGCTCTGGGCCTTTGGCCTGACCTGGATTCTGCTGCGCGGGATCAATCGCTTCTGGCCGATGCGGGTCACCGAGGAGGCGGAACGTCAGGGCTTGAACGTTGCAGAGCACGGCGCGCGTACCGAGTTGATCGAGCTGCTGGAGGCCATGGCAGCGCATCAGCAGGCCGGCGACATGCAGCAGGACGTGCCGGTCGAGCCTTTTACCGAGGTCGGCCAGATTGCCGCGCAGTACAACAAGGTGATTCACGCGCTGCGCCGGGCCGTGGGCATGACCCAGAGCATCATTCGCGACATTCGCGATGGCGTGGTCACCTGCAGCCGTGATGGCGTGCTGGCCAGCTGCAATCCGGGCGCCGAACGGCTGTTCGGCATGTCGGCCGGCGCCCTGATCGGGCAGCCGATCGAGCGCTTGGTGGCTGACCGCAGCTGGCAAGGCATGCCGTTGCCCGAGGCCGGCAGCGAAATGATGCGCGAGGTGCTGTTCAGCCGTAACGAGCACGATCAGTTTGTCGCGGAGCTGACGGTCAGCCGGGGCGCCTTCGATGATGATGTGTATACCTGCATGATCCGCGATATCACCGAGCGCCGGCGCATCGAGCAGCAGCTGTTTCAGGAAAAGATGCTGGCGCAGGTAACCCTGGCCTCGATCGGTGATGGCGTGATTACCACCGGGCCGGACAGCCGCGTGCGGTATCTCAACCCGGTGGCGCAGAAGTTGACCGGCTGGAGCGAGGAGGAAGCCGCCGGGCGCCCGCTGGACGATGTCTATTGCCTGTATGACGAGGCCGACGGTGAGCGCCTGGGCAACCCGGTCAGCGCGCTGCTGCGGCGCTACCGCCAGGCACTGGCGCGGGAAGACGGTGCCATGTGCCAGTTGCGGCGGCGCGACGGCAGCGAAGTGACGATTCAGGATGCGGTGGCGCCGATTCGCGACGCCGAGGGCCACATCATTGGTGCAGTGCTGACCTTCCGCGATGTGACCGTCAACCGGCGGTTGGCGCGAGAGCTGTCGCACCAGGCGGCGCACGACACCCTGACCGGGCTGAGCAATCGCAAGGAGTTCGAGCGGCGAGTGGCGCTGGCGCTGACCAAGCAGCCGCACGAGCGCGGTGATCAGGTGCTCTGCTATATGGATCTGGACCAATTCAAGATCGTCAACGACACCTGCGGCCATGCCGCCGGCGACGAACTGCTGCGGCAGCTGGCCAAGCTGTTTCAGGCGCACGTGCGCAGCAGCGACGTATTGGCCCGCCTCGGCGGCGACGAGTTTGGCCTGCTGTTATCCGGTTGCTCGCTGGAAGAGGCGATTCCGATCGTCGACGGTATACGCGCATTGGTAGAGGAGTTTCGCTTCAGTTGGCAGGACAAGACCTTTGCCGTGGGCGTCAGTATCGGTCTGGTCTCGGTCGAGGAGCAGATGGCGACCATGGATGTGCTGCTCAGCGCCGCCGACAGCGCCTGCTACGCGGCCAAGGAAGCAGGCCGCAACCGCATTCACCTGTACCAGGCAGACGACGCCCAGCTGCTGGAACGGCGCGGCGAAATGATGTGGGTGAACCGCCTGCGCCATGCGCTGGATGGCGACCTGATGCGGTTGTACGTGCAGCCGATTCATCCGATCAGTCAGCAGCAGACCGTGCCGGGTTACGAAGTACTGGTGCGGATGCTGGGTGACGATGGCCGTATCATTCCGCCAGGCGCCTTTATGCCGGCCGCCGAGCGCTACGATCTGGCCTCGGCCATCGACCGCTGGGTGGTGGGCAACTTCCTCGCCTGGGTTGGCGACTACAACCGCAGGCGCAACGGCGATATTGGCAACTACTCGATCAACCTGTCGGCGGCCTCGCTGGTGGAAGAAAGCTTTCTGGCCTTTGTGCTGGATGCCATCGAGCGCCACGCCGTGCCGCCGCAAAGCATCTGCTTTGAAATTACCGAAACCAGCGCCATTGCCAATCTGGCCAAGGCGGTGACCTTCATGCAGCAACTGAAGGTGATCGGCTGCAAGTTCGCGCTGGACGACTTTGGCTCCGGGCTGTCGTCCTTTGCCTACCTCAAGTCGCTACCGGTGGATTACCTGAAAATCGACGGCGTCTTCGTCAAGGACATCGCCAACGACCCGATCGCCCGCGCCATGGTCGCCTCCATCAACACCATCGGCCACGAGATGGGCCTGGAAACCGTGGCCGAGTTCGTCGAGAACGAGGCGATTCTGGATCAGCTGCGCGAGCTGGGTGTGGACTATGCACAGGGCTATCACCTGGGTCGTCCGCAGCCATTGAGCGAGCTGGAAGGCGTGCGGATGATGCCGCGTTAGCCTGTATTCGGATGCGTAAAGGTTCTACTCATCGCTTTTGACGAACAGCTCGACCAATGCACGGGGCAGAAATCCCCTCTGAGCGGGCGAGTAGCGCAGAGCTGCCGGGAAAAAGGGGCGCGCGATGTCTGAGCGGAGCGAGTTTGCGCGCTCCCCCGGCAGCTTGAGCAACGCAGCGAACCCGCAGGGCCGCGCAGCGGGGTGCCCTGGGGGATTGCTAAGGGGGAATGGGCAAGCATTCCCCCTTGGCTCGCCTAGAGGCGAAAGCGATAGGGAGCCACCCGTAGAGCCGATGAAAACCAGAGGTCGCTTCCGGTCTATTTGCCAAATTGATTGACTCCGGCCTGCAGCGGCCCGCCGATCACGGCAAATAAATCCGAAACTCCCCACCCCCCAGTTCACTGTCATTGCTGATGGCGATACGCCCCTGTACGCCATTGCGCTGATGCCGCTCGGCGATGCGCGCACCAAAATACAGACCCAGGCCAGTGGAACCGCTGCTCATGTTGATGCCCAGTACGTATTCGGATTGCGCATCCAGCATCGGTTGCGGATAACCCTGGCCGTCGTCGCTGATCGCCAGTACCAGTTGCTCTTCTTCTACCCAGGCGCGCAGTTCGATTGCGTTCTGGGCGTAGCGAATCGAGTTGTTGATCACGTTGCCGACCACGGAGTCGACCAGTTCGGCATCAAAGAAGCCCATGAGGCCGTCTTCGGCAACCTGATAGCTACCCTTGATCTGCCGGGAGCGCAGGATGTTGTCGTGCCGCGCGAGTGAAGCCTGAAAGAAGTCTTCCACCTCGATGTGGGTTGGCTGCAGCGGTAACTGGTTAACGCCCAGTTTGTATAGCCCGAGCATCTGTACCAGCATGCCGTTCAGGCGCATCGACTCATATTCGATAATGCCCTGCTCGCGGCTGTCGCCCAGCTCTGCGGGCAAGCGCGCGGCCAGCGCCGCATGGGCCTGCATCAGCATGCCCAGCGAGTTTTTCATGTCATGCACGGTGGAGGCGATCACGGTGGAGAACCCCAGCGCCTGTTCGTCTTCCTGCTCCGGGCGCTCGCGATTCATAGTGCCTCCACACGCTCGCACAGTTTGCGGTAGCGGGCGTAGCGGTGATCCGACTCGGGCATGCTGCGGACCTGCTCCAGACAAGACAGACATTCGTCGCGCAGCTCGTCGGTGGGTTCGCTGAGCAACAGGCGCAGCAGCGACTGCGCGGTATTCAGGGCAAAACTGATATTGCGCGGTTGCAGTGCCTGGGCGGCGCGAAAGCTGTCCAGGGCGGCCGGGTACTGCTGTTGCTGATACAGGCGAACCCCCTCGCGGTTGTGGGTCTGGGCCTGTTGGCCGGCTTCCAGGATCGCCGGATTGCTGGTTTGTGCAGCAATGCCGGCCATCACCTTGGGATCGTCGCCGTACATTTCGGCGCAGGTGCCCAGCAGGTTGTCGGCGGTGTCCGGCTGGCCGAGTGCGCGCAACTGCTCGGCCACCTCCAGCGCGGCTGCGGCCGAGAAAAAGGTTTTCAGGTCGCCCAGCTTGTGGCTGGCGTTGCGCACCAGTTCATCGGCTTCGCTCTGTTTGCCGGCCTTGACCAGGCTCTTGGCTTGCAGCAGGTCGGCGCGTGCGGTCAGACCAGGGTCGTGTTTCCAGCTCTTGCTCAGGTCACCCAGTGTCTGCCGTATCTCCAGCATGGCCTTGGGCGATGGAGCGGCATCACCGGCCTGGTCCTGCAGGCTGCCGGCCAGGTGCAGGTGGCACTCGGGGTCGCGAAACTGCGAATGGCGGCCCAGGCTGACTGCCTGGCGATAGGCGCGCACCGCGCGCTCCGGGTCCTGGTTGGTGCGTGCCAGTTTGCCCAGCTCGGCTTGACGCTGGGGGCTGTTCGGCGAAATCTTCACCGCCTGCTCAAGGAACACCTGCGCCTTGAGCAGTTCGCCCTTGGCCTGCTTGACCTGTGCCAGGCCATCAAACAGCGCCGGCAACATGGGAAACTGGCTGATGCCCTGCTCGAAGCAGGCTTCGGCCTGTTCCAGTTCGCCACGCTCCAGCCAGTGATTGGCCAGCATGAGCAGCGCCCACGGCATGGGGCGATCGGCCAACAGCCCTTGCAACTGGCTTTCCAGTTCTTCGTGCAGGCCCAGGGTTTTCAGCGCATCAGCCTTGTAGCGCTGGCACAGGGGCGCGTAGCGCGGCTGGCTGGCGATGATCTGCTCGCACGCCTGCAGCACCGCGCCGTATTGCTGTTTGGCCAGCGGCGCGAGTATCGGCTGCAGGGCGACCTTGCGTTCCACCAGTTTGTCCAGGCGTTGCTGCAGGCTGGCGCGGGTGAAGGGTTTGGTCAGGTAGGCATCGGGTTCAAACTCGAGTGCGGCCATGACCATGGCCTGGCTACTCTCGGCGGTGACCATGACGAAGATGCAGTTCGGGCTGATCAGGCCAGCGTGGTGCAGCTCCTCGAGGACCTGCTGACCGTTCTTGCCTTCGCCCAGATTGTAATCGTGCAGGATGATGTCGTACTGGTTTTCGCGGCAAAGCTTGATCGCCTCGTCGCCGTTGGCGGCGGCATCCACGTGCTGCGCGGCCATCTGGTTGAGCATGCCCTTGACCGAGGAGCGGAAGTCGGAGAAGTCATCGACGATAAGGAAGCGTCTTTTGTTATAGCTGATCATAGGGTGTCCCGGATGTACGACTTTTAGCTGCTGCCAACAGCTGTCAGTCTAGACGCTCTCGGCTGGTCTCTGTAGGGTAGTTTTGAGATCATTGTGCCATTATTTGAACTGGTTGGCGCATGCGCGAGCGCTCGTCGGCAAAACGCGGGTGCCCCGGCGGAAGTCTGATATAAATGGCATCGGGGTCGAGCCCTCTGCGCAGTGTGCCATATCGGTGGGGCGGAGTGCGCCGCGTGGAAGGCTTGACCAAACCGCAACCGACCGTAGAATGCCCCCCTCTGCGGCGCAATGAAAGCACTGACGCATGATGAACCTGTTGCTGGAAGACTGGCTGGCCTGGAGTGCCGAGAAAATGGATTTTGCGCTGGATAGCCGGCATGACCTGAGTCAGCGCGAGGGCCCCGAGCCGCCGTTGCCAGCCATGCTGCGGCGGCGATTGGACAGCACCGGCCGCGCGGTCTGTGATGCGCTCAGCCTGCTCGATCCCGAACACCAATATCCGGTGGTGCACGCCTCGCGCCACGGCGATGTGAAAAGCTCGCTGGCCATGCTGCAGGCGCTGGCGGAGCAACAACCCTTGTCCCCTGCCAAGTTTTCCATGTCGGTGCACAACGCGGTGCTGGGTGTGCATTCCATCTCCCGAAAAAATACTCGCTCGATGCAGGCGCTGGCGGCGTGCGGCCACGAGCTGGATGCCATGCTGCTGGAGGCGGCGGGGTATCTGCTGGAAGGCCACGCGGCGGTGCTGGCGGTATTTTCGGACAGCGACCTGCCGGCCGCCTATCAGCAGCAGAGCGCGGGCCCCGAGGCCGCGGCCTGTGTGGCCCTGCGACTGTCGCGCGATCGGGGTCGGGCGCTGCAGGCAAGCGCCGGTGAGGCACCCGCGCAGCCGGCGCCGCTGGATGTGGCGCGTTGGTTGGCCCACGGCGGCGAGCTGCAGGCACAGCAGCGCTGGAGTCTGGCGTGATCGCGCTGCTGGACCGGCTCTGGCGCGGCTTCGGCACGGCGCTGTCGTTTACTGCGTTCGGGGTGGGTGGCGCGCTGCTGGGGTTGTTTGCCGCGCCGCTGTTATGGCTGCTGGTACGCGACCCGCAGCGGCGCCAGCAGGCGGCTCGCCGGCTGATTCAGTACAGCTTTCGCGCCTTTATCGGTCTGATGAAGTTTCTCGGTGTAGCCGATTACCGTATCGACGGATTAGAAAAGCTGCAGCGTCCGGGGCTGCTGGTGCTGGCCAATCATCCCTCGTTGATCGATGTGATTTACCTGGTGGCCTACACCGCCGAGGCCGACTGCATCGTCAATGGCGCGCTGGCGCGCAACCCCTTTACCCGCGGGCCAATTCACATGGCGGGCTACATCACCAACAGTGAGCCGGACGCCGTGCTGGCGGCAGCGCAGCGTAGCCTGGCGCAGGGCAAATCACTGATTCTATTCCCCGAGGGCACCCGCACCTCGCCGCGACGCGCGATCAAGTTTCGCCGCGGTGGCGCCAATATCGCGCTGCGCACGCATACCGCGATAACACCGGTACTGATTAGCTGCACGCCCACTACCCTGACCAAGGGCGAGCCTTGGTATCATATCCCGCCGAGCCGGATTCAGATGCGCCTGCGCGTGCTGGATGACGTCGCGGTCACCAGGGATGAAACACAACCTGCGGGACAGCAGGCCAGACACTTGACCCAGTGGTTGAGTGACTATTTCAACAAGGAACTGGAGCAGTTCAGTCATGAGCGAAACCCAAGATTTGTCGCTGGAACTGAAGCGGATGATTATCGAAACGCTTGAGCTCGAAGACATCACCCCCGACGACATCGAGCCCGATGCACCGCTGTTTGGCGAAGGCCTGGGCCTGGATTCCATCGACGCGCTGGAAATCGGCCTGGCGCTGCAGAAGCAGTACGGCATCAAGCTGGATGCCGAGGCCGAAGAAACCCGCCAGCACTTCACCAGCCTGAATGCCTTGCAAGCGCTCGTGGAGGACCGCCGTGTCAACTGAATCACCAAGCCGTGAGGCGACTTTCGCCCAGGTGCGCAAGACCCTGGTCGAGCTCTTCGAGCTGGACGCGGATGAGATCACCCCTGAAGCGCGTCTGTACGAAGACCTGGATATCGACAGCATCGATGCCGTCGATCTGGTGGTTGAGCTCAAGCGCTACACCGGCAAACGCCTGAACCCTGAAGACTTCAAGTCGGTGCGCACCATCGACGATGTGGTTAACGCCGTCGACCGCATCATGCAGCCCTGACAATGGTTTACCGGATGCTGAAGTGGGCAGGGATGCTCGCCCTGATCGCCTGGCCCTTTGCGGTCTATGCGCTGCACGGGCAGGTGGCCAGTGGCTGGCTGTTGCTGGTGGGCGCGGCCCTGCTGGTCTGGCGCCTGCCGCAGGCGCGACCATTGGCCTTGCTGGCGGCGGCGCTGTTGCTGCTGCTCGGCTTGCTCGGCGAAGCCGAGCTGGGCATGCGGGCCTACCCGGTGGCGGTCAGCCTGATCATGCTGGCGCTGTTTGCCGGCAGCCTGCTGCGCGGCATGCCGATCGTCGAACGTCTGGCGCGGTTGCAGGAGCCTGATCTGCCGCCCGAAGGCGTGCGTTACACGCGCAAGGTGACCTGGGCCTGGTGCGGCTTTTTCATCCTCAATGGCAGCATCGCGGCCTGGACAGCGGTCTACGCCGATCTCGCCACCTGGACCCTGTATAACGGCTGCATCAGCTACCTGCTGATGGGGCTGATGTTCGCGGTGGAATGGCTTTGCCGTCGCCGCCTGCGCCGGGGGCTGACATGAGTTTTCAGCCGCTGGTTGAGCGCCCCTGGCTGCGTCAGGGCGCGGCCGTCGAGTTACCTGCACACTGGTGCCAGCTGCCCCCGTTGTTGACGCTGCGGCGGCGCTGGCTGCACTGGCTGGCCGACCAGCCCAGTGGCCAATGGCTGCTGCATCAGCCCGATCCGCTGCAGTTTACCGCTGCGCTACTGGCGCTCTGGGATAGTGGCCGCATCGCGGTGCTGCCGGCTGATGATCGTCCGGAGACCCTGCAGGCCATCGCCGCCGAGCTGGACGGGCAATTGCCCACCAGCCTGCCGCCGAACGCTCTGGAATGGGACGAGCTTGAGCCCAAGCAACTGCCGCCACTGGAACCGCAGGCCATCGCTCTGGCGCTTTATACCTCGGGTTCCACTGGCCAGCCGCTGCGCTTGAGCAAACGCTTTGATCAGCTCGACAGTGAACTGGCGGTGCATGCCGAGCTTTGGCCGCTGGCCGGCGCGGCGGTGATTGCGCAGGTCAGTCACCAGCACATCTACGGCTTGCTGGCCGGGGTGCTGCATCCGCTCTGCGCCGGCGTGCCCTTTTGCGGCCGTGACGCCCTTTACCCCGAGGTGCTGGCAGCACGTCTGAGTGAGGCGCAGAACGCCGCGCTGGCAGCTGTGGTGGTCAGTTCGCCTGCGCCTCTTTCACGCTTGCCCGCGCACATCGACTGGGCCGCCGCCGGTACGCCGCTGCGGCTCTTTTCTTCCGGCGCACCGCTGCAGCTCGAGCACGCGGCGCAGGCCGAGCGCTTGTTGCAGGCGCCGGTACTGGAGATTTACGGCAGCACCGAGACGGGCGGTATCGCCTCGCGCCAACAGACGCAGTCCGCGGTGTGGCACGCGTTGCCGGGCGTGGATTGGCAGGTGGCAGGCGATACGTTGTTGCTGCATTCGGCCTTTCTTGAGCAACCGGCGCTGGGCTGGCAGCAGGCCGACCGCGTGGCGGCGCAGGCGAACGGCTTTGTCTTGCTTGGGCGCGGCGACCGGGTCGCCAAGGTGGCCGGCAAACGGGTCTCGCTGGAGCAGATTGAGCAACGTCTGGGGCAATTGCCCGAGGTGACCGCCGTGCGCTGCGTCGATCCCGGCCGTGCGGATGGCCGGCTAGGTGTGGTGGTGGCCCTGCGCGCCGACGCTCTGCCACAGGGCCACGCCGCGCGCCGTGCGCTGACCGAGCGCCTGCGCACGCTGCTGGCCGATCAACTCGAGCGCGTGGCCTTGCCGCGCTACTGGCGGTTTGTCGAGCAGCTGCCCAGTAACGCGCAGGGCAAGCTGGATCGTGCGCTGATCGCACGGCTGTTTGCCGATCTGGACGATGACCGTCTGCCGCGTTGGCTGGGCGAGCAGTGGCAGGATGCCGAGCATTGCTGCCAGCATTATGAGGTGCCCGAGCGACTGATCTACCTGCGCGGCCATTTCAACGGCTTCGCCCTGGTGCCGGGGGTGGTGATGATCCAGTGGGCACTGCAGGCCGCCGAGCAGAGCTTTGGGGCGCTGGGCCAGTTTCAACGGCTGGAGCGCTTGAAGTTCCAGACCATGCTGCGTCCCGGCATGCGCTTTCAGCTGACGCTGGCGCGCAAGCCGGACGCGGTAACCTTCACCCTGGAGTCCGCCGCGGGCCGTCACTGCACCGCCACCGCGCGCTTTCTAGCCGCTGCGGATGTGCCCGCATGACGACGCCATCGGTCTGCGCGCTGATCCCGGTCTACAACCATCCGACCACCATCGCAGCGGTCTGCAACCAGCTGCAGCAACTGGGTTTGCCGGTGCTGCTGGTCGATGATGGCAGCGATGCCGAGTGCGCCGCCGTGCTGGACGAGCTGCAGGCCGCCGGCCATCAGCTGCTGCGCTTGCCGCACAATCAGGGCAAGGGCGCCGCGGTGCGCGCCGGTCTCGCCCGCGCCGAGCAGCTGGGCTACAGCCATGCCCTGCAGGTAGACGCCGACGGCCAGCACGCGGTCGCCGATCTGCCGGGCTTTCTGGCCGCCATGCGGTCGCAGCCGCAGGCCCTGGTGATTGGCTATCCGCAATATGACGACAGCGTCTCGCGGCTGCGCTTTTACGGCCGCTATGCGACGCACATCTGGGTCTGGATCAATACCCTGTCGCTGGCCATCCGCGATTCCATGTGTGGTGCGCGCATTTATCCGCTGGCAGAGGTCAATCGTCTGCTGGCGGCGCGGCTCTGCGGCAATCGCATGGCCTTTGATACCGAGGTGCTGGTGCGCTGGCACTGGCGCGGCGGGGCGGTGATCAACCTGCCGGTACAGGTGCACTATCCGGAGGGCGGCGTCAGCCACTTCAACCTGTGGCGCGACAATCTGCACATCTCGGCCATGCATGCGCGGCTATTTTTTGGCATGTTGCGCCGTGCGCCGGGCTGGCTGTTGCGCGGCAGGAAGCGCGCATGAGCGAGCATTGGGCACAGATCGGCGAGCGCGGCAGCCTGCTGGGTATGCAGCTGCTGGTGTGGATTCAGCGGCATCTGGGTCGCTGGCCCTTTCAGTTGGTGCTCTGGCCGGTGATGCTCTGGTATTTCCTTAGTCATGGCACCGCGCGGCGCGCGTCCTGTGACTACTGGCGGCGGCTGGAACCAGCCTTGGCGAGCCGCCCGCTTAGGCTGTACTGGCGCAGCTTTGCTCACTTCATGAGCTTCGGTAACACGCTGATGGACAAGGTCGCAGGCTGGAGCGCCCCGGTCGCCGACGAGCGCCTGTGCGGCGACGGTGTGGCGCGCTTTGCGCAGGCGCTGGAAAGCGGCCAGGGCGGACTGGTGCTGGTAGCCCACCACGGCAACCTGGATATCGCCAACGCCATGGCTGAGCGACATCCGCGTCTGGACCTGCTGGTGCTGATGCACACGCGCAATGCCGGCAAGTTCAACCTGTTGCTGGAGCAGGTCACCGGGCGGCCGCGGCCGCAGATTCTGGAAGTGACGGAAATCACCCCGGCTACCGCGCAAATGCTCGATGAGCGCATTGCCGCAGGCGGTTTTGTGGTGATTGCCGCCGACCGGCCGCCGGTCAATGGTGGGCGGCAGCGCGAGCTGGATTTCCTTGGCGCCCCGGCGACCTTCCCAGAGGGGCCGTTCTGGCTTGCCGCCCTGCTGCGTTGCCCGCTCTACACCCTGTCGTGCGTGCGCGTGGGTGAGCGCTTTCGTATTCGTTTTGCCGCCTTTGACGACACCCGCCAGCTGCCGCGCAAGGCGCGTGAACAGTGGCTGGCCGAGGCCATGCAGCGCTATGCCGATATCCTCGCCGGCTGGGTGCGTGAGCAACCGCTGCAGTGGTACAACTTCTTCCCTTTCTGGTTGGCTGAGAAACATGAGTCTGACAAACACCCGCACTGACACCGCGCCCGCCTGCCTGCAACTCGACGGCAGCCCGCTGAGCATTGAGCAGGTGCTGGCCGTTGCCCAGCGCCGCTGCCGCGTAGCGCTGTCGCTAGAACCAGCATTCCGTGAACGCATCAGCGCGGGTAACCGCTTTCTTGAGCAACTGCTCGCGGAAGAGGGCGTGATCTACGGCGTTACCACCGGGTACGGCGATTCCTGCACCCGCGCGGTGCCTGCCGAGGTGCTGGGCGAGTTGCCGCAGCACCTGTACACCTTTCACGGCTGCGGCCTGGGGCAGGTGCTCTCGGCCGAGGCGTCGCGGGCGGTGGTCATGGTGCGGCTGGTGTCACTGTGTCAAGGTTACTCCGGGGTCAGTTGGGAGCTGCTGGAGCGCCTGGTCTGGCTGTTGGAACAGGACGTGCTGCCGGTGATTCCGGAAGAGGGCTCGGTCGGCGCCAGTGGCGATCTGACGCCGCTGTCCTATCTGGCGGCGGTACTCTGTGGCGAGCGCGAGGTCTGGGTTGCCGGTGAACGCCGCGCCACCGCCGAGGTGTTCGCCGAGCGTGGCCTCACGGCCTACCAGCTCAAGCCCAAGGAAGGCCTGGCGTTGATGAACGGCACCGCGGTGATGACCGCGCTGGCGCTGCAGGCGTTCGCCCGCACCGAATACCTGGCGCGGCTCAGCACTCGGCTTACCGCCCTCAGCGTCTACGCGCTGGACGGCAATCCCTATCACTTCGACGAGACACTGTTCCGCGCCAAGCCGCACCCCGGCCAGGCGCAGGTCGCCGCGCGGCTGCGTGAGGATCTGCACGCGCCGGCCACCCCGCGTAATTCACCGCGCCTGCAGGATCGGTACTCCACCCGCTGCGCGCCACACGTGATCGGTGTGGTGGCCGATGCCTTGCCATTCTGGCGGCAGTTGCTGGAAACCGAGCTGAACAGCGCCAACGACAACCCGCTGATCGACGTCGAGGGCGGCAAGGTTATGCATGGTGGCCACTTCTACGGTGGCCATGTGGCCTTCGTCATGGACAGCCTGAAGCAGGCGGTCGCCAATCTTGCCGACCTGCTCGACCGCCAGTTGGCGCAGTTGGTGGATACCCGTTTCAGCCACGGTCTGCCCGCCAACCTCAGTGGTGCCAGCGCCGCGCGCGCTCCGCTGAACCATGGCTATAAGGCGGTACAGATCGGCGCCTCGGCCTGGACTGCCGAAGCGCTCAAGCTGACCATGCCGGCGAGTGTGTTCTCACGCTCAACCGAGTGCCACAATCAGGACAAGGTGAGCATGGGCACCATAGCCGCGCGCGATGCGTTGCGCGTATTGACGCTGGTCGAACAGGTCGCAGCTGCGGTGCTGCATGCGGTCTGTCAGGGCGTGGAGCAGCGCAGCCAGCTGGCGGACGCTGCCCCGCTGCCAGTGCAATTGGCGGCTTTTGTCGCCGACTGCCGCGAGCAGGTCGCCCCCTTGTGTGAGGACCGCGCGCTCGAAAGCGATCTGCGTCACCTGTGCGGCCTGATCCTGCAACGCCACTGGAGCCTCTATGACGCCCGCTGAACACCCGCTGCCGCAGGCTGAAATCTGCCTGACCATCCCCTTCCACGATGTGGATATGATGCATATCGTCTGGCACGGGCATTACGTGCGTTATCTGGAAATCGCCCGCTGCGCGCTGCTGGATGAGCTGGATTACAACTACAATCAGATGCGTGACTCCGGTTACGGCTGGCCGGTGATCGACATGCGTCTGCGCTACGCGGCGCCGGCAGTGTTCACCCAGCAGATTGCCATCGAGGCGCGGCTCAGTGAATGGGAAAACCGCCTGAAGATCGATTACACCATTCGCGATGCCGAGACGCGCAAGCGGCTTAATCGCGCCTGGACGGTGCAGGTCGCGGTCGGCGTTGAGGATCGGGAAATGCGCTTTGAATCACCCGCCGTGCTGCGCGAGAAGCTTGCCGCCTGGCAACAGAGGAACCGCTGATGCGCCGCTTGCTGCTGTTGGTCGCTATGGTGTTCAGCCTGCCTGCTGCGGCAGAGCTGGATAGCACAACGCTGGGCGCACAACTGGCCGAGCACAGCCCGCAATGCAGCCATTTTGCGCAGACCCGCTGGCTCGACGACCTGGAAGCCGAGCTTGCCAGCAACGGCTATTTTCAGCGCAGCGACAACGCGTTGATCTGGCAAACCCTGACACCCGTCGACAGCCGACTGGTGCTGAGGGCCGATAACCCGGAATTGCCGCTGGCCTACCAGGTGATTCTGCCGGTGCTGAATGGGCTGCTCGGCGGCGACTGGGCTGCCTTGCAGGAGCACTTTAGCGTTGAGCTGAGCGGCGAGCTGGGCGACTGGCAGGCTGCGCTGAAACCAACCGACAGCGTGGTAGCCGAGCGTCTCAAGCATCTGCAGGTCCGGGGTGGCGAGCAGGTGCGGCAGCTGCAGATTGATTTTGTTTCCGGTGACCGCATGACCCTGCAACTCAGTCCGGCCGATTGCGCCGCGCTGCCCGGCGACAGCGGCGCGTCGTGACCCAGCGCGCGCTGGCCTGGCTTTGGGCTGGAGTTTTGCTGGCCTGTGCAGCGCTGCTGGTTAGCCAGCTGCGGCAGGCCGACTTTTGGGATACGCGCATCACCGCGTTGTTGCCCGCCAGCGATCAAGACAGCCTTGTGCAACAGGCCGACGGCCAGTTGTCTGTCGCGTTCGAGCACCGCTTTGTCATCCTCATCAGCGGCCCGCAGCCAGTGGCAGATGCCAAGGCGTTGCAGCAGTCGCTGCGCGACGCAGGCCTGAGCGCCGAGCCGTTGACGAATCGTCCTGATCAGGCGCTTTCCGCCTACCGCTACGGCTTGCTCAGCGACGATCTGGCTGCGGCTGACAACCCGCAATGGCTCAAGCGCGCACTCACCCGGTTGTTGCTGCCCGGCGGCAGCGAGGCGTTGGCACAAGATCCTTTCGGCATTCTCGACAGTTGGCTCGGCGAGCGCTTCGGCGCTTCGTTAACCCTGCGCGAGGGTGTGCCCACGCTACAGCAAGGCGATCAGCTGTGGGCCCTGGTCAGTGGCGAGCTGACCGGCAGTCCTTACCAAATGGCAACGCAGCAAAAGCTAACCAGCGCTCTGGCCGACTTTCACGCGCAGCATCCGCAAGCCCAGTTGTTGCGTTCGGGGCTGATCTTCCATGCGGCGGCGGGTGCCGCGCAGGCGCAACGCGAGATGTCCAGCCTGGGGCTGGCCTCGCTGCTGGGCCTGTGTGTACTGTTCTGGTTGGTGTTCCGGCGGCTGCGCACCCTGGCGCTGTTGCTGGTGCCGGTGGCTTGCGGCCTGCTGTTGGCGCTGCCGCTGACCGGACTGATCTTCGGCGGGTTGAATCTGCTGACGCTGGTGTTCGGCGTCAGCATTATCGGCATCGCCGTGGACTACGCGCTGCACCTGCAATGCCAGCGGGAACTGGTCGCCGCGCAGCCCGGTCGGTCGTTCTGGTCGGCGCTGTTGCTGGGTTTGTTATCGACGCTGATCGCCTACCTGGTGCAATTGATTACGCCCATGCCGGGTTTGCGGCAGATGGCCTGCTTTGCCGCGCTGGGCCTGCTCGGCGCCTGGTTGACGGTGCGTCTCTGGTTGGCGCGCTGGCCGTTGTCGGTTCACCCGGCCACGGCGCGTTCGGCGGCCATTATCGCGCCGTTACGCTTAGCTACCGGGCAACGCTGGCCTTGGATTTTGCTGGCGCTGTTGCTGCTGGCAGCGCTGGCGCTGAGCGTTGGCAGACTGCAATTCAACACCAGCCTGCGGCAACTGAACCCCTCGCCAGCGCAGTTGATTGCAGAGCAGCAACAGGTGCAAAGCAGCTTGCAGCAACCCAGTGGTAGCCGCTATTTACTGGTCAGCGCGGCGGATCAGCAGGGGTTGTTGCAGCGGCTGGAGCGTCTCGATCCGGCGTTACAGCAATTACTGAGCACTGGCGAGCTGTCGGCCTATCAACATCCGGCGCGGCAACTGCCTTCACTGCAGCGCCAACAGCAGAATCGACGTGAACTGCGCGAGCGTTACCAGCAACTACTGCCCCAGCTGAGTGCCGCCAGTGGCCTGCCCGAGCGGCTGCAACAGCAGGCGCTGGCAGCGCTTGATGAGGCTCCCTTGCTGCAACCGACGCCGTGGCTGAGTTCACCGGCGGGGGCCGCCGATGCAGCGCTTTGGCTAGGCGAGCAGCCGCACGGCGAGTGGGTTGCGGTGGTTGCCTTGGGCGATGCGACGGCGGCGGGAGAGGTCGTTTTGCAGCAGTTGGCGCAAGCCGATGATGTGCTGTACCACGACCGGGTGACGGCCTTGTCTGCGCAGCTGGCGCGCCTGGCCCACAGCATGGCAAGCTGGCTGGCGGCGGCAGTGGTGTTGCTTGCGCTGCTACTCGGCTGGCGCTTTCGCGGCGCGGCCTGGCGCGCGCTCTTGCCGCCTCTGGGCGCGGTGCTGCTGACGCTGGGTTGCCTGTCGTTGACCGCAGGGGTCGGGTTGTTTCACCTGCTGGGGCTGTTGCTGGTGCTGGGCATTGGTCTGGATGCGGGCATCTTCAGTGCACAGGAACCCGACAGCGAAGCGGCCTGGCTGGCGATCAGCCTGTCCTGCGCGTCCAGCCTGCTGGCGTTTGGGCTGTTGGCGTTCAGCGCCACCCCGGCGCTGCATTTTCTTGGCCTGACCTGCTTGTTGGGTCTGGCTTTTACCTGGGCACTGGTGCCCTTCGCGCGAGCCCGCCGGCTCGATCATTCACGCTAGTTGCAGGGAACGCAGATGCAGAACACTACGCTGACAGACGGAGCCGTTGAGCAGGTCGATGTAGCCATTATTGGTGCCGGACCGGCCGGTGCTGCGGCAGCGGCCTGGCTGGCGCGCGAGGGTTTGCGCGTGCGGGTGCTTGAGCAAAGTACCTTCCCGCGCTTCTCGATTGGCGAGAGCCTGCTGCCGCAATGCATGCAGTACCTGCAGGAGTGCGGCTTGTTGGCGGCGGCGCAGGCGGGTGGCTTTCAGTACAAGGATGGCGCCGCCTTCTGCTGGCGCAATGAATCGGCGGCGGTACTGTTTACCGAGAAGTTCAGCGCTGGCCCCGGCACCACCTGGCAGGTGCCGCGCGCTGACTTTGACCAGCGGTTGATCGCAGGCGCACAAGCGCTCGGCGCCGAGGTGCTGTTCGGCTGCAGGGTGACCGACTTTGTCGCCGATGCCGCGCAGCCACGCCTCAGTCTGGTCACCGCCGAGGGCGAGGCGCAGCAGTTGCAGGCCCGTTTTGTGCTGGATGCCAGCGGCTACGGGCGGGTGCTGGCGCGGCTCACCGGGTTGGCTTGCGACTCGGTGCTGGAGTCGCGCTGCGCGCTGTTCATGCATGTGGAAGACCGCATTGATAGCCCGAATTACGACCGCAACAAGATTCTCATCGGCATCCACCCGCAGCTGCCGGGTGTCTGGTACTGGCTGATTCCGTTCAGTGATGGCCGCGCTTCGGTCGGCGTGGTGGGTGATCGCGCAACGCTGGAGCAGGCCGGGCAGAATGATGCCGAGCGCTTGTGGGCCATGTTGCGCCAGGAGCCGCGCTACGCTGAACTGCTGAAAAATGCCGTGCAGGTGCGTGACACTGGCCGACTGGAAGGCTACTCGGCCGCGGTCAAGCAGCTACATGGGCCGGGCTTTGCGCTACTGGGTAACGCCGGCGAGTTTCTTGATCCGGTGTTTTCCTCGGGTGTGACCATAGCGCTGCACTCCGGCTGGCTGGCGGCACCGCTGGTGCAGCGTCAGCTGCGCGGTGAAGCGGTGGACTGGCAGAGCGCGTTCGAGCTGCCGCTGCGCGCCGGTGTGGATACCTTTCGCGAGTTTGTGCTTGCCTGGTACGACGGCCGTCTGCCGCGGATCATTTTCAATGAGCGCCAGCCCGAGCGGATTCGGGGCATGATCAGTGCGGTGCTGGCTGGCTACGCCTGGGACACCGACAATCCGCTGGTCGCCGCCAGCCGTCGGCGCCTGGACGCGCTGGCAGAAAGCAGCACCGACAGCCGCTTTGATCTGGCTGCGGGCGCATGCTGAAGCGCGCTCTTGGTGGTCTGCTGCTGGCGCTGTGGCTCAGCGGCTGTGTCATGCAGCCCGCACCAGCGCCATCGCTGGCAGCGTTACCGGTGGCGCCGGCGCAAACGCTGCAACTGCGCTTTGAGCATGCCGGTGAAACCCATCTGATGATTGGTGTGCTGCGCCGTGATACCGACAGCCTGCGCTTGGCACTGTTGAGCCCGCAGGGGCAACGGCTGCTGAGCTGGCAACGTGACGCCAGCGGGGCACACATGGAGTCCGCAGTGTGGCAGCCTCCCTTCGATGCCGAGTGGCTGGGTAGCCGCCTGGCCTGGTCGCTCTGGCCTGCCGAGGCTCTGCATCAGGCCTTTGCCGGCAGTCGCTGGACGCTGCAAGGCAGCCCGCAGCAACGTGCGATTTATTATCGCAAGCAGCTGATTGCCAAGGTTAAAATGGACGGCCATTGCCGCCTGATCGACGACCTTGACGCCGGCTACCAGCTCACCATCACCGTGGCCGATGCCGCGCGGAACACCATGCCATGCCCGAGCTTTTGACTGCCCTGCAAGACCAGCCTTGTCGCCTGTCGACGCCAGCGCTTTTGTGCTCGCTGGGTGACAATCTGGCTGCTATTGCGCACAAGCTGTTCACCGGGGAACGCGGCCTGACCGTGACGGATCGTTTCACCCCCGGCCGCGCTCTGCCACTGGGGCTGGTAAGCGGCGAGTTGCCGTCCATGCATGACTGGCCGGCCGAACACCGCTCACGCAACAACCAGCTGCTGGCCGCAGCGCTGCAGCAACTGGCACCACAACTGGCCGCCCTGCGCGCGCGGCAGCCCCAGGCGCGTATTGGCGTGGTGTTGGGTACCAGTACCTCGGGTATTGGGGAGAGTGAGGCGGCCGTGGCGCATTTTCAGCAGCATGGCGACTGGCCCGCGAGCTTTACCTATCAACGCCAGGAGATAGGCTCACCCTCGGCCTTTGTCGCCGCGCACTTGGGGCTGGATGGCCCGGCTTACACACTGTCGACTGCCTGCAGCTCCAGCGCTCGCGCACTGGCCAGTGGCCGCCGGCTGCTGGCGCTGGGGCTCTGCGACGCGGTTATCGCCGGTGGCGCCGACAGTCTCTGTGCGCTGACGGTAAACGGCTTTGCCGCGCTGGAAGCGGTGAGTGACCAGCCTTGCCTGCCGTTCTCGCCGCAGCGCCGGGGCATCAACATTGGCGAGGCGGCGGCACTGTTTCTGCTGACCCCCGAACCCGGTGGCATCCAGCTCGCCGGGTATGGCGAAAGCAGTGACGCGCACCATATTTCCGCACCGCTGGCCGACGGCAGCGGCGCCCAGGCCGCAATCCAGGCTGCACTGAACATGGCCGGCATCAGCGCTGCCCAGGTGGATTACGTCAACCTGCACGGCACCGCCACTGCGCAGAACGACAGCATGGAGGCGCAGGCCATTCATCAACTGTTTGGCGACCAGATACCCTGCAGCTCGACCAAGGCGCTAACCGGCCATACGCTGGGCGCCTGCGGCGCGCTGGAGGCGGCCTTCTGCTGGCTAGCGTTGCGCGAAGGCTGCCTGCCACCGCAGGTCAACGACGGCGTAACCGACCCTGCGCTGGCGCCGATTCGCCTGGCCACCGCCGACGCGGCGCCGCTGCGCAGGGCGTTAAGCAACTCCTTCGCCTTTGGCGGCAACAACGCCGCGCTGCTGCTAGAGCGCCTTGATGATTGAGCTGAATACCCCCTGCCCGATTGCCCCCTACGTGCCCCATGCGGAGGGCATGTGCCTGCTGGATCAGTTGCTCGAATTCAACAACGATCATCTGTACGCCGAGGTCACCCCCGGCGAGGACGATCTGTTCGCCACGGCGCAGGGTATCCCCGGTTGGGTCGGGCTGGAGTGGATGGCGCAGGCGGTGGCGGCGTGGTCCGGCGTGCAGGCGGTGCAGGCGGGCGAGCCGCCGGCGGTGGGCTTTCTGCTGGGTTCGCGTCGCTATCAGACCAGCGTGGATCACTTTGCCTTGAATGTGCCACTGCGCATCGAGGTGTTTCTGGATTTTCGTGCCGACAATGGCCTGGGCGCTTTCCGCGGCCAGCTGCTGGATCAGCAGGGCGCGGTGCTGGCCAGCGCGACCCTGAACGTTTATCAGCCCAATTCGGCCGAGGCGCTGACTGCGCTGAGCAATGGAGAAATGCCATGACCGACACCATCTTGATTACCGGCTCCAGCCGTGGCATCGGCCAGGCGGTTGCATTACGGCTGGCCCGTGACGGCTTTGACATAGTGCTGCACTGCCGCAGCCAGCAGGCCGCCGCCGAGCAAGTGGCCGAGCAGGTTCGCGCGTTGGGGCGCAGTGCCCGGGTGCTGTGTTTTGATGTGGCCGACCGCGCTGCCGCGAACGCCGCACTGGAAGCGGACGTCGAGGCGCACGGCGCCTATTACGGCGTGGTCTGTAACGCCGGCGTGACCGCTGACGGCGCCTTCCCGGCGCTCAGCGACGATGATTGGGACCGGGTCATTCACACCAACCTGGACGGTTTCTACAATGTGCTTAAGCCGCTGATGATGCCGATGATTCGCCGCCGCAAGGCCGGGCGCATCGTGGTGATGTCGTCGGTCTCCGGGGTGATGGGCAACCGCGGCCAGGTCAATTACAGTGCCAGTAAGGCGGGCCTGATCGGTGCGGTCAAGGCGTTGGCGGTGGAGCTGGCCAAGCGCAAGATCACGGTCAACTGCGTGGCGCCGGGGCTGATCGAGACCGAGATGCTGGATGAGCAGATCATCAGCGAGGCGATGAAGGCGATCCCGATGCAGCGCACCGGCACCGTGGAAGAAGTGGCCGCGGCCGTGAGCTTTTTGTGTTCGGCAGAGGCCGGCTATATCACCCGGCAGGTGCTGTCGGTCAATGGAGGACTGTGCTGATGGATGGCAAGGCAGTGCGCGCCGATGGGCTGGGACGCCGCGTGGTGATCACCGGAATGGCGGGGTTTTCGCCCATCGGCAACGATTGGCCGAGCATCGCCGCCAACTTGCAGGCGATGCAGACCGGCATCCGGCATATGGATGACTGGGCTGAATACGAGGGTCTGAACACCCGGTTGGGCGGCCCCGTCGCGCCCTTTGAATTGCCAGCCCAGTACACCCGCCGCGCCATGCGCAGCATGGGCCGCGGCGCGCGTATGGCAACCCGTGCGAGTGAGTTGGCGCTGGCCGACGCAGGGCTGCTGGGTGACCCGCTGGTGGGCAGTGGTGACATGGGCATTGCCTATGGCGCCTCGGCCGGTGAGCCGGATGCCGTGGCCGATTTCGGCAATATGCTGATCAACAAGTCGACCGACGGGCTGAATGCCAACTCCTATATCCGCATGATGGCGCACACCGCCGCCGTCAATATCGGCGTGTTTCTCGGCGTGCGCGGGCGCATACATACCACCTCCAGTGCCTGCACCTCGGGCAGTCAGGGCATTGGTTACGCCTATGAGGCGATCCGCTTCGGCCGCCAGAAGGCGATGATCGCCGGCGGCTGCGAGGAGCTTTCTGCCTCGGAAGCGGCGGTGTTTGACACCCTGTTCGCCACCAGTACGCGCAATGATGCGCCGCACACCTCGCCGCGCCCGTTCGATGTGGCGCGCGACGGTCTGGTGGTGGGTGAAGGCGCCGGTGCGCTGATTCTGGAAGATCTGCAGCATGCACTGGAGCGCGGCGCGACCATCTACGCCGAGGTCATGGGCTTTGGTACCAACAGCGATGGTCGACACGTTACCCAGCCGGATGCCGAGATGATGGAGCGCGCGATCCGCAACAGCCTGGACGATGCCGGCCTGCAGCCTGGGCAAATTGGCTACGTCAGCGCCCACGGCACGGCAACCGATCGCGGCGATGTGGCCGAAAGCACCGCTACCCACGCGGTGTTTGGCAGCACCACGCCGATCAGCGCGTTCAAGAGCTTTACCGGTCACACCCTGGGCGCCTGCGGCGCGCTGGAGGCCTGGGTCGCCATCGAGATGATGCGCGCCGGCTGGTTTCACGCTACCGCCAACCTGGACCAGCCGGATACTGCCTGCGCGCCGCTGGACTACATTCGCGGCGAGGCGCGCGCGCTGCAATGCGATTACGTCATGAGCAACAACTTTGCCTTTGGCGGCATCAATACGTCGCTGATATTCCGCCGCTGGGCTGATTGAGCCCGGCGCACAGCATCACGCAAGCAACCACTGACCAATAGGACTGACGATGAAAAAAGGAATGCTCACTACCACCGCTCTGGCACTTACCCTGGGCCTGCTGGCCGCTGGCAACGCGCAGGCACGCGATACCAAGCTGATGTTATCGATTGCAGAGGCGATGAATTCGGCTGATTTTCAGGAGAAGCTCGACTCCACCATTACCTTCAGCTTTGGCGGCCTGCCAGCAGGTAAAAGCATCGGCGAGCGCCACGGCAACTACACCAGCAACAAGAAGACCAACGCCTTCGGCAAGAGCGACCAAGAGGCCTGTCGTTGGGCTCTGCTTTCCGCGTTGCTGAGCTTCCAGGATCGGGTGCGCAGTGAGGGCGGTAACGCGGTGGTCAATCTGGAAAGCTACTACAAGGCCAATCCGATGATCTCCACCACCGAGTACGAGTGCCATGCCGGCGGGGTGATCGCCGGTGTTGCGCTGCGCGGTGATGTGGTGACGCTGGCGCCCTGATCGCTCAGAGCGTTTGCGCGCTCAGGGCTGTCCCGCGCGCACCCTCATGCCCGCTTAGCGCTGGCGTGGGATTGCGCTGGATTCGATCACCTGCTGGCCGACCGGCGCCATCAGCGCGGCCTGTAGCATGGCGGCCGCTACATCGCTGGTCTTGATCGCCCGATAGCGTTTGGGGATGATCGGCTTGAGGCCGCGTGACAGCAGCAGGCCGAACACTTCGCCGGGGCGGTCATCGGCCCGGGGGCCGCCATCCAGCAGCGATGGCCGCACCAGCGTGAGCGAGCGAAAATCCATGGCTTTCAGGTCCTGCTCCACCTCGCCTTTCACGCGCAAATAGAAGGATCCCGAGCGGGGACTGGCGCCTACCGAGGAGTTAAGCACAAAGGTGCGCGTGCCGGCGCTCAGGCCGTGTTGCGCCGCGGCGACCACGTAGTCGCGGTCGACCCGGCGAAAGCCATCCTTTGAACCCGCCTGTTTCAGCGTGGTGCCCAGTGCGCACAGCGCAGCGTCGGCGTGCCACCAGTCGGCGTCTGCCGGCAGGGCTTCGAAATCGACCTGCGGGTTGCGCAGGTGCGCATAGTGACTGACCGAGACCGGCAAGGGGTGTCGGGTGGGCGCCACTACCTGACTCACTGCCGGGTTGGCCAAGGCCTGTCGCAGTACTTCCATGCCCACCAGTCCGCTGCCGCCAAATACCAGCAGGGTCTTGCCCGCGGTCTCGTTCATTATTGTGATGTCCTTCGCAAAGTCAGTTTCAGTTAAGCCTAGTGTGAATAATTCTGCCCGGCTGGATTGGAAAAATGCAGCAACAACTTGCCGACTCGTCACGGGAGCCTTGCGCGCTGCGCCGGGTCGAACTGTCGATTGCAGTCAATTGTGGAGAGCAGAATGAATACAGGTGGATTACTGGATCAGTTGTTGAAGGCTGGTAGCAGCATGCTCGGTGGTCAGAATGGCGGCGCCCCGCAGGGGCAGCGGCAGGGCAGCGCCGGCAATAGCCAACTGAGCAGTCTGCTCAGCGGCGCTGGCGGTGGTGCGCTGGCCGCCGGTGCCGTCGGCCTGTTGCTGGGCAGCAAGAAGGCCCGCAAGTTTGGTGGCAAGGCGGTCAAGTACGGCGGTCTGGCGGCGTTGGGGTTGGTTGCCTACAAGGCCTACAGCACCTGGCAGCAGAACAACCAGGCCGCGCCCCAAGGCCAGCCACAGACGGTGGACCGGCTGCCCGCACCGCAAGTGGAACAGCACAGCCACGCGATCCTGCGGGCGGTAATCGGTGCGGCCAAGGCTGATGGCCATGTGGATGACCGTGAGCGGCAGTTGATTGATGCCGAAATTGCCAAGCTCACCAGCGATCCGTCCATGCAGCGCTGGTTCGATCAGGAGTTGAACAAGCCGCTGGATCCGGCAGATATCGCCAGCGCCGCGAGCACACCGGAAATGGCCGCCGAGATGTATCTGGCCAGCGTGCTGATCGTGGATGCAGAAAACTTCATGGAGCGCAGTTACCTGCAGGAGCTGGCCAGCCAGCTCAAGCTCGACCCGGCGTTGAAGGCCGAGCTGGAGAAGGAAGTACGCGCAGCAGCCTGAGGCTCAATGGCCGTGGCTGCGCCCGACACGGGATGCGGGCTCGCCCGCCTGCACCGCGCCACTGGTTTCCAGTCGGTGAAGGATGCCGCAATGATCGACAGCGCTGGTGCTGCGACAGCGGTGGCGCAGATCGATCAATTGCTCGCGCAGCTGACCCAGGCTGCGTAGTCGGCTGCTGACGTGCTCGATGTGCTCGTCAATCAGGCCGTTGACGTCACCGCAGCTGGCCTGGGGTTGCAGACGCAGTGCCAGCAACTCGCGAATCTCGTTCAGCGTCATGTCCAGTGCCCGGCAGTTGCGGATAAATACCAACTGTTCCAAGTGACGCTCGTGGTATTGCCGGTAGTTGCCTTCGCTGCGACCGGGCGCCGGTAACAGACCTTCCCGCTCGTAGTAGCGCACGGTTTCCACTGCGGTACCGGTCAATTCGGCCAGCTTGCCAATTCTCATATTGTGGTCTCCGCTTGACCTTGTAGCGACTTCAGGGTTTTTACTGTGCCTCACAGTTACTTGGAGAGTCCAGCATGGCAGGTGAAAATACGTCTTCTTGCGTCGCTCAAGGCTGTTGCGCCGCGGCCAAACCCGCAGCGCCTACCGCGCCCCTGGCAGAGGGCGCGCAGCGCAGCCGCATACGCATAGAGCAAATGTGCTGTCCGGTCGAGGAGCGGCTGATCCGAGGCAAGCTGGAAGGGCAGCCGGGAGTCGGTCAGCTGCAATTCGATCTGTTGCAGCGACAACTCACTCTCGAACACGCGCCGAAGCAGCGCGACGCCATTTTGCAAAGCCTGCGCGAGCTGGGCTTCAAGCCACAGTTGCTAGGCCCGCAAGCCACGCCGCCGCCAAGTACCGCGCAAAAGTCCTGGTGGCCGCTGGCGCTGGGTGCTGTGCTGGCATTGGCCGCCGAGGTGCTGCATTTTATCGGGCAGGCCCCTGAGTGGTCGGCGGCGCTGCTTGCCCTGGCGGCAATCGCATGCAGCGGCATCAGCACGTACCGCAAGGGCTGGCTGGCGCTGCGCAACCTGAGTCCCAACATCAATGCTTTGATGAGCCTCGCCGTAACCGGCGCGGTGCTGATTGGCCAATGGCCGGAAGCCGCCATGGTGATGGTGCTGTTCGCCGTCGCTGAGCTGATCGAGGCGCGATCATTGGATCGCGCGCGGGACGCCATTGCCGGTTTGATGGCGCTCAGCCCGGAGCAGGCGCGCGTGCAGCTTGCTGATGGCAGCTGGGTATTGCGCGAGGTTGCCGAAGTGGCTGTCGGCGCACGCGTGCGGGTTGCGCCGGGTGAGCGTGTTGCGCTGGATGGCGAGGTCCGTGCGGGGCAATCAGCACTGAATCAGGCGCCTATCACGGGTGAAAGTCTGCCGGTTGAAAAGGCACCAGGCGATCAGCTGTTCGCCGGTACCATCAATCTGACCGGTGAGCTGGAGTACAGGGTTACCGCCCCCGCGGCGCAATCGACCCTGGCGCGCATCATTCTCGCTGTCGAGCAGGCGCAGGCTGAACGTGCGCCCATGCAGTGCTTTGTCGACCGCTTTGCTGCTGTTTACACGCCCTTGGTCATGCTGCTGTCCCTGTTGGTGGCGATAGTACCGCCACTGTTGCTGGGTTGGCCCTGGGATGACTGGATTTATCGCGCGCTGGTGTTGCTGGTGGTGGCTTGCCCCTGCGCGCTGGTGATTTCCACACCGGTTACCATTGTCAGCGGCCTGGCTGCGGCCGCGCGCATGGGCATTCTGATCAAGGGTGGTGTTTATCTGGAGCAGGGGCACCGTCTGCAGGTACTGGCGCTCGACAAAACCGGCACGCTGACCGAAGGACGGCCGCAGCAGACCGATTGTGTGCGTTTGGTGTCCGCCGCCGAACTGCCGGTGGCGCAGCTTGCCGCCAGCCTGGCAGCTCGCTCTGATCACCCGGTGTCACAGGCCATCGCCCGCCACGCGGCGACAGCGGGGCAAAGCATCCTGCCGGTAACCGGCTTTCAGGCGGTGCCGGGCCAGGGGGTGCGCGGACAGATAGGCGCGGCAGACTACCACCTGGGCAATCATCGGTTGGTGGACTCGTTGGGTTTGGGATCGCCGGCGCTGCGGGCTCAGCTGCAGGCGCTTGAGCAGCAGGGCAAAAGTGCTGTGGTGCTATGCTCGAACGCTGCGCCGCTGGCGATCCTGGCGGTGGCCGACCGACTGAAGAGCAGCAGTCAGGAGGCCATTGCCCAGCTGCACGCGCTGGGGGTTGGCACCCTGATGCTTAGCGGCGACAACGCGCCCACGGTGGCGGCGATGGCGGCACAGGCGGGAATCGACGAGGCCCATGGCGAGTTGTTACCCGAGCACAAGCTGGCGCGGATTGCCCAGCAGCAGGCGTCGGGCCGGCGGGTGGCCATGGTGGGTGATGGCATCAATGATGCGCCTGCCCTGGCCAAGGCGGACATCGGTTTTGCCATGGGCGCAGCGGGGAGCGACAGCGCGATAGAGACCGCCGACGTGGCGCTGATGGATGATGATCTGCGCAAGATTCCGCAGTTCATCCGGCTGTCGCGCCGCAGCATTCGCATACTCTGGCAGAACATCGCCCTGGCGCTGGGGATCAAGGTAGTGTTTCTGTTGCTCACCCTGATGGGAATGGCAACCCTATGGATGGCGGTCTTTGCCGATATGGGAACCAGTCTGTTGGTGGTCGCCAATGGCTTGCGGCTGTTGCGCCAGCGATAAACCGAACCGACTAACGGCAGATGGCGTCAATCCGGCGTCGTTTGCGGGCGCAAGTGCTGCAAGGCGTCAAACTTGGCGCGTATTGTCAGTCATCTGGCGCTGCACCGCTGGACGGCGTATGTTTTATGCAACAAACTGTTGTCAGCAAATAAAAATAATATTTCTGCATCCCACAAAGATGGGGTGAAGGAGACAACAGCATGATCAAGTCCGGCTCTTCCTGGTTTGTCCCTGTGGCTCTGGCCCTGGTGTTTGGCGCAGCCTCCGTGTTCGTTTCGCAGCAGTCGCCGTTGCCGGCTGCCGACCTGTTCGGCGCCCCCGTGGCGGTGGTGAGCGATATCTTCAGCCGGTTCTGATCTGCTCCCAGCGCGTCTTGCGCGCCCCACGGATACGGGGCTAGACCCCGGTTATGGATAACGATGAAGGTTCAGGCAAACGGCGTAACCAACGAAGTCTATGTGCGCGGTGCCGGGCAACCGGTGCTGATGTTGCATGGCAACCCCGATAGCCACGTCATGTGGCTGCCGCTGATCGCCAAGTTGCGTGGCAACTACCGCCTCATCGTGCCCGATCTGCCGGGGTTTGGCGCCAGCAAGACGCGCGCCGATCACGCCGAGGTCACCCTGCAGGGCATGGCTGACTGGGTCGGCCACCTGCTCGATGCCATGCAGGTTGATCGCCCGGTCGATCTGCTGCTGCACGATTTTGGCGGCGTTTACGGCCTGGCGTTTGCCACCACCTATCCGGAGCGCGTGCGCCGCCTGGTCATCACCAATACCGTCTTCCAGCAGGATTATCGCTGGCACTTCTGGGGCCGTGTCTGGCGCAAGCCGCGCCTGGGTGAGTTGGCGATGTCACTGATGGGCATACCCGGGATCGGCAAGCTGATGTTCAGCGCCTCGCTGCGCGCCGGCGGCCCCGGCCTCAGTAAGCAGCAAATTGCCGAAGCCTATCGCCACTTCACTGCTGCGGTACGTCAACAGGTGTTAAGGCTCTATCGGGCGACGGATCCGGCTAACTTCGCCGGTTGGGAAACCCGCATGCTGGCGGTGACCGCAGAGCATCCCACGTTGGTGTTGTGGGGGCAGCGTGACCCGTTCATTGCCGCGCGCTACGCCGAGCGTTTTGGTGCGGCCAAAGTGGAGCGGTTTAGCGATGTGGGTCATTGGGTGGTAGTGGAAGCCGCGGATCGCGTGGCGCCCCTGATCGACGCGCATCTGCTCGCAGGCAGCGCCACTGTGGCCGCGTGATCTGCCCTTGGGCTGGCGCGACATTCTGTAGCTGCACGCGGCGTTCCGCGGCCCGCGAAGCCCTGCTAGACTTGCCGGCATGACGCCCTCTCGCTCACAACGCTCACTCTTTGCCTGGCTGCTGTATTTCAGCATTCTGTTCAATGTGCCGACCTGCGGTCTGCTGCATGGACAGATGGCGGGCATGCAGCTGAGTGGCGTGGGGATCGTGTTCTGCTCATTGGGTTACGGCGGCAGCGTTGATTTGAGTGCGGACGATGGCGCCATTGCCAGCAGCAACATGATGGCCTTCAAGTGCCCGGTTTGCGGTGCAATCAGTATTTCCATCGGCATGTTGTTTGCGCTGGCGTGGCTGCTCATGCTGCGCCGCGATCGCCCGACGCCGCTGCGCCAGGCGGCGCAGCGGCTGTATCCACGCTACGCCTGGCCGCCGGCCAACCCCAGGGCTTCACCGCTGTTCTGACTTTTCCACCGCCTGCTGGCGGTATTGCCGCTCTTGCTCCCAGGCGCCTTGTAGGCCAGGTGAGTGAGCACTCGGATTTGTCAGGAACGACCCAATGAAATCGATTTTTCTTCGCTCTACCGGCGTGCTGCTGCTCTGCGCGCCTGTCTCATATGTTTTTGCTCAGGACGCCCTCGAATTACCCACGCTGGAGGTTATCGGCAGTAAGCAGGATCCCGTAGGACTGCAGCTGGATGTGCCAGCGGAGAGCGGTTCGCGACTGGATATAACCCCCCGAGAAACACCCGCCTCGGTGTCGGTGGTTAACCGCGAGCAGATCAGCGCCCGTGGCGCGGAAAATACCCAAGACATGCTGGCCAGCATTCCTGGCGTAACGGCCGCAGCCCCGCCTGGCTTTGCCGGCTTTACCTCCTGGCGCGGCTTTACCGGCTCGCAGGTGACGCAGATGTTCAACGGCATTACGGTGCAATACGATGCCATCGCCGCCCGCCCGGTGGATAGCTGGGTCTACGACCGCGTTGAAGCCATCGGCGGCGCCTCAAGCTTTCTCAATGGCTCGGGCGGTGTTGGCGGCTCGATCAACTACATCAGCAAGCTAGCCGATCCAGCGCAGTCGTTTATCGACGGCCGCGTCAAATACGGCAGTTTTGACAGCCGCGAGTTGGCGTTCGGACTGAGCCAGCGGCTCACCGAAGGGCAGGTGCGCAATACCCTGCGCCTGGATGTCAGCCAGACCAACAGCAACGGCTATGTTGATCGCGAGGAACGCAGCGCTTTTACCTCGGCACTGTCACTGCGTACCGACTTCAGCGAGCGGCTGTCGCACACCCTCGCGGTGGAATATCAGAATGAACAAGTCGACAGTCCCTATTGGGGCACGCCGGTGCTACAACCCATCGGCGGTGAAATGAAGATCGACGAGAGCCGCCGCTTTGAGAACTACAACGTTGAGGATGGCCGCTACGAGCAGCGGGTGCGCTGGCTGCGCTCGATCACCGAGTACTGGCTCAGCGAGCAGACGCGGCTGCGCAATACTTTCTATCACTACAACGCGCAGCGGGATTATCGCAACCTGGAGCGCTACACCTACACGCCGGACAACAGCCAGATCAGCCGTTCGGCGGCCTTGTTGCAGCGGCACGATCAGGAGGTCAACGGCGACCGTGTCGAGCTGCTGCATAACAGCCGCCTGTTCGACCGTAAAAGCGACTGGTCGCTGGGGCTGGATTACAGCCATAACGTACAGACGCGCTACCCGCGCTCGATTTCGGCGGTGTTTGACGTGGTCGATCCGGGCAACTTTGACCCTGGCCACTTCTACGATATTCCCGGCATGACGCCTGGGCATGATCCGCAGCGCAGCAATGAGCTCAACACCTGGGCGCTGTACCTGGAAAACCGCACCGAACTGACCGATCGCCTGGCGCTGCTTACCGGCCTGCGGCACGACTGGATTGACTTGCAGGTGACCAATCATCAAACGCCCTCGGCCACCAACCCGGCCGAGTTCGGCCAGACCTACGAGCCCACCACCGGACGCATTGGCCTGGTCTACGAGCTTACCCCTGCCGCCAACGTCTATGTGCAGTACAGCACGGCGGCTGATCCGCCGGCGGGTGTGTTGACCACCGCGAGCTTCGGCCAGACGCAGGATTTTGATCTGACCACCGGCGAGCAGTGGGAGGTGGGCAGCAAGTTCGACTTTCTTGATGGACGTGGCTCGGCCACCGTGGCGCTCTACCAGATAACTCGCAAGGATCTGGCCACCAATGACCCGAACAACCCCGGTGAGACCCTGCCAGTGGGGCAGCAGTCCTCCACCGGGATTGAGCTGGCCGGCTCGCTCTGGGTGACGCAGAAGCTGCTGGCCGAGGGAAACGTCGCCTGGGTCGATGCCGAGTACGACGAGTTCAACGACAACGTTGCTGGCGTGGCGGTCTCACGTGCCGGCAACACGCCCAGCAATGTACCCGACAGGGTCGCCAACCTGTGGCTGACCTATGACGTCGCGCCACGCTGGCAGCTGGGTATGGACACGCGTTACGTCGCCTCTGTCTACGCCGATGCTGCCAATACCCTGTCGGTACCGTCCTACACGCTCTTTGGTGCTTTCGTTGGCTATGAGCTGGTGGAAGATACCCAGCTGAGTCTGCGTGGACGCAACCTGACCGACGAGGTGTACGCGCGACAGGCCGGCTCCACCATGCTCTACCTTGGCGCGCCGCGCAGCCTTGAAGTGGCGCTGCAAACCCGCTTCTGACCAGTAGACAGCCGCCGGCGGGTGCCAGCCACTCGCCGGCCGGGAGAGAGTGATGAAACGCTATCTGTTTCTCTGGCATCGCTGGTTGGGTATAGCGCTCTGCCTGTTCATGGCCATGTGGTTTTTTTCTGGCGTGGTGATGGTGTACGTGGGTTACCCCAAACTGACGCCCCGCGAACATCTGGCCCACTTGCCGCCGCTGGCGCTGGAAAATTGCTGCGTCGCGCTGAGCTCGATGACGGCAGATGCCGAAGGCGCATTGCAGACGGTGCGGCTGACCAGCCTGCGTGGCGAGCCGCATTATGTACTGACGTTCGCCGGTGGCCAGCGCCAGGTGGTGAATGCGCGTGATGGCGCGCGGGTAAAATCGATCAGCCCGGCGCAGGCCTTGCAGGCGGCGCAGCAGTTTGCTCCGCACACGCCAATGCAGGCCCAGGGTTTGATTGATGAAGACGCCTGGACGCACTCGCGCGGGCTGGATACCGAGCGGCCGCTGTACCGCGTGCAACTGCAGGACCCCGAGCAGCGGCTGCTCTACATCTCCAGCCAAACCGGCGCGGTGGTGCGCGACGCCACGGCCAACGAGCGACTGTGGAATTGGGTGGGAACCTGGATTCACTGGCTTTATCCGCTACGTGGCAACTGGCTGCAACCTGCCTGGCACAACACCGTGGTGTACCTGTCGCTGGCGGCGACGGTGATGGCGCTGCTTGGCATGTTGCTGGGGGTGATGCGTTGGCACGGTAAACGGCGTTATCGCAATGGCTCGCACTCACCTTATCAGGGTATGGGGCGCTGGCATCATCTGGTCGGCTTGGGCGCAGGTGGCCTGCTGGTGACCTGGGTTTTCAGCGGCCTGATGTCGATGAACCCCTGGTCGGTATTCAGCCCGGCTGTTTCTTTGGATACCCGAGCCTATGCCGGCGGCGCGC